>CAZOLK010000034.1:0-32581 GCA_964580325.1 uncultured Verrucomicrobiota bacterium | reverse complement strand
GCTGGGCATCTGCGTAGGATTGCAGGTGCTCATTGAGGAGAGCGAGGAAGCGCCCGGCGTGCCCGGTTTGGGCGTGATCCCAGGCAAAGTGCGCCGTTTCCCCGCCGATACGGCCCTGAAAGTGCCGCAGATGGGCTGGAACCGATTGCACCAAACCCAACCCGACTGCCCTTTGTTTCGCGATGTGCCGGATCGTGTGTTCGTCTATTTTGTCCACTCCTATTACGTTGACCCCACCGACCAGGATCTGATAGCGGGCACGACCGATTACGGCCTGGACTACACGTCCATGGTCTGGCGCGGCAACGTAGCCGCGTTTCAGTTCCACCCGGAGAAAAGCCAACAGATCGGTCTGCACATGCTGCGCAACGTGCGCGACCTGTGGCGCAGCGCAAAGTAAGGGGATACACCGATGAAGAACAAACGCATGCTCATCTATAAGGGTCGAATCATGCGTACAAGTACGATGACAACCGTGACCCAGGTGGCGCGCAAGGCGGGCGTGGCCACTTCGACCGTGTCAGGCGGCCTCCTGGCAGCGGCACGGGCGCCGCGTTGAACCAACTGCTGTCATCCTCCAGCCGGTTCAGGGCCAGCACCGTGAATTCCGGTTTGGCGGGAATAACGTAAACCCCGCCGGTGATGGAGACGTAGTAGTAGTAGTCGTAGTAGATCTTGCCGTCGCCGGCCAGAGCAGCGGCATAGATACACTTGTCGCCTATTCTCGGTGGATGATTTGGTGTCGGTCCATGTTCCAAAGGAAGGAACGAAAGAACGCGCGCCGGCCACTACTGATAAACCTTTTCAGCCACCTCGAGCAGTTGCGAACTGATCTTGAGCCCCGCTTTTCTGGATGCTTTCAGGTTGATCGTAAAACGCAGGTTTTTGCCGTTGATCTTAAAATTGATGTGACCTTTTTTCCTTTTGGAGAACCCGGCGGCTTCACCTACGGTCAAGACCGGCTTATCGCGCAAAGCCGCCAGAATAGAGTCCATTTGATAAGCGTTGTTCGTATTCAGAAATAGAATATTACAGACCTCGGCATCCTTGATCGAGTTGCATGTTTTGATCACCACTTTGCGGTTTTTCGCCCGCCGCCCTTCTATCAAGGATAGAGCATCGCCGAATACGCTCGGGTCCATAATGCCGATGACAATTTCGCCATGTAACAAATGTTGGTCCGGCCATTCGACGAATTTGGCGAAATTGTAGAGAAAAACCGCCTTCATCTTATATTCGGGAACAGGCGGCGGTGAAGACGTCAACTGAGGCAAGGCAACAAGAGTTGACAGCAATAGAACATATACTACCGCAAGCGCGATGCGTCCGACCGTACACAGGCGAAATCCCAGCGGTTTAAGAGAAGCGGCCATAGAGCCAGTTCAACCATTGCATGAGCGAACCGGCATGCATCAATCAAACCAGCCGCTGTATACGTTCCATCCACAATATCTTGCCATATCCATCTTCTTAATAAAAAGGTCACAGTTTGTTCACAAATCGATCCAAACTGTATTTTACGGTGTGGTAGATAGTTTTTCAAAACATATATTCCAATTTCGCATAGAGGCTGCGTTCCAGTTCCAGCACATTGAACTCACGATGACGGTGATCGAGCAGGTTGCGGCCCACCAGGCTGATCCGCCATTCGTCGCTGGGCGTCCAGGAGGCGTGGGCGTCCAGGGTCAGGTAACTGTCAATACTATTGCCCGGCACATTGTTTCCGGCAATGTCCTTGAGTGAATCAACGTAACGCGTCCAGAGGTCCAGTTCCAATCGCTTATAAGGCTTCCAGAGCGACCCGACCGACAACTGGTGCTGAGGCGTGCTGCCCTCGCGCAGCGCTTCGGAATAGGAATCGGTACTGACATCCCTGGGCGAGACATGCAAGTCAATGAACGTGTAGACGGTTTTCAGGCGCCAGTCCCTGACCAGGTCCCAGATCAGCGCGCATTCGCCGCCGTAAGATTCGCCGTGAAAGCTGTTTTCGCTCACGGTGCGGTGGTCCAGGTAAGGCGTCGGTTCGGTCAAGATCACGTCCTGATCGAACTCGAAACCTTTCAGATCGACATAATCGTTGTAAAAAGCGGCCACATCGAGGAACAAGTTGTTGGCGGGCCGGAAGCGATAGCCCACTTCATATGCGACCAGTTTCTCCGAATTGTAATCGTTGCTGCCGTTGCTGGTGATGACGCCCGGGACAGCAAGGGTGTCATAAGGCGGCGGCGCCATGCCGGGCGGGTACAAGCTGATGGGATTCGATGCATGGCGGTAAGCCCGGGACGGGATATTGAACGCGTGCGAGATCGCGGCCCAGAGAAAATGGCGCCGGTGTGCGTCCGGCATATAGCCCAGACGGATATTGGGCATCCACTCACCCTTGGAGAAACTGTCATACTCGTATTTCGCGCCCAGGGTCAACCACAGGTTGGAGCGTACCGTGATCTCATCCTGCAGCGCCAAGCTGTAGATGCGCATATCAAAAGAGGATGGATCAAATTTGACCCATTTCTCCTTGTCGTTGATCGTATCGCTGGTCAGGCGATAATTCACCTGGACAATGAACTCGTGCGCTCGCCAGGCAAAATGCTGCTCCAGGTCCAGGTCGAGCGTATGCACATCGAACTCGGAGAGATCCGTCTTGAATTTGACATAATCGTAATAGACCTGACCCTTGATGGTTATCGCCTGCCGCGGCGCCCAGCACCATTCCGCCAGCGTATTGAAACCTTCCAGATCTTCCTCCATGAAAATCAACCGGCTGTAGGGCGGCGTCAACAAGAAAAGGGGCACATGGTATGCATAGTCGTTGTGATAGGCCTGGCCCAGCAAACTGAGGTGATGCGGCGTACCGGCCAGCACCGAGTCCAGCCGAAAGCCGACCCGTCTGTTGTGCACATTGTTTTGTAGCGAGGGATGCTCCTCGTCTTCGTTGACGATGTCGCCACTATCCGCGTATTTCCCGTAAATGCGATAAAACGTATCATCGCCGATATGTCCGCCATAGCGCGCCGCGGCGTACAGATCCTCTTCCGTACCCAAGCGCATAGCGGACCAAGCACCCTGGGTATCGCGGCTGTGGCGGGTGATGATGTTGATAATACCATTGACCGCGTTGGCGCCCCAGAGCGTGCCGCCCGGTCCGCGAATCACTTCGATGCGCTCGACATCCTCCAACAAAATGTCCTGCATGCCCCAGCGCGTTTCGGTATAGATGGGCAAAAAGACGCTGCGCCCGTCGACCATCACGAGCATCTTGTCGTTGGCCGCCGAATTGAACCCGCGGATGCTGAGCGCATAGCTCGTGGTATTGAGTTGAGCCACCTGCACTCCGGGTGCCAGACGCAGCACATCGGGAATGGTCGTGGCCCCGGAACGTCGGATTTCCTCGTTACTGATCACATAGGCCGCGGACTTACTCACAAATAAACCTTCCGGCTTCTTGGCCGCGCTGAACACTTCGGCCTGGCTGATTTCCGCCACTGGCATGTTCAGCAAATCCAGGTCCTCGGCCGTCCATAGTGCACCGCGCCCGGAGTCACCGGGTTTCAGGCTCAACGCCGGCACCGGTTCTTCGCCGCCGAGATCGCCGGACCAAACCAAAACGGAAGATAGAAAGACATAAAGCAATAGGTTTGCGGATACCTGCACACGTCGATCACTGTTCATAGCACTCATAATGCCCCGTTTAAAAAAAGTAATGTGAATTCACAGTAAATTAAAATAAGAAACACTAACACCATTGCCATTACAAATAGTGTATTCCATTCCAAACAGAAGTCAAACAATATCGACTTAGGGTTCACGGGTTCACGGGTTCACGGGAAAATAACATGACATTTTGTGGAGTCAAGTCGCCCGGCCGTGGTGATCAGGGCCAGTTGGTCCTTGCCGGCCGTGCGGCAGTAATACCCGCGCGGGCCACATTTGATGCACAGGATTTTGACACCCATGCCAAGCAGTTGGTCGGATAAACGATGCATGTCGTCACCGGTGAAATGCGGGATCAGTTCGCTTTGGTCCGGTGCCATTCCATGAAACGGTTGCGCTCCAGCATGTACAGCATTTCCTCGGCGCTAGGCATGAAGATGTCGGCATAGGGCGCGCGGCCGCTGTCCGAGTCGGGATCCGGCAGGGCCATGTCCAGCGACGTAATCACCCCATTTTCGTGCACGCGGCAGTAGCTCTCGATCAATTGCTCGCCTTCATCCTCGTACACGCCTCATCAGTGGCGGAGAGCCGAAGTGGAACAACCTGGCTTTGCCGACCAGGTCGACATCGATATCGTCGGCGCAGAACGTGTCGTTGGCGCCAGGGCAATGCAGGAACATGCGGTCATAGCCGTGCGGCGTCAGCACAACGGTATAGCTCGTGGCCACGGTTTTATCCACGATCATGCCCTGGGTCACGCCCCAGTCCTGACGCAGCAGCAGTTGGATCAGGTTGCCGAACGGGTCGTCGCCCACCTTACCCATGAGCGAAGTGTCGATCCCCAATTTGATCAAGTTCAAACCGGTGTTGCTGACTGGCCCGCCGGTGCTGATGGCGGTCGGCCCAGTATCAAGCAGCTTGCCCGGCACCAGGAAATCGTTCGGCGCATTCAATTTGACATGGGTCAAGTCCGGCAATACATCGAGGCACAGGTGCCCGGCCACCACAACGTCGCACGCTTTTTGTTCTTTGCTCATCATGGTACTCCTCCAGGTGTCGATGAAACGCTCACGCGCTTAGACTATACACGCGAACGCCATAACCGGCCAAGTCTTCCTGCCTGGCAGCTTGTCAAGCGTTGGAGTTTGAAAATATTTGAAGATACACATAATATGTGATAACCTTTTTATGTGAACTAGTGGATTGTGATAAAAAGACTATTAATATGGGAGTAAAATTCCATGACGAACCTAACCTTAAGTGTGGATGAAACCATCCTGAAGAAAGCACGTAAGCGTGCCATTGAAAAGAACAAGCATCGCGGCGCTGATTATCGCCGAGGCAGAACGGACAGGTTGTCACATTTTATATTCTGAGGACTTGAATCATGGGCAAACATATCAGGGTGTGACGGTAAAGAATCCCTTTCTATCCAGTCAACCGATCCGGCCTCGATCACTACGCATAATTATCTAATTGTAATCAAGTTGAACATACATTGCACCTGTAATTGTCGAAAAAAATCGTACGTTGCATAAAAAAATGTCACTAAAAAGAGTTAATCGGCAAGTAAGCATGGAAGCTAAGTTGTATTTGATTGAATTGTGCGAGAAATGTGTTGTTTATGACAGCAGCCTTGTTGATCAGCGAAGAATACAGGATGGATCTTAAAGCATTTGAGATTCTGGTGCGCGAACATCATCGGCGCATCCTGGCTTATGCCTTGTCTTTGACGCAGCGTAGCGACGTTGCCGAAGACCTGGTGCAAGACGCGTTTGTGGTGGCTTTCCGGAAACTGGACCAGTTTGACCCCAACCGTAATTTCGGCAGTTGGGTACGCGGCATCGTGCGCTTCAAGTACTTTGAATGGACCCGCAAACAGCGCCTCTGCACCATGGACGAACAGACGCTTGAAGTTCTGGACTTGCGCTACCGTGAATGGGATGAAAGCGTGGAAGAGGGGCTCGGCGATATGCTTGAAGCCCTGCGCCAATGCCTGCGCAAACTCAAGGAGCGCGCTCGTCAAACCATTGCCTTGTTTTACGAAGAGCGTTTGAGTTGCCTGGAGATCGCCGAGCGGATGAACGCCTCGGAATCGGCGGTCAAAAAGCGGCTTGAACGGATCCGCAATCAATTGCAGCAGTGCATCCAGTTTCGAATCAGCAGTGAAGGCCAAACCGTATAAAGGATCAATGATGAACGAAAAACATCTGCAAGCCAATGATCCGGAACTCGAGGGGCGCCAGCGCTTCATGGACGGTTTGCTGCGCGAATGGGAACGCGGCGGCAATCGACGCGTTGACGAGGACTTTGTCGCCTCGGTCATGGCACGCTGCAACGAAGCGCCGTCTGACCTGAAAAAGCGGAAAAGCGAAACGCTGGAAAGCCAGATCGGCGAAGCCAGAACGAGCATGCGTCTGCGAAGCAAAAAGCAGGATACGCTTTTTCGCATGCGCTGGATGCTTGCCGCGGCCGCCATGGTATTTTTGATGCTAGGGCTGATGTACCAGCTACATGGTCCCGCAACACCGCAGAAACATGCCGCGGCGCCGTCGAACCATGACGAACCCGCACTGGAAACGCTGAAACCGGTGCGCAACCTGCCGGCTATGGCCAGATTGGACTTTGTCAACGGCAAGATCACCATTTTGCGTAAAGGCAACCGCTGCAAACCGACCGGTCGCGATATAATCTATCCCGGCGATACCATCATCGCCGCACCCATCGCTTTTGCCCAGCTTAGCTATATGAAAGAAAAAACCAAGGTCATCGTCCTGGCAGACTCCGAGGTTGTCTTTGACCTGAAACAGAACGCCAAACAGATCGAGATCAAACGCGGCGGTCTGCACGCGGATGTGCTGCCCCAGAAAAAGCCCATGGTTTTGCATACGCCGCATGGCCGGGTGACGGTGCTGGGTACGCGTTTCAATCTACGCCACAATCAGCAACGCACGCGGGTGGACATGCTGCACGGCGAGGTAAACCTGCGCCATGCCGAATCCAAGAAGGAGCGGCGGATCCGCACCGGCATGTATGGCGAAATACGCAACAATGAACCGATTCACACTGGCGAACTGGTACTGGAAGTGATAAAAATATCGCTGGTCGAAGAGCGACATGGCCTTATCGGGATTTACAGCGACATCCAGGACGGCACCGTGATTCATCTGAGCGATCTGGCCACGCGCAACGTCAATTTCGTGGTGGAGACCAGCCCCCCCGTCATTGATCGACTGCAATACGACACATCGTTCAAACACGGCAAGGAAGACTTTTATCCCTATACGCTGGCTGGAGACCGCTATGGCAATTACCAATGGTTGACGCTTGAGCACGGCGTCTACACCGTATATCTAAAGCCCATTGCCAAAGGTATCCGCAGCAAGGAATTAAGCATTCACTTCACGGTGAAATGATGAGCAGTCATCAGCTATTCCACCACCTCGATCCGTGGCATGGCCAGGTAGAGGATGGGCATTTCGCCGTCCTCGGTGATGAAATAGGGGATGTGATAGATGCCGCACTTTAGTTTTCCTCCGCCCGTGGGATCGACCTGCTGCCAGCCTTTTCCCGCGATCAGCACTTCGGCCCAGATATGCCCGCTCATGCCGTATAGCCAGCCGCCCACCTGCCGGCACGGCACACCCACGGCTCTGGCCAGCGTGATAAAGCAGTCCGAGAAGTCCCAGCAATGGCCATAGCGTTGTTTCAGCACCTTTTTCACACCCCAACGCGAACCCGAAGGGCCCGCGTAGCGGATGTTCCGATTCGGCGTCAGCCAGGCAAGGATGGCCTGCACTTTGGCCTCGTCATGTTTGCACCCGACAATGATTTTGGCGGCCAGCGCCTGTATTTCAGGATCGTCCACCGGCCACCAGGGCGTGGCTGCCAGCAAAGCGGGATCGCTTTTATGATCGCCTGGCGACAGGCCCGTGGCGTTGCAGACCACCTCGGCTTTGAGCGTGATGTACGGCACGCCCAGCACCTGGGGCGGCTTGTCGAACGTGTACTTAACCTGATCGTGGGCCAGGTGCTCGCTCTTGGATGGCTCGGGCGTCAACTGGTAGACGCCGCGACCCTCCGGCTGCAACCGCAACACCAGCGTGGAACCGAAGGTGAATCCCTGGGATAGCTTCTTGATCTGGGCGACCGATGCCTTGCTCGGATTGCGTGTATCGGTCTTGAGAAAAACATTGAACAGCGGGTTGCCAGCCATGTAATCGGCACGATCAATGGGGGCGACATAGGCCTCGATGCGATAGCGCTGCTTTTCCGGTTTTGGCTTGAAGCCGAGTTCGTAGGTGGTCTTTACCGCGGTGGCTACGTCGGCATCGCAAAATTCAATTACCTGGCGCCCACAAAGCAGGCAAAAAGCCGGATGGTTTTTCGTCCCGCCTATCTTACGATGTAACTTGACCGCATCCGCGTCGCTGCCCGCCTCAAGGATATTCACCCGGATGTGTTTCCCGTTCATGCTCAAAAAAGTGTTGGACAGCGATTTCAGCGACACGCCCAGTCGCTTGCCGATGGCCGCAGTTTCCTGTTTGTCGATCGGCACGGTTCTGGTCACTTTACAGCCAAGCGGCAGGTGATCGAATGGCGCATCCGCCGCCAAGACGACAAAAGTCAGCATGCAGGCGATAAGCGGAACCAGTCTATACACAGCGACATAAGTCCGAAGCATCTTGCCAGGTTGCGTTACTCGCTGTACTGCCTCCTCACACCTATGTCCATATAGGCTCTGGGGACTGTGTATCGTCGTTTTCATGCATTTCTCCATATATTTTGTAAACTCCGCTCACTATAACCTCTGATCCCGTTTTTCAAGACGCAGACCGTCTGCGATCAGAAAAACACCTATTACGCTGTATTGCTCCGAAAAACGCCAGGTGTGCAGCCGAACTGCTTGCGGAACTGACGATTGAACTTGCACGGATCGGTTTCGCCGATGGCCCGGCAGACCTCGTTGACACGCAACCGGCTGTCCAGCAGTAGAGCAGCGGCCTGGTTCAGCCGTTCGCTCAGCAGATAACCACGTGGCGCCAGGCCATACGTATTGCGGAACAGGCGCGAAAAATAATCCAGGCAAAACCCTGCTTCACACGCAAGTTCCGCGGGCGTCAATCCCTGCAGCAACCGGTCGCGCATACAAGCCTCGACCCGGCGCCGAACGTCGACATCCAGGGTGCGCGACCTGTTCGTCGGCCCGGGACCGGCATGGGTTTGGAACTGGATCCAGCATAGTGCCAGCAATGCACGCAATTCCGCGTCAAACCAGGTCGCAGCCTGACCCGGCGCGCGGTCGCACATCATGCCGTGCACCATCAGCAGACGCCACATTCCACTGCCCAGCAAGACATTGCGGGAAAAAGACAACGGCTCTCGTTTAAGATACAAAGCGAAACGAATGCGCCGCGTGCGCGTACGATCAGCGCCGGGCGGACAGCGAAAATGACGACGCACCCCTAACACGATCCAAACCGCATCGCCTTTTTCCAAACAGACCGCTACGCTGCCCACCCAACCCTCGACCGCGCCCGATTCCACCATAAAAACCAGGTGGTCAGGCATCACCTCGTCCACACCGATCCAGTCGGTCGGCTGGATCACGTGCATGGCATGCCGAAAATCCAACCGGTACGCGCTGTCGCGCAATGCCGCCAGCCAAGTCTTTTCATCAACTATTTTCATCGTACTCGTAGGTCTACGTTTTAAAACAACTTTTTCACGATCCATGATAATTGAACCTGATCAAATTAGAAGGCATAATAACATAAATTAATAAAAAAATAGCTATACGTAAAATGACAATGAAAGGGCTTCGTAATGGAAAAGCAGACGCAACGACCCAACATCCTGTTCATCATGGCCGATCAATGGCGCTGGGACTTCATTGGTTATATGGGCGCGGATTTCGTGCGCACCCCTAACCTGGACCGGCTCGCGGCTCAGGGCAAGGTATTCACCCACTGTTTCACCAATTCGCCGCTGTGTTCACCGGCCCGCATCGCCCTGGCCTCCGGTCTGAACAGCGACCGCATCGGCGCGCTGGATAATACCGCTTATCTGCCGCGCAGCGTCCCCTCCTATTATCAGCGCCTGCGTGACCAGGGCTACGAAGTCGGCTGTGTCGGCAAACTGGATCTGGCCAAGTACGAAAGCTACAACGGCATTCGAGGGCAACGCCCCTGCACCTATACCTGGGGCTTTACCGATCCCTGCGAATGCGAGGGCAAGATGCACGCCGGTTCCAGCCCCACGCCCATCGGACCGTATTCGCACTACCTCGAGAACAGGGGCCTGCTCAAAGCGTTTCACGAAGACTACCAGGACCAGCGCAACGCACGCCAGGCCCGGATGGCAGCCGACTCGGTGCTGGAGAGCGCGGATTTCGAGGACAGCTATATTGGCAGACGCGCCGCGACCTGGATCCGCGAGCGAACCGGTGAATATCCCTGGCACATGTTCGTCAGCTTTGTCGGCCCTCACGACCCCTTCGACCCACCGCGCGAATACGCAGAGCGCTGCCAAGCCGCGACCGTGCCCGAGCCGGTGGGCGACAATGTCAACAACCCAGATTATGTGCGCCACGCACGACGTCAATACTGCGCAGCCATCGAATTGATCGACGACCAGGTCGGCGCCATCCTGCAGGCGCTGGAGGACAGCGGTCAGCGAGACGAAACCTATATCGCTTTTTCCTCGGATCACGGCGAGATGTGCGGCGACCTGGGCCGCTGGACCAAAAGCGTGCCCTATGATCCGTCGACGCGGGTACCCATGCTGGTGGCTGGTCCGGACATCGAACCAGGGCGCAGCGACGCGCTGATCTCCCTGTTCGACCTCAACCCGACCATGTGCGCCTGGGCCGGCCTGCCGCACCAGGAAAATATCGACGCACGCAACATGCCATTGCTGCGCGATCATGACACCGCGATCCGCGAGCATTGCTACATCAGCATCCGCGCCTACCGCGCCATCCGCGACCACCAGGTGCTTTTTGTCAAACACAACGGCGGCGCCGAAGAACTGTATGACATGCGCGAAGACCCGCACTGCCAGCAAAACCTGGCAAAAACCGCGAATCCGAAATTCCTGCGTAAATTGCGCGGACGTTTGACCGATTCCACGGTCGAAGGACGCTGGTGCAGGTAAGGTTGTGCTCCGCACAACAGGGCCGACACGGACAAAAGCACGCTACTACCCCTGAAATGGTTGTTTAGAACCCACAGAAAAATAACATGCCCCTTTTGAGGGCCAACTATCCCATCCAACGGCGTTGCAAAAACTCGAAATATTCGAATTTTCCTACGTTTTTACGCCTTGCTGGGCTGGGCAACTTGACTTCACAAAATGTCATGTTATTTTCCCGTGAACCATTAGGGTTGACAGCAAGTTACCCTTGTGCTTAAGATGTGCGTTTTGAAAGAGATCGCAATTAGGAGCACGATATGAAATATGGCGATGTTGACGTAAACAATCCGTCAACCCAGATTCCGGCGGGCACGCGACCGCTGTTCGATTATTGGATGCGGGACCCGCATATCTGTATAGGCCGCGATGGTTGTTATTATCTCAGCGGTACGACATGCCCGCCCGGCGCTCCGCGCCCGCCGGCCTGGGTCATCAGCGACGGCGCGCGTCTGTGGAAGTCGCCGGACCTGGTCCACTGGGAGGAGCTGGGCCTGGTTTGGTCCCTGGACCAGGGCGCGGAGTGGATGCGCAATTATTACGTGTATGCGCCGGACGGCAACCGCCTGGTCACGCCCGAACAGTTTCGCGACACGCCGCCACCCAGAGACGTGCCGGTCAAACGTGCGTTCTGGGGGCCAAAAATTCATTACTCCAGGCGTCACGACAATTATTTCATTGTCGGTTGCATGAATTTCAACATGGGCACGCCCGGCGACCAGTGGCTGGGCGACCTGTTCGGAGGTACGTTTATTCTGCGCAGCAGGAGCGGTCAAGCCCAGGGCCCTTATGAACTGACCACCGATTGCCCCCTCACCAATTACATCGACGCCAAGCTTTTCGAGGAGGATGACGAGGTTTATTTCGTCTGGCAGCACGGCAACGTGGCGCGATTGAACGACAAGCTGGACGGGCTGCTCGAAGTGAGCCATCATTGGGAAAAACCATTCAATCCCGAACCGGCTCGCGAAGGCGTGCATCTTTTCAAGCACGAAGGTCGCTACCACATGGTCGTCACCATCTGGTCCTGGGAAATGGACGGCGGCTACACCTACCGCCACCACGGCCACAACCAGGGTGCGCTGGCCAGCTATGACGCAGTGATCGCAACGTCACCCCATCTGCACGGCCCTTACGGCGAACGCTACACCAGCATTACCGGCGGCGGCCACGGCAATCCTTTCCAGGACCGCAGCGGCAATTGGTGGGGATGTGTCTTCATTTGCGGTCATGAAAAGATCGCCACTAAACAGGTGACGTTCAAAGAGCGCCCCGCGCTCGTGCCCATGCGTTGGGTGGACGGCCGTATCTATCCCGACCCGTCACGATAAGCTGCTGGCGTGCACACGGTTTCTACTCTTCAGCTTCGGGCAATTTGCGGTAGAGCGTGGCCAAGCTGATTTTCAGCGCTTTGGCCGCCTTCTCCTTGTCGCCGCTCATGTTGCCGATCACGGCGCTCAGGTATTCCTTTTCCTTGGCCCTTAGAAAGGCTTTAAGTGACTTGCCGCGGAAATCCTCGACCTGTGTCTTGGTACTGGATACGGTCACGTTGCCAACGGCAGACAGGATTTTGGCTGGCAGATTTTCCTTGCGGATTATATTGTTCTGGGCAAAAGTCGCCGCATGCCGGATGGCGTTTTCCAGTTCACGTACATTGCCGGGCCAGTCATAGGCTTCCAGTATATTGCGTGCGTCGGCCTCGATGATCGGCAGCTCAGTTTCGTTTTTTTCCTGCTGAATGCGCTGGATAAAGAAAGAAGCCAACTCGAGGATGTCGTCCCTGCGATGGCGTAAGGGCGGTATTTCAATGGGAATTACGCTCAGCCGGTAATAGAGATCTTCCCTGAACTCGTTGAGCTTGATCTTGTTTTCAAGGGGCTCATTGGTAGCGGCCACCACGCGGACATCGACGGTAGTGCTGTCCGTACCGCCGACTTTGCGGATCTGCTTGTCCTGCAAGACGCGCAGAAACTTGGCCTGAATGCTCTGAGGCATGGCCCCGATTTCATCAAGGAACATGGTGCCGCTGTTGGCTGCTTCAAAAAGACCGGTCTTATCGACCGAGGCACCGGTAAAAGCGCCCTTGACATGACCGAACATCTCCGACTCGAGCAGAGGTTCGGGCATGGCCGCGCAATTGACGGCAATGAACTTCTTGTCCTTACGTCGACTGCTGGTATGGATCGCCTTGGCCACCAGTTCTTTACCCGTGCCGCTCTCACCCACGATCAGGACCGTGGCATCGGTGGGCGCCACCTGTTCGACCATTTCGCACACCTTGCGCATGGAATCGCTGACCGCCACGATATTGTCCAACCTGAAACGCGATTCAAGCTTGGCCTTCAAGTCAACGTTTTCTTCCACCACGTTATGGTAATCCATGGCGCGCTTCACCGTCATGAGCAACTCGTCGACCTTGAAAGGTTTGGTGATATAGTCGAAGGCCCCGCCTTTCATGGCTTCAACCGCGGTTTGCACGGAACCATAGCCGGTCAAAAGAATCACCGCGGTCTGAGGATGATGCTTGGTCATCTCGGCCAGCAATTGTAACCCGTTGACCTTCGGCATCTTAATATCCGTCAGCATCAAGTCAAACTTTTCCTGTTTGATCAAGTTCACCGCAATTTCGCTGTTGCCCTCGGGCACCACTTCATAGCCCTGTTTGCGCAACAACGTTGCCAGAACGTTTAAAATTGAAGGTTCATCATCCACTATGAGTAAACGCGGCATAATTCATCACCCTAAAAAATGGCCAACAAGCAAATTATCCATAATCATGCAACAACTATACCACCAACCTGCCGATATACAAATTATTTTTCTCAATCTTTAGAATACGACCTGCCGCAGCATATTGCAAAGTTGGTTAATTTTCGAGAATTTCACTCATTTTGAACAACGGCATGAACATGCCCAGCACGATGCCGCCGACAACCACCCCGAGAAAGACCATGAGCAGCGGTTCGATGATGGACGTCAATCCTTCCAGCGCTGTCTTGACCTCTTCTTCATAAAACTCGGCCACTTTGGCCAACATTTCATCCATCTTACCGGTTTGTTCGCCGGCACTGAGCATACGCACCAGCATTTTAGGGAATTCCTTATGTTTTTCCAGTTCGGTGGAAAGCAATTCACCGCCTTCGATGGTGCTTTTGGCTTCAATCACGATTTTGGCCAACACTTTGTTGCCCATGGCAAAAGCGACAATATCCATGGATTCCAGAATAGGCACTCCGCTGTGAATCAACTGGGCAAAAGTGGCGGAAAAACGAGCCATGGAAATCTTGGTGGCCAGTTCGCCAATCATGGGGAAATGCAGGATGACATTATCGAAGAAGTAGGCGCCCTGCTTGGTTTTACCGAACGTGCGAATGGCGAACACGATGACGAAAACAACGCCGACGGCGAGCAACGCATTGCCGCGGATGAAATCGCTGGTCGCGACCAGAAACTGGGTCGGACCGGGCAGAGCCGAACCGAAATCCGCATAGATGTCTTTAAACACAGGCACCAGCCAGATAATCATGGCGCCGGCCATACCCAGCGCCATGATCATGACCACTATGGGATACATCATGGCGCCACGCACTTTGCGCTTCAACGATTCGGTATCTTCCAGGTACTTAGCCACGCGTCCAGCGATTTCAGCCAGCAAACCGCCGGCTTCACCGGCACGCATCATATTCACGTACAACTCATTAAACACATCGGGATATTCCGAAAGGGCTACGGAAAATTCAGCGCCGCCCTCGATGCGGGCACGTAATCCGCCAATCACGGATTTGAACGAGCGGTTGGTGGTTTGCTCCTCCAGGGCTGCCAGGGCCTGGACCAATGGTATACCCGAATCCAGCATCGCCGCGATCATCCGGCTGAACATGGGCAACTCCTTGGAACGGATTTTTCCAGCGCCAGCGACTTTTTTCAAACCTCGCCGATCATGTTTACTCTTGACATCGCCTTTTTTGGCGGCTGCTGCAACGGCCATATCGTTTCTCCCAGTTTAGATCGTTTGAGTTAATCTCCGTCTACTTTATACCATCATGCATTGAAAAACACAACCCTGACCGCTTTTTCTTTCCTGATTTTCCGGCAATCGTTATCCGCCGCTGGTGACCCTGAGGATTTCCTCAAGGGTGGATACGCCTTCTTTCACCCTCTGATAACCGAGGTCGCGCAAGGTCAACATCCCGTTATCAATGGCCATCTTCTTGATGCTGTTGGCATTGCAATCCTTGGCGATCGTGGCCCGTATAAAGTCGTCGACCAGCAGAATCTCCATCAGGCTGGCCCGTCCCTTGTAGCCGATATTCGAGCACTTGGGACAACCGACAGCTTCATAGAACTGGATGTCAGCGAACTCGTCAGGGTCCATCTGGTTGACGCGCAGGAGTTCCTGCGGCATCTCGATTTCGCGGCGGCAGGCAGTGCATACTTTTCGGAACAAACGCTGCGCCTGCGTCATGATCAGCGAGGAAGCCAGCAGAAACTGCTCCACGCCCATATTATTAAGACGGGCCACGGCGCCTGCCGCATCATTGGTATGGAGCGTACTGAGCACCAAGTGACCGGTCAAGGCGGCTTTCACCGCGATTTCCGCAGTTTCACCGTCACGAATTTCACCAACCATAACGATGTCCGGGTCCTGGCGCAAGAGCGAGCGCAGGGCCGCTGAAAAAGTCATACCCACATTGGAATGGACCTGCACCTGGTTGACGCCGGGCAATTGGTATTCCACCGGATCTTCGACCGTACTGATGTTGACGTCGATCGTGTTCAGATCCTGCAAACAGGAATAGAGCGTGGTTGTTTTCCCGCTGCCGGTGGGACCGGTGACCAGGATCATGCCATAAGGCTGCCCAATGGCATACTTGAAGTTGTCCAGGGCGCGCGGATCCAGGCCCAGCGCATCGAGACCGGGCTTCAAGTTGGCCTTGTCGAGCAAACGCATGACAATTTTTTCGCCGTGCACGGTGGGCAGAATACTGACGCGCACATCCGCTTCCTTGCCAAGGGCCTTGATCTTGAAACGACCGTCTTGAGGCACCCGGCGCTCGGCAATGTCCAGGTTGGACATGATCTTGATTCGCGAGATAATCGCGGGATGCAGCCGCTTGGGCGGGCTCGGATTCTCCACCAGGATGCCGTCCGTGCGGTAACGCAGGCGCAGGCTCTTCTCCATGGGCTCGATGTGGATATCGCTGGATTTATGCCGCAGCGCTTCGACCATGATCGAATTAACGATACGAATAACCGGCGCCTCTTCGGCGATCTCCATGATTTCATCGAGACTGACATCGTCGCCCTGGTCCATGCCAAACTCGACATCCTCGCCGTCTTCCACGTCGCGTAGAATGTCCTCCAGCCCTGTGGACGCTTCCTGGGCTAGGTTATCGAGGATGGCCTTGACCTCATGCTCCTGAGCGACCATGGGATGAATTTCAAGGTTGGTCAGCGAATGCAGCATATCGATACCGTTGATGTTGAACGGATCGGCCATGGCTACGCTCAGCGAGTGGCCGATCTTGGCCACCGGCACCACCTGCAATTGCTTGAGCCACTTGTCGGAGATCAACTCCAGCAGGTTGGGCGAAAGCGTGAAATGCGCCAGCGAAATGGGCGGCATGTCCAGGTAATCGCTGATGCTCAACGACATTTCATCGCCCGATATGGTCTTCTTGTTGATCAGCAGTTGCTCCAGGCGGATGTTGGCAGCCTCTGCTTCGCTCCTGGCTTCGTTGAGCGTCTCCAGCGTGATGGCACGACGCCGTAATAATACCTCGGCAAGACTGCTTGCCCCTCTGTCATTCATTGCCACGGCCCGTCTCCATAAATTATGATGATTTTTATTTTAGTTATTCGCAACAATCTGCTATATTAAACATAAGTATAAATGATCAGGTTGATTTTCCAATAAAAATATTCAAGAGAAGATTAAAAATAACATGAGCGGTAACAGAAGCAAAGAAGACGACGTTGTCCAGAGCATCTCGGCTTTTCAGCAGATCCTCGCAATCATGCCGGATGACCGCCTGGCACTGGAATCCCTGTACGAAGCCTACATCGGCATGGGCGACACCTCCAATGCGCTCAAATACCTGATGCGTCTTTCCGATTCCATATCCGCGGACGACGATCAGGACAAAATCATCGATATCATCGATAAACTCATGTTCCTCAGCGATTCCTTTCCGGAAGCCGGCATAAGAGCTCAGGAACTGCAGACCAAACTGGGCAAGACCAGCGGGCGCAACGAAGCTTACGAACAAGCAGCCAAAGAGGATCCCAGCGCCAGATCGTCCAATATTGCCACCGAAATCGCATTTGCCTGGGCCCTGTTCGAAGACGGGCAATTGAATAAAGACGACTATTCCAGGCTGGCGCATGACCTGACCGAAATGACGTCCAAGCAAATGGATGTGCCCAACACCCTGCTCCACGTCATGTACGATACGGAATACAAATATGCGGATAAAATCGTCAATTATGTTTGCAATAAATCGAAGCTTCCCTACATTTCGCTCTTTAATTTCGAAGTGCGCAAGGAAGTCGTCGAAGTTCTACCGCTCAACATGATGATCAAATACGGCGCCATGCCTTTTGAAGCCATTTCTTCGGAGTACCTGATTGCCGTGCTTAATCCGTTCGACTCCAAATTGATGAACAGGGTAAAAGCCATCGTTGCCAAACCTTGTCATTTCTATGTGACCAGCCCGGGCGATTACGACAAAGCGCTGGAAATAGTGAAAAAACTGCTGGCTGTCGAAGAGGAAGAATAAACGTTTTTATTCTTTTTAAGCGGGCGATCAATCCCATGGTGTTTTCGGAGTTCAGATTTTGGATTTCGGGTTATGATGTCAATCCACTGCATCCATAGCTGACTGCATCCATAGCTGCATCTCAAGATAACTGCTTCTTTTTTAGAGTTTCCAGTTCGGCTCCGACATCCATTTTGCGGATGCGGTCGTCAAGAGCCTAGTCGAGAGCGCCGGGCGTGCCCTGCATCTCCCGTTGGATCTGCATTTCCACTTCCTGCTGCATGACATGATCTTCATACTTGTCGAAATCCAGTCCTTCCCTGAAGACATCGGCTTTTTGCAACGACCGGTGCATGGAACGCTGCGCTTCCACGGCGTGCTGGCGCGTCTGCAATTCGTTGAGTTTCAACTCCGCTTCATGATGCTGGTCGTGCAGTTTCAGCAGGTTCTGCTTCAACTCCTGGCAGGTCTGCGTGTGCTCCTGCACCACGGGTACGAGTCGTTGGATCATGTTCTGGGTCTTGAGCTTTTCCTCGAGCGCCTTACGGGTCATGTCCTCGCAGCCCATTTTCAGTGATTTTTCGGCTTTCAGGGCCCATTCCGCGCCGAGGCGTTTGGCTTGCTGCAATTCGACCTCGATTTTCTTGCAACTGACCGTGTATTGCGAAAACGCGTGCCGGGCTTCTTCAATGGCCTTTTCCAACTCTTTGATCTGCAGTTTGAATTCGGCTTCCGGATTTTCCGCTTTCTCCAAGATCGTGCTGAGATTAATGGTCAGCAGACGTTTGACTCTGGCTAAAATGTCCATGACACTCCCTTTCTTAAGGTTCGTTTTGAGTTAAACCAATGTTCTTGAACTTTCATTTTCAGGGAAGCCAGCCGTTTATCCAAGGACGGACCGTACCTTTGTTTATGGTGCGCTGCACTTCGATTTCAGCCTCGTCCTTTTCCACCTGGCTTTCCAGAAGCGCTCCTCCTATCATGCTCTGGACAAGATCAACGCATGGCGGTCTACGGTGCGGACCAATACCACCTTGCAACGCTGCGCAAAAAACTTCAGGATCACGCAACTCTCGATCCGGTGGTCGAGGCACCCCAGGATACAAGAGCGCCACCTGCCCGGATCGAGAAGGATCTGGCGACTGGCGCGATTGATCGCCGTTTCGCCATGGAGCTTTATCGCCTGTCCGTGGCTCAAGATCCACGAGATCCATGGTTTATTCCGGTGTTTTTGTCTGGTCTGTCCATCGGAGATGAACGCTACTTCTTTATCTTCCAAGTATGAAATGCGGGTCTACGAGGAAGGATTGGCCGCCTTCGGCGTCGTAGAACCTGTCGAAGGTCATGTTCTGGTAGCGGCCGACAAATGGATCTATGAAGGAGATTGTTGTTCCTCCGGCTGTGCCGTCGCCGAACAGGCGGTATATTGCGATGACATGAAAGCGCTGGGATGCGTTAAGGTATTGGAAATCGCCGAAAATGGCCAGGCGGCCTTTTCTCAGCATACGGTGTGCCAGCGCTACGTTGAAGCTGATATCGCACGTACATCGTGGACACAAAGGCGTAAGGCCCCGGCCAGCGCCCTGATGTTCGCTACATTGCCGCGGGGGATGGAGCCGTTGGGATTCAGCCGGACGCCTGCATTGGCTGCGATTCGCTTCACATGGCTGACCCACGGGTGACGACCGTCACGATGCCCTACTACCATGGCCAATGATGCGGCCCAACAGTCGTTCTGACTTGGTTGCCTTACTGCTCCAATCGAATGCGCTACGCTAATAGTTGACATTTTTTTATTACTCGTTACTCCCTGGAATGTTTTCTTTGTTCATTCCATATATGTTTCAGAATTCCGGTCCGGGAATCGGGACTTCCGTGAACCTGAAAGACGCCTCTTGGACGTTGATCCCGGCCGTATAGGTTATGACAGCAAAGACACCATCCGGGATGGTTTTATAGTGCCATTGCCCATTGGAAACCGTGCGGCCGATCGACGAATGGGCGTTATGCGACCGAAGTGGTTCCCCGTCTGCGGTGTACAGCTTAATTTCAGCGGAATACCCTTTTCGGGACAGGATCGAATAATCGACGGTAGTGCCATTTTTAATGCGAATGGTCGCCTCGCACCCATTCGACAGATCGATCTTCCTGTCCAGATAATCGGTCAGAGGTTTGAGTTCCATCTCTTTTTTCTCTTTGAGGAGAGGGATGAAGATGCGTCCGACAACCACGTCAAGCTGTTCCAGAAACGGATAAAGACCGTGTATCTGGGTAGTAAAGCTACCGATCGCCCCTTCCGGCCGCTCCTTTTTGTAATACTTCAAAACGCTCCAGTAGGAATTGTTGCCCCTAATTTTGACGTCATTCCCGCCGTATCGAAGCTTATCCAGCACCATTACAGGCCCTTTTCTCACCTGTTTTTCTATTTTACCGGGGCTTACGTAGGTGTTATGCGAGCTGGTTTTGCTGGCTATAGCAAGCTGCTCAAAGCTGCTTGAAGGCGAGGTGACCAGAATTTCGAGCTTCAGGGCAGCGTTGGTCATGGTCTTTATGTCGCCCGTGGCAAAGTCAACTACCTGACGAACACTGAACGTCAGCGTTCCCTGTTTCAATGCGCACACAAAGCGTGGGGATTGCGCAAGGTCACGATTCTCCTCCCGTTTGTCCTGGGCAAAAGCCGATCCGTTCACAAAAACCAAACCGCAGAGCATCATACTGACAAAAACATCTTTTTCCATGGACTTGCTGAACTCCTTTCTTCCGTAAAGCACATCAGCGTAAGCGATCTATCTCGTCATCGACAATCCCTGATATTGGAACATCCGTGAAATCGAACGGGATTTCCACCACCTCGATACGGGTGGGATACGTAATCACCGCATAAGCATCCTCGGGCACACCGAGGTAAGTATACGAGCAGATTTGGACATCGCCACGATAAGAGGAAGATCCACCGCACTTCTGGAGATTTTGACCATCGGCATCGAAAAACGTTATTTCAGCGCCCAATAACCGTTCGTCATCGGGATCGAGGGTATAGCGAATGGTCGCGGGCGGAACCTGGTCCAGTTTCTCGATTTCGATCCGTGCACCATTCGATAACATGATCGGTTTACCTGCGTGCTCCGCCAACGGTTTAAGCGTCATCTCGCCTTTTTCCTTGATAACGGGCAGAAAGGCACTGCCCGTCAGTCGTTGAAGACTGACGGCATCCGGATCGATGCACTTGATTTGCGTCGCGAAAACGCCCAACAGATCGTTGGGCTCTTTCATATTTCCATAGTATTGCGACACATGCTGCCAATAGGCAAACAGGTCACAAGGCTGTGCATCGTGCTGTTCGCCATCCTGATATACGAGGGCAAAAAGTTCCGGCGCCTTTCTCGCATGCTCAGCCGCGTGGGCTTTGGTGCGATGAACACTCGCACTGTACCGGGTCGTAACGAGATCCTCGATCTTGTACCGGGTTGACCTGATATAGAGCGATACGACAAATGTTGCGTTGATTTCATTGGACCTTGCGCCGGTCATGTAGTTCTGTGCGCACACATAACGCGTGGTCAATTCGGTTCTGCCGATAAAGCATCCAAAGGCCGTGGCTTGGCCGGCGTCGTCCCTTGCTTTGTCGAACGCTTGGTCTGCTTCTTGCGCAAAAAGCACATAGCTTGCCAGCATCGAAACAGTCCATGCCACGGCGTACGAAAGGATCTTTCTTATCATGTCAAAAACCTTTTTTTGGCAAAGATCATAAACGAGGCCACAAGGTTGTCAAGGCATGAGGCGCAGGGCCTGAGGACCCACAGAAAAATAACATGCCATTTTGAGGGCCAACCATCCCATCCAGCGGCGTTGCAAAAACTCGAAATATTCCAATATTCCTGCGTTTTTGCGCCTTGCTGGGCCGGGCAGCTTGACTCCACAAAATGTCATGTTATTTTCCCGTGAACCCTAAATCGTTTGGTTCGCAAAAGAATCTGCGCGAATTGACAGAATGAAGGTCGATTGCCGATCCCATTCACCGGGGTAAGCTAAAAAATCGAAAGCCCTTCCGACTGCTTTGCAACTTGGAGATGCGCCCTTGGACGCTCAAACAAATTCAGCCGGAAGCGTGTTTTCGGTGCGGTACTGGTTCAGCTTGTTGCGCAAGGTACGGATGCTGATACCGAGCATTTCAGCGGCTTGGCTGCGGTTGCGGCTACTTGCGCGCAACGCTTTGATAATGGTGCGCCGCTCGACTTCGGCCATCAGAAAAACTTCCTCCTCGGTCTGCTCCGGCCTCCCTTTTTCTTCGACTTCCAGTTCCACAGTCGGCTCATCATCTTGCGGCAGAGCCTCGACAACGACAGGCGTCCGCACGCATGGCGCCGACGGTGCAGCGCCGGATGCCATGCGGATCTCGAGCGGCAGCATGGCCGATTTGAACACAGAGCCATCTTCCATCACGCATAAGCGTTCCACCAGGTTTTCCAACTCGCGCACATTGCCGGGCCAGGTATAGGCCTGCATAAGTCCCAGAGCTTCGTCGCTGAAACGGGGCGCATCGCCCGTGCGGCGGCGCGAGAAGCGCTGGATAAAAGAATCGGCCATCAACGGGACATCTTCCACGCGCTCGCGCAGCGGCGGGATGTGAATGGGCACGACATTGAGCCGGTAGTATAAATCTTCGCGAAATTTGCCGTCATCGACATATTCCTTCAAATTGCGGTTGGTCGAAGCTATCACGCGGCATTGCGTCTGGATGGTGCGCGTGCCGCCGACACGCTCGAATTCACGCTCCTGCAGGACGCGCAGCAACTTGGCCTGCAAACCGACCTGCATCTCGCTGATTTCATCGAGCAGCAGCGAACCGTCGCCGGCCAGTTCGAAACGACCGACCCTGCGTGTGATAGCGCTGGTGAATGCACCGCGCTCATGCCCGAACAGTTCGCTGTCCATCAACGTCTCCGGCACGGCCGCACAGTTCATGCGCACGAACGGACTGTTACTGTTGGCACTCATGGAGTGAATGGCCAGGGCGACCAACTCTTTGCCCGTTCCGCTTTCCCCTGTGATCAGCACCGTGGCCGACGATGCAGCGACTTGGGCCACATCCCTCATCATCCTGGTGATGGCCGGCGAGGTGCCGACGATCTTGCGCCCCTTGGGCAGAATCCAGCCCAGTTCTTCCTTGAGATAAGCGTTCTGCGCCTGCAACTCAGCCAAGTCACGGGCGCGGTTGATGATCAGCTCAACCTGTTCCGGCGAAAAAGGCTTCATCAAAAAATCGTAAGCCCCGATACGCATGGCCTCAACCGCTTTTTCCACCGTGCCAAAAGCTGTAATCAGCACAGGCAGCGTATTAAGCCCGTTGCTGCTGATATACTGGAGCAGTTCCATGCCACTCATCCCCGGCATTTTGAGATCGATGAAGGCCATGTCAAAGTCCTGCTCATCGAGCCGTTTCTTGGCTTCCAGGCCATTGCTGACCTCCGTGATCTTGATGCTGTTGCGTCGCAGCGTCTCGACCACGAATTCGCGCATCAAAGCGTCGTCATCCACGACCAGAGCGTTTTCAATGCTGTTGACCATCATGCATCCCCCCTTTGCGGTATGGCGATCACGAAAACGGTACCGTGCCCGACAGTGCTGTTAACCTTGATCTCGCCATTGTGCGCTTGCACGATCTTGTGACACAGCGAGAGGCCCAGACCGGTGCCTCCTTCTTTTTTGGTGAAAAACGGATCAAAGATATTGGGCAAGTCCGCGGGTGCAATGCCGCAACCGTTGTCGCGCACAATGAATTGGGCCACACGCTTGATTGTCTGGCTCGATATCTGGACGCGCCCACCTTCGGGACAGGCTTCAATGGCGTTGCGCCCCAGGTTGACCAGCACCTGGCGCAATTGGCGCACATCGCCGCACAGTTTCGTGCGGTTTTTCGGCATCTGTACATCCAGGTTGACTTTGCCGCGTTTTGCGAAATCCACCAGCAGGTCGCGCACGCTCTCGAACAGCATGGCCGCATGAAACGGCTCACTCTGCAGCGCCAGCGGTCGTGCGTAATTCAACAGGTTGGTGATGACGTAATTCAGGTTCTGCACGCCTTCGATGATCTTGGCGGCCAGCCGCGAGTGACGATCGAGCGAGTTCTGGATCAAGTCTTTTTTCAACAGCCGCGCAAAACCTTCGATGGTGCCCAGCGGATTGCGGATTTCATGAGCCACGCTGGCCGCCATCTCACCCAGCGCCGCCACCCGACGTTGATGATGGACGCGCTCCTGGAGCATACGCAACTGGGTGATGTCACGCAGCACTTCAACAGCGCCGATGATCTGGCCGTCTTTGGAAGAGCGGATGGGCGAAACGCTGGCCAGTACATGAATCTTATCGCCCTCGGGCGCGGCATGGATACGCTCCTGGTCCAGCACGGTTGCGCCGCTATCCAGAGCGCACTGCAGTGCGCCCGCATCGCCCAGGCTGTTCATGATGGCGCAGTACGGCTTGTTTTCGATCTCTGACCGGCCGAGTTCGAGCAGGTTTTCCGCGGCTGGGTTGCAACGCTCCACAGTCATGTCCGGCGCCACCACCAGCACACTGTCAGCCAAGCTTTCCAGGATGCAATGCAGCCGCCCGGACATCTCGTGCAGTTCGATCACCTTTTCGGAGAGCGCCCTGTTCTTGTCGTTCAGCTTCTTGTTGGCTTCCGCCAGGTTGCGCTTAAGGTTGTCGAACGAATTCTGCAGCAGGGAACTCTGTTCGTCGAACAGCTCGAAGGCATTGCGGATGCCCACCAGGATGCCCGGTATTTCACTCTTTTCACGGTTGACGTTCAGCAAGGTCGGCAGGGTCGGCATAGTTGTCATGGTAAGCTCCTTGTTAACCCCAGGGCGGCGGCAGGCACGGATCCGGACTGGCGGCCGCGAACCTCCCGTTCGATGACCAGCGTGGATTCCATAAGTTCACCAATCTCGCTCAACAGCCTCTCGGCTTCACGTGAGCGGTCGTGATCGGCAATGGTATGACTTGGTTTGGGCGGCAGATCGCGTACCTGCAGCAGCAGTTGGGTCAGGATGAAATCCGCCTTTTTCATCAATTCCGGATCCGGCTGGTCAGCGCCAGTCTGTTCCAGTTCGGTGATAATGCGCCGGAACAAGCGCATGAGTTGACGGCAACGCTCGCGGCATTTGACCAATGTGCTGATGATGTCCTCGGTTTTCATGGCGTCTCCTTCATTAAATCCTGGGTGTATTCGCGCGTACGGTCTCGATGGTGCTCAATAAATCCAGTTCATCGCCGGTCCGTTCCTGGAACCAAAGCGCATTGCGGTCCAGGAATTCGCGGAGCGTATCCACGCTGCCGCTCTGTTTCAAGACCAGGCCGGCCAAATCGTAGAAATAGGTGTGCAAGGGCAGTTTTTCCGCCAGCGGAAGGGTGGCAATGCCCTTTAACCAGGCTTCCGCGGCAGCCAAGTCGCGCTGGCGTTTCCACAGCACCAGGTGCGCGTTAGCCATCTGACGCACAAAAGCGGCATCTTCCGGGTCAGTGAAATGGCGCAGATCCGCCAGGTTCTGCTTATTGATTTCTGCGCCAAGCTGTTTCATGCCCGCCTGGACCAGGCGTCGCTGCATCTGGATTTTCAACAACATGTTGGTACTCACGGCATTGGTATCCACGAGCGTATCCAGGCGGCGCATGGCTTCCCGGTTCTGGTCCACGTAAAACGCGACCGTTGACCAGTGAAAAGCAGCTTCACTGCGAATCGGACCGCTGGCATAGTTGTTGCACAATTCGCGCAACAGGTGATCGGCGCGCACCAAGTCGCCGTTATGCATCAGGCAGCGAACCATCCCTAGCGTAGCTTTTCCGATCGCCTCGGAGATCAGGTTGGTGGAATCGCTGACCATCTGCAACAGGGCCATGCGATTGTAATGGTTTTCCGCATAGGCATACAGACCAACCTGTTCGAGCGCCATGGCCATACGCAAAAGCGTATCGGCAGTGCGCTCGTGTTCGGGAAACGCTTCGGCCGCAGCCAGGCCGGTCAGCATGACATCTACCAGGGGCGCCTTGTTCTTGCGCTTGACGTCAAACAGCTTATAGATCGCCTGCTTGCGGCCTTTCTTATAGAGGGAATGGGCCAGATACTTGCTGAGCAGTTTGTCGGCTTCGTCATAGGCTTCCTGTTCCATGGCAATGTCGACCTGGCCCAGAATCGCTTTGATCAACTCGGCATCGTTGGGCTTGAGTTCGACAAATTCATTGAAATAGTGGCGGGCCTTGTCGTAATCCTTCAACGTCTTGGCCAAGTCAGCGGCCTTGACCAGGAATTGCGGTTTATCGATATCGCGCCAAGGCACCTGGAGATAATCCTCCACCAGTTTCAAGGCCGATTCGTGCAGCCCTTCTTCTTCTAGGCGTTTGACAATGCGATGCATCTCGTCGGCAGCCTGCCGGTCCACTTTGAACCGGTTGATAAAGTGATGGATCAAATCCTGGGCCTTCATCGCATCGCCGCGCCAGCGGGCCAGCCCGATCAGGATCAGCAGCGTATCAGAAAGGTGAATATCCGGCTCGTTTTCCAGAAAATCCTGGACAGCCTCGTTGGCTTCGGCAAAACGTTCGGCATGGTAGAGCAGCCGCGCCACCCTGAACTGACTGTCGTCATGCAACCAGGCCTGATCGTATTCGGTCAGTTCGCGGAAACTTTGCAGCGTCTCTTCCAGCAGGACGTGCCGCAGCACATCCGAATGGACTTCCGGCTCACTGCGCACGTATTCGGCGAACCAGGCATCATCCAGCAGCACTTTCTCGGCGGTAAGCGCTTTGCGACGCTTGATCACCTGGTCCCAGTCCCCGGGGTCGAACTCCGCCAATTCATCTTTGGACAGTTTCTTGATTTCTTCGATATAGGTTTCCAACTTGCGCGCCAGCCGATTCTGCTCGGCCCAGGTCCCGGATTTCAGGCCAATGTCGTGCAGGTTCTTGTATAAGTCGATTTTCGTATTGGGATCTTCCGTCAAATCCATGGCTTTGTTGATGAAACGCACCTCTTCCTCGCGCCGACCGAGCATGGTGCAGACGCGAACCAACTTTTTGTATACTCGCCGGATTTCTTCAGGGTTGCGGTAGGCCCAGCGATTGGTCGAAATGGTGGTGGTCAAATACTGATAGGAACTCAACAGGTGCGGGAATGGCTCGAATTCGCCCCATTCCATGAGAAAAGTGCCCATGGCTTCACAGGCCTGCAACCGCGCACTCATGGAAGGCGCATTATCCAAGGCCCAGCGCAGGTAGGCCCGACCCAGCGGATAGTTCCGGGTATCGCCATAGTAATTGGCCAGGCGCAGGGCTTCTTCAAACGTGGCCCGAACCTGGCGCCGCTGCACCTTACGGTACAAGTTGCGCGCGGCCTGCACAGCCGTGCCAAGAGCCAGCGCCGTACCCAGACCCACGACGAACAGGAACATGCGGTGCAGCACGGGTGAAAGCCCAGCGCCTGTCGTTGTCCTGTTCCGCGATGCTATAATTTCGTTCGTCATGATTTCATGGTTGAGCTTGACGGTCCACAATACTATCCATCAGGGCCATGCGCTCGCATACCGAAGAAAGCCGGCGTCCCAGCGCACCCAGCGCACGCACTTCGCGAACCAGGTCAAAAGCGCGATCCAACCCGGTCTCGTGCAAATGCTCATGGACCTTTCTACAGGCGCTGATCAGACACAGGCGGTTCGTGGCCATGTTACACTGCTCGGCCAGTTGACACAACGCGGACATGGAGGTTTCGTCCAGACACGTGTCCCAGCCGTCGAGATCGATGGCGAGCCATTCGCCGACCGCCAGAAGATCCCGCGCCTTGACCAGTGCGGTGGCGACAGACTCCGGGCCGCCCTCCAGAACAATGTAGCGTCCCTCGCGTCGATCACCTTGACCTTCCTGCTGAAGCGCCTTCTCGTCCGATGCGCCTTCCTTGATCAAACGGAATACCGCCTCCTGTAGCGCCTCGGTCGAAACCGGCTTGCTCAACAGCACCTTAAGCCCCAGGGTTCGGCAGATGGCCGGATCGATAACCTCTGCTTCAGCGGTCAGAAACAGGACAGGTTGCGTCCGCCCCTGCTTGCGAAACCAGCGGATTACGTCAATGCCGAGGCCGTCCGGTAAACGATGATCCATCACCAGCAGATCGAATGCGTTGGCCATCAGCATATCCTGCGCCTGGGCGCAGCTCTCGGCCTCGGACACGAAACAGGAGGCCTGCTCCAGGCATTTGCGCGCCACCCAACGAGCCAAGGGTTCATCCTCGACCAGGAGTACTTTTTTCTGTTTGCAATCGAAACTCATAAATCACCACGTATAATAAGGACCCTGCTCGAACCGGGGCACCACCAGCACTTCATGGGGTTTCAATTGACCCAAATCCTCAACCCGCTTGCGGTTGGCCTCGGTCAATTCTTTGGTCCGCGTTTCGTCGTTATAAATATTGGGCAACCGAGCGATCGAGGAAAAGGATTCGTGCGTGCTCTTCACCTCATAATACTCGTATTTTCCCTTTTTCAATTCAATCAGGGTATTGGTCAGACCTTTATGCTCCTTTTCAAGAAGGGCAAGGGTTTCGCTGAGCTGGCTGAAATCGTTTTTCAATCGCTGTAACTGTTCGGGATAGGCTTCGACCTCGATCTTGTTTTCGGTCAGGACACCGCGCAACCGCTTGATCTGGGCCTTCTGTTCTTCGACCACCTGGACAGCCTGGTTGTAATCGTCAACTTTCTGCTGCATTTTCTCGAGCTTGGAAGAACGGCGCACCAGTTCTTTATGCTGGATCATGCCATGCATAATCCGCAACCGGCGCAACTCCTGTTCAAGCTGGACCACCCTTTGCTTCAGCTCCTCTTTCTCAGCCGCACGATCTTCGAGCTGCTTCAATTTGCGCGGTCCCTGCATGTCCGCAACTGGCTCCTGCCCGCGCATCGGCGACAGACAAACCAGCGCCAAAACGAGGCTCACGATCACACCAATATATGTTGCTTTTTTCAACATGCCATCATTTAAGCAGGCGGCATGCCATTAGGGGTGGGGAGTTTGGAGTTAGGTGTTCGGAGTTAAAGAATTGGGAGTGCGGGGAGGGGCTGGGGAGGAGGTGAAGAATGACGAAATACTCAATGACGAAATACTCAATGACGAAATACTCAATAAGGAATATCCAATGTTCAACTCAGAACACCAAACTCCTAACTCCTCTCAGCCTCGCCAATCTCGCCATTGATCAAACAGCGCTCTTTATATGACTAGCGACCAATAACATTGCATACTACCCTTAACAACCTTATACTGCATCCATGACTACAAACGAGAACGGAAATCGGTTGCGTCCAATAGTCGTGCTGCTGGTTCTGGCGGTTACGGTGTTCGTCACCGAAGGCTTGCTGCTGCTTGGTCTGAAGCATTGCTTCCCTTCATGGCCGGCCGCGTTCATGGCCCTGGTGGATGCAGCGCTGTTGACCGTCGCCACCACCACGGTTACGCTATGGCTGCTGGTCCGACCCTGGCAGCGCGAAATGCAACACCTGGCCGAGACCCGGCGCAAAATGGCGGAACTGGCCAATTACCCCAACGAAAATCCCAACGTGGTCCTGCATATCGATGAACTGGGCCAGATTCAATATGCCAACCCGGCCGGCAAAGAGCTTCTGCATGCCTGGAACACCTGGGTCAACGGCTTGGCGCCGCCGGAGATCGTAGCGCTATGCCTGAAAGCGATGAACGCCGGCGAACAGAAGCAGGAACAGACCTGCGGCGATAAACTCCTGTTGCTCACCTTCAACCCGGTCGCCGCCACCCGTTATATCAACGTCTACGGCCTCGATATCACTGACGTGCGCCGGGCCGAAGAGGAAATCCGGCGCCTGTCCCATGTGGCGACCCACACGGACAATGCCGTATTGATCACCGACGCCTATAAGCGCATCCAATGGTGCAACCAGGCGTTCGAACGCATTTCGCAATACCACCTGGAGGAAGTGCGCGGCAAGCACCCGGGCACAATCCTGCAAGGTCCTGAAACCAAACGGGAAACCGTGCGCGAAATGTCGCGAGAACTGGCCGCGCACAAAGGATTCAATACCGAAGTGCTGAATTACCGCAAAAACCAGGAGCCCTACTGGGTGGATATCGAGGTGCGTCCGATCCTAAACGCGCAGGGACAGGTGACCAACTGGATCGGCCTAGGCACGGACATCACCGAACGCAAACGCATGGACCAAGAATTGCGTGCGGCCCGACGCAACGAAGCACGTACCGCGGCGCACATCCAGCAGGTCCTGCTGTTCGGTCGCCCGCCAGACAACATGCCCGGCATCGGCATCGGCGTCATGACCCTGCCCTCGCAGTGGGTCGACGGCGATTTTTTTGAGATGATCCCCTACGACGAACACCACCTCGACGTCATTGTCGGCGACGTCATGGGCAAGGGACTGCCGGCCGCTTTGCTGGGCGCGGCGGTCAAAAGCGAGATCGTCAAGGCTATCGGCGAACACAGCATGCTCGAACAAGCCTGGAACCAGGCAGGAGAACCGGAACATATCCTGACCCATGTGCTCAAGGAAATGGGCGCCGACCTGATCAAACTGGAGAGTTTCGTCACCTTGTTCTACGCCCGACTGGACCTGGATCGGATGACCCTGAACTATATCGATTGCGGACATACCCCCACGCTCCACTACCGCTGCGCGGACAGTGTATGCAGCGAACTGACCGGCGCCAATATGCCCATCGGCTTTGTCGAAAACGAGCGGTTCGAACGCCGCCAGGTCGCCTTGACCCATAACGATGTGCTGGTGCTCTACTCCGACGGCGTCACTGACGCACGCAATCCGGACGGCGAAACGTTCGGCCTGGCAAGGCTCAAAAAACTGGTGGCGCAGCACCACACGCTAAGCGCGCACGACCTAGTTGAAAAGATCCATATCGACTTGAGCAAATTCACCGTCGGTCAGGGCATGGTTGACGATTTCACCTGCGTGGTGCTCAAACTGCTCGATCACCAAGCCGCGGACCGTAACGTGGATGAACGGCATACGCTGGAGATTCCGGGCGACCTGGATAAACTGCCGCTGGTGCGGTGCTTCATCGCCAACCTATGCCAACAAGCGTGCGGCGCGCCCTGCGCCCAGGAACTGCTCGCGCCGGTCAACGTGGCGGTCACCGAGGTTGTCAGCAACATCGTTACGCATGTGTTTGCCGGGAATCCACAGCATACGATCCGGCTGGAAGGTCAAATGATGAACGACCGATTCGCCATAGACATCTACTACTGGGGACCAGGCTTCGAGCCTGGCAACGTTTGTGAACCGGACATCAACAGCCTACCCGAACACGGCATGGGTCTGTACATCATCCAGAAAAGCATGGACGACGTTTCCTATCACCAGGATGTGCTGGGCCGCTGCTGCATCAGCCTGCGCAAAAAATTGCACACGACATGGCGTGTGCCTTGAATTGACACATTTGAAGATGAACCAGCTTGAGAAAAATCGCGATCAATTGTGCTGGAAGCGTAATGCATTGCAAAACAACATAGTGTTGCTTGCAGGCACGAAGCATTCAACAGGCTAAAGCCTGGACTACAAACGTAATCCGAGCGGCTTTACCCATGGTACTGGAATCCTATTGTCGCAAGCTTTGTCGATCTCCTCGTACTCGGCCCCGTACTCGACTGGGTCTTCTCTGACAGTCAGCGGCCTGCTTGCCAGGACTTCCTCAAGCCAGCAGCATGCGCAGACTCTGTTAAAGTTCTTCCCTCAGGTTCTCGTGATCGAACGCCCTTGGCTGGCTTGCAACAAAGTTCCGACAAAGCACCGATCTTCTTGGAGCAGCGATTGATCGACTTGCAGCATCGAGCGGCTCAGAACAAAAGAGAGCCGCGGTCGTCCCACTTGGTATAGAGCTTGCAGTTGGAGCGCAGGATCAGGTATTTCAGCGCGTCCTTGACCTCCGTACTCATGCAATCGTGATCCACGACCACGGACATGTGGTGGATCGAATAACGCGCGGCGCCGAACGGCAGCACTTCAAGCTTGCGACCGTTGGCGACGATGTAGTCGCGCAGCTCTTCGAAGCGCAGATAGTCGTGTTCGCGGATCCAACGGTTCTGGTGCAGGTCCGGATCGCCGGAGGTGTAGAGTTTACGGAACGTCAACTGATCCGCGCCCAGGATCGCGGCACGTGTGAAGAGTTCCTCGACCGGCAGTTCGTTATAGACGGCGTTCATATTGAGCGAGAGGCGCAGGTTGAAATCGTAGCGCTTGATCTCAGCGCACAGCCGGTCGATATCGACGCGAATGGCCTCCGGCGTGCCATTGATCTCGGCATTGATTGCGCTGTCAAATACGTTGGACATACTGACGCTGATGGTAGCGACCTCCACGGTGTTGCGCAAAAAACGCAGCATTTCATCGTCCAGCATTACACCCGAGGTCTGAATTTCGATCCAGCGGAACGGCCAGGATATCATCTTGTTCCAATGCGAGAAATCGCGCAGAAAATCACAATTGGCGATCGGCTCGCCATCGCCCGTCAGGATCACCGTGTTGCAGCCGTTATCGCGGGAGAACTGAAGCCGGCGTGTGAAATCTCGCTCGTACAGATCGCGGAAGCGCAGGTTCTTCTCAATCTGGTTGGCATAAGCCTCATAATGCATCTTTGAGACGCAAAACGCACAATGATTCGGACACTTGGCCGGAACACATATACTCAGTGATTGGATATTCATAATGCCCAAGTTATACGATATACATCAAAGGCATGTCAAGGATTGCAATCAAATAGGAATGCTGAACCGGCTCTGTTCCATTTTATCACAATAGCAATCACGCCTTGATTGCGCTCGGCCACCAATCCAAATGGATCAACAAGAAGGATTGGGCTATTATCAAATGATTCATATTCATTCGCCCCACCCGAGATCCCGATCGGATCCTTGGACAGCCACCGGCCTGTCTCAGGGTGAT
>CAZOLK010000033.1:9053-33228 GCA_964580325.1 uncultured Verrucomicrobiota bacterium | reverse complement strand
TAAGGAATCTTCTTGCGGGATCGCGGGATCTTTAATTTGGGACTTTTAGCTTGATTGATGTCGTTTTAATTCGAGACCTAGGACCTTAGCAATAATCAAACTACTAGATGCCCAACACGCGCCCCTTGCCACCCAAAAATCCTGCTTGACTTAGCCTTCCTGCCATGTACTTTGGTCTTTTATCTTTATGATAATACAAGAACGGCAAACCCTGAACAGCGAAGGAGAAAGACGGCATGTCTTCGATTGAAAAATATGGCAGATTTCTGGATTCCGAGTGTTGTTTCGAACTGGTCAACGATCCCCCGCACAAGTGGGTCAACCTGCATTACAACAAGATCGGCGAGCACGAGTATTACGCCGAATGCTCCAACATCGGCGACGGCGTTTCCTGGGTGCGCGACAACGATGGCGTGACTTGTAACCTGGTGTCTTACGACAGCAAATACCTTTATATCCGTGACGATGAGACCAACAAGGTCTTCTCGCCCTGGGGTTGCCCGGCGCCCACGGATGTCGAGGACCGCTCCTGCAAATTCTGGGCTGCCGGCACCGTGATCAGTGGAACCTGCGACGGTTTGCAGGCCTCCCAGCGCTTTTTCGTGCCCCGCGACTACACCATGGAAGTCTGGACCGTGAACGTCAAGAACCTGTCCGACCGGCCACGCAAAATTTCGATCTTTGCCTATGCCCTGTTCCAACTCACGGGTTGCGACAAGGAAGGCGGTTATTTGGGCAAAGTAAATTTCGGTGAGGTGCTGCCTGAAATCGGCGGTGCTTTCATCACCAACCGCAACCTGGACCTGACCACGGACCGGTTTCACGGCTTCTTGGTGGCGCTCAACGATTTCCGCGCCGCCAACGCCTACCGCGACCATTTCCTGCGCAGTGATTTCAGCGTCAGCGCGCCCAAAATCCTGTGGGGCTGGAACTGCGACAACCGGCCCGGATTCGGCCCGGACTGCGCCGGCACGGTCCAGGTCACTCTCGACGTGGCACCCGGCGCTACCGCACGCGCCGATTTCCTGCTGGGCCAGGCCACCTGTCCGGACGACGTCAAAAAAATTCGCGATGAGCTGACCCCGGAAAAACTCGACGCCATGTGCGAAGAGCAGATCCGGATCGAAAAAGAGCGCGCCGCCACGTTCCAGGTCCGCACTGGCAATGCCAATTACGACAGCCTGATGAACCATTTCGTCAAAAAGCAGATGTATTCTTACCTGATCAACAAGAGCGGGTTCCGCGACAACTTGCAGATGGACAACGCGCTGTGCCTGGCCGACTACCCGGCAGCGGAACAGAACCTGTTGCGTGCGCTTTCTTCTCAATATGCCGACGGCAGTGTGCCGCACGGCTTCCGCCCATTGAACCGGCTTCAGTATTCCGACAAGCCGGCCTGGATCTTCCTGGCCGTGCCCAACCTGATCAAGGAGAGTGGCGACCTGTCCCTGCTCGAACGCGAAATCCCCTACTTTGAAAGCAATGACAAAGGTACGGTCTGGGATCACATGCTGCGCGCCATGCGTTTCATGTCCGCCGACCTGGGCAAAAACGGGCTCTGTGACCAGCACCACGCCGATTGGAACGACGGCCTGGAAGCCACCCGCGAAGCCGGCGACCGCGAGAGCGTCATGGTCACGCAGCAGCTTTGCTACGGTTTGCGCGAGATGAAGGAACTGGCCCGGATGACCAACAAAGACGACGTGGTTAAGGAAGCTGGCGCATTGTATGACACGTTTGCCAAACGGCTCAACGAAGTGGCCTGGGACGGCGAATGGTATGTGCGCACCATCTGCGGCGACGGCTATCGCTTCGGTTCCAAGGACGCCAAAGAAGCCAAAATCTTTGTCAACACCCAGAGCTGGGCCGTGATGTCCGGTATCGCGCCCGAAGATCGCGCGCGCCTGTGTATGGAAAGCGTGGAAAAACACCTCAAAACCGAACTGGGTTACCGGGTGCTGTCCCCGTCGTTTTCGGAATACGATGCGCGCGCTGGCCGCATTTCGCTGGGTATTCCGGGTCATGTGGAAAACGGCGGCGTCTACTGTCACGCCTCTGGTTTTAAAGGCATGGCCGATTGTATCCTGGGTAAAGCGGAAGAGGCCTGGAATACGTTTGTCGTGGTGGCGCCGGACAATCCCAAAAACCTGGTCTCGGTTTCAGGCATGGAACCTTTCTCGTTCACCAACTCCTTCTCCCAATGCGAATACGTCTACGGTCAGGGCGGCTATCCGTGGCGCACTGGAACCGCGGGCTGGTTCGTGGTGCTGCTGGTTGAATGGATCCTCGGCGCCCGGCGCAGTTACGACGGCCTGCTCATCGATCCGTGCCTGTCCGTAACTGTTCCAGAAGCGTTCATCAAGCGCACATTCCGCGGCGCGATCTACAACATCGCCATGGACAACACGGCCGGTCGCTGCAAAGGCGCGCAGCAGATCGAAGTGGACGGCCAGCCCATTGACGGTAATGTGCTGCCGGTCTTCAAGGACGGCACGCACGAAGTTAAAGTAGTGATCTAAGTTTGGCGACTGGGGCGTTCCACCCCTGAGAAGGTTCTGCCTCACAGGGCAGGATGCCCCTGCTACCAGGGGCGTCCCGCCCTGAGCAAGAAATGCGATCACCTTGACCATGGAGCCGCGAGCATCCTGTTGAATATTGCACCCATCTCCGTCACGCCGAAGATCAAGGAGGTCAATTCCGTGTACGCACCTGACTGTGAACCGCAAGATTCCAGGCGGTCGGGCCATGTTCATGATCGGCGACAAAGCCACGCTGATGACGGGTGCTGGGCGTTATCGCTCTGCGCACCGGTAAGCGCATCGAATGGGATGCCGAGTCCATGACCATTACCAACGATCCTGAGTTGAATCAATATCTGCGCATCGAACCGCGCCAGGGCTGGAGCTACGAGGTTTAGCCTCCCGTCTTATAAGTTCCGCGGTTCATGCCCGATCCAGCACTTCGCGCACAACCCGTAACATGGCCTTGGGTTCGATGGGTTTTTGAATGAGCGTCAGGCCGTTTTATTGGGCATAGCGCCGGATCCAGGAGTCGAAGTCCTCGCGCGAGATTAGGGCCAAGGCTTCCAGGCTTTGACCCGGACGCCAGGACAGCATCAGGCGGTAGTGGATGCCGATGCGGATGCTGTACATGTTTTTGACCCTTTCTAGTTTTTTGGTCTGGCACCGGATCGCTTCGTCATGGGCAGCGAAACGGGCTAGTGCGGTCTGCGCTTTGGCTGCCACCTGGAAAGGCAACTCGCGGCAATGTTGCTGAAATTCCTGGCTGTAGCATGGCAGGGTGAAGGATTGCGATTCGCCTATGTTCGCCCAATCGGGATTGGTCAAGCGCGGGTCCTGGTTTTGTTCTTGTTCCGTGGCGCTCAGGCGTTGGTGTAAGGTATGCGCTTTTTCACGCTCCAGCTTGAGTTGCTGTCGCAATTGGCGGCGTTCGTTTTGCTGCGCGCCGATCTCCGCTTTCAAGGTTTCCGCTTCCCGGCGCAATTGGTCCAGCGTGTGGCGTTCGCCATCTTTTCTGGTCGTCGCGACCGGTTTTTGGGGCGCCGCCCGGTCGCGGTCCTTTTCCAACCTGGCGATCTTGTTTTGCAGTTCGCGCATGGTGTTGTTTTTTGCCAACAACTCTTTCCGCACCTCGTGCATCGACTCGCGCTGTTGCTTAACTTTTTCAGTCAAGTCCGCCTGCTCTTCGCCGTATTCGTGCTGTTCGATCAAATCGTCGTGCCATTTGTAAACCGGGTCCTCATCGTCGAGTTCGAGCCGGATCCGGTTTTCGGCGCATATTTCCAGCAAGGTCATGGTTGTCAGTTCGTCCAATGGGTTGGTGGCAATGGCTGCGCGACAGAAGACCGTGGACAGGGCCGGGCATTGTTTTTCGAGCAGGTTCGCCAGGTTCAGTAGCGGATTTTCCGGTGCGACGGACTCGACCTCGGGCGAGGCGTCCAGGTTGGCGCGGCAATATTCCTCCAGCAGCGGCAGGGTTTCGTCGCGGGTCAAGATCTCGAGTTCGAGGTGTTCAAGGGGTTCGAAGGAATCCTTCGGAGCCAGCGGCATGATCTCACGAGCCAGTTCCAGGTCGCCGCTAAAAAGGGCGCTGCGATAGAGGTCGTAGTAGTGACCAGCGTCGAAATTTTCTTGCTTCTGTTCGTAGACGCGTAGGAACTGCAGCGCCTTGCGCAATTCGCCGATGCGGTCCAGGCGCCGGTAGCCCCGGAGCAGGTGGTTCACAGGCAGCGAAGCCGGGTCCAGGTTGAGCAAGACGTTGCGCGGCGTTTCATTCATGATGCCGGCATCGGGCGCCAGGCAGGGATTGGTCAGAATCTGCTGGCGTGTCAAACCCGCGAACGCCGAGGGATCGCGCATGGTTTCGCGGTCTTTCTCATAACAGCATTTCTTGTATTTACGGCCGCTTCCGCAGGGGCAGGGCGCGTTGCGGCTGATCTTGGGCACGGGCCGGCGCATAGGTGCGTCGCTGTCGCTGATTTGCCGACCGTTCGCCTCCTCGGGCAACCATAGTTGCGCGTAATGTTCGAGATTACACAAAAACGTCGCGTGCATTTCCTCGCGTTCGATCACATGGACCAATGATCTCAGCATGAAATCTTTTGGTATGAACGGGTGGCTGAGGAACAAGCGCAGGTTCTTGTGTAATTCGTGCCGGTCAAGCTCGAATTTGAGCGCCAGGTATAGGGCCGCGTTGGCCAGGAAATAAATATTGCTTAGGGGGACGTCGCTATCGCGAAGCTTTTCGACCAGCATGGGATAACATTCCGGTTTGAGCCAGGGAATCAGTGCGTTGAGATCCTTGGGGGCTTGTTGGATTTCGATCGCATCGAATAAAATCGGCACATCGATGCTGCGTTGCTGGCAGATGCGGATATTGAAATAGTTGCCGATCGCGGTGGCGTTGCATTCTTCGATCAATGCACGCAATATGCTATTCATCTGGTCGTCGTCATAATCGGCAAGCGTGTCTGCTGCCATTTGTACGTCGTGTTTGTTCCTGCGGATGCGCCGAATGAGTTCTACTGCGTTGTCCAACCATTCATCCATTAGGTAATTTTTCCATAAATAGTCGTCATTTTTCAATTTTCAAAGGCACTGGCATGGAGCATAAAGCATTCGACCGCGACGGGCAATCCATAAACGATTGCTGGAGCACAAAGGGGGTTCGGTCTGGACTACGCGTTTTGGACCAACGCCATGTCAGCGTCAGCGGTCAATGGGTCGATGAACGGTTCGTGCCCCTCGATGCCTCGAAAAAAAACGGAAATTGGCACGATGTCCTCCTATTTCGTGGTGAACCTGGCCGCTGAGGTTCCGCTCTGGCGCGACCGCTGTTTCGCGGCCTGGATAATCTGTTTGACGCAGATTACGAGGAAACCTATGGTTACCCCATGCCCGGACGCATGAGCATGACGAACGAAAGGAAAACAGCTATGCAATTGGAAGAGATTATGGCCCGAGACGATTTTCAGCGCTGCCGCGATTTTCACGGACATGTCTGCCCAGGACTGGCCATCGGCTATGTCGTGGCCAACAAGGCGTTGGACTGGTTGGCCGAAAAGCGTTGCCCGGACGAGGAACTGGTCGCTATCGTGGAAAACGACGCTTGTTGCGTGGACGCGGTGCAGGTGCTGACCGGGTGTACGTTCGGCAAGGGCAACCTTATCTATAAGGATTACGGCAAGATGGCGTTCACCTTTTTTGACCGCCGCTCCGGTCGCGGTGTGCGGTTGAGCATGCGTGACGAAGCGCGTCCGAACAACGAACGGCAGGTTGCATTGTTTCGCAAAAAACGCGAACAGGGCTTGACCGAAGAGGAAACCAGCGAGTGGGAAGCTATGTACCGTCAACGCATGACCGAGATCCTCTGCGCTTCGCCCGATGATGTGTTCGCCTGCCAACCCGTCTCCACCGACATGCCGGACCAGGCGCGCATCGTACCGTCCCGCCCATGTAACCGTTGCGGCGAACCGACCATGGTCAACAAAATGGAAACCGTGGACGACCAGGCCGTATGCCGTGCGTGCGCCGCATTATGAAACGTGTACGCGTCTTCGCCGTCCTGCTGCTGACCGGACTCGGCTTGGTCACGTTGCGTTATTTCAGGGCCGGTCAGGCTGAAACGGAGTTACGCCATCGCTGACGCTACCGGCGATTGGGGTCGGTCGTCGCCCTTTGGCATGTACCCGCGCGGGCCGGGTTTCCTGCGTATGGCGCAAAATCGTGGAGGTCGGCTTGCGTCTGCGACCACGTCGCGGTCCTGGACCAGGGTCGCATCGTCAAAACCTGCCCGGAGAAGTATTTGACTGGGAAGGGACCATGCAGCGGTGACGGAAGCATCCTGTGTTCTTGGCGGAAAAATGATCATATAGTTTGGTCACTGGTCACTCGATGTGCTTGCCCAGGCGAGGCGCGAGCGAAGCAGTCTTCGGAGCCTATATGGAAATCGGAGATGAGGCGGCACAGCGAGTAACGCAGCCTGGCAAGATGTATCGGACTTATGTCGCCGAGTATCGCTATTCTGGTATGAAACACGAGATATCCGGGTGGCGCCGGCACAGTTCGCCGATCGCTTCGGGTGGCATGATCATGAAGGCGGTGGACAGGGCGTCGGCGACCGCTGCCGCCGGTGCCTGGGCCCAGACAGCCTGGCGTCCCTGGACAGCCAGGCCGGTTTGCGGGTCGATGATGTGCGGCCCTTTTACTTCGTTGCCTGATCCGCTCAAGGCATGGTTTTTGAGTATAACGGTCTGCTCCGCCATGCCTATGGGCCAGCCGTCGTCATCTTCTCCACAGAGCGCGTAGATCGTACTGGTGCCGCTGTCCAGCAGGGCGCGTTTTATGCCCTGTTCCTCGAGCAGATCCACGACGCGGTCCAGGGCAAAGCCTTTGCCTATGCCGCCCAGGTCGAGACACAACCTCGCCGGCGCGTCGGGATGTAAGCCTACGGTCAGCGAATCGGGGTCGATCAGCAGGTGCTCCATGCTGGCATGCCCGACAGAGGGATTGCGAACAGGCCCGTCTCTGGGCCGCCGCAGCGCGCGGTCCACGTAATCGCCGAGACAGATATCAAATGTGCCGTTGGTCTCGCGGTGCGCCCACAGAGCGGTGAGCAGACCATCCATCACCTCGGGTGTGACGCGCCGGGACGTGCCTGGATCGAGCAGGTTGATTTGACCGATCTCGCTGCATGCATCAAAGCGGGTGAGCATCGCGGCCAGTCGATCCAGTTCGCGGAATACGGTGGTCGCCGCCTGTTGCGCTTGCTGCTTTGTTACACCGGCAAGAAAGACGCGGAACGTGGTGGTCATGGCTTCATGGGAAAAACACCACGGCTCCGGTTGCGATGCGGAAGCTGCTGCGTCATGGCTCATGGGATGCAGCGGTCGTTTTGGTTTTGACACCGGCCAACAACCAGACTAACAGGGTCGCGATGGATACCCAGGCGGCCAGTCGATGGATCAGCAGCGCCACATGCTGGCCTTCGGTATTCAACAGCGGCGTCATGGCTGCTAGGGCCGTACCCAGCAGAACCGCCGCACTGGCGATGAAGGTCCAGAATCCGGCTGCGCTGAGCCAGGGCACGTCCAGCGTATGCAAACCGTATTGCCGGCCGCGCAGGGTGAGGACCATGACCAGGGCCAGTACAAACATCGGCCCCAGCACAACGTGCAGCAGCAAGGGCCAGCCGCGCAACGAACCGTGGACCAGGCTGCCGAGGAATCCGGTGATGCCGCGCAGCGCAAAGCAGAGCAGAGCGCCCCACAGCGCCAGCCGGTCCAATCGGGCGCGGAGGGATTCAGGCGTGGCCGCCGGTTCGGTTGCTTCGCGCATCAGCACCAGCAACCCGGCCAGCAGAAACAAGGCCAGCAGCCCGAGCAACCCGGCCATGGCGCCCTTGCCCAGTTCGCGGACCAGGAAACTGGCGCCGAACATGCGGTGGAAATGCGGGGAAAAGCCGGCTGCTTGATGCATGGGTTGGGCCTTGATCATGGCGCTGGCCAGCAACGCTGGCGGCGTGACTGAGGCAAAAAAGAAACCGGCGTTGGGCGTGTGGCACACTTTGCAGTCATGGTTGGCGCCCAGTGCGCGCGCGGCCGGACGTACATCGTGGGCCAGCGGCCATGTGCAGGGCACGGCTGCTGGATCGACGGCTGAAATCAACTTGCCGTGCGCCAGCAGAAAAGCGCGGCCGCCGGTGACATAGGCCATGGGCGTGCCTAATGCCTGCTCCAGGCGCGTGAGTACATCGGCGGTCAGCGCTTCCGTCAGGCAGTGATCGCTGCCAACGGTTTTGGCGATTCGGACCAGATCCGCGGGATACACCAGCGGCTCGCTCGTTTCACCATCACGCAGGAGCAGGCGAAACGTGGTTTGCCCATCTTTGCGCGGCGTTGCGGTCAAAATCGACGCGCTGCACAGGCGATATACACCCGTGCCGAATACCAACAGTTTATCCGTCTCCGTACGGGCCGTGACCAGTTGCTGGTATAGCTCCTTGTATTTCCGGGACAGCGGCTCGCTCGTTTTCACTTTTTTATTGGAGCCCGGCCGGTAGACTTTGAAGCCGTCCACGTCAACCTTGTCCGCCTTGGCCTCCTTGGCGATCTCGTTTTCGATTTCATCCACTTTCCGGCGCAGGGATTGGACCTCTTCATCAGGAACCTGCTCATATGCGCTCTCGCTAATGGAATAACACAGGGGGCCGAGGTAGATGGCGGCGCGCATGTGTTTGTTCGCCTGACGGTTCATGGTTTCCAGGAGCCCCTTAATGCGTGCCCGGCCTTCTTCAAAGCGCTTCATCTCGCGCATCAGCACGTCGTCGGACGCATATGATCCTTCACTGCGTTTGGTTTCGAATGCAGGATCGAATTCGGGCGCCAGCGGTCGGAAGCCCTGGTCGTCCAGGATGGCCCAGGTCAGGTCCAAAGGTTTATGCACAGTTCCGGCCGGTTCCAGGTCGCCGTCGATATTGGCGCGGAACGCTTTTGGGCCGTTGACCACTACGACTTGGCCATTGGTCAAGGCGCCGGAGAGAGCGATGAGCCAGGCCGCCACTTCCCGTGGACGATCAAGCAGGTCCGCGGCATGCTCCTTGACCGTGTCGGGATGGAGCGGGGTAAGGCGGTCGCCGTCGCGTCGAGCCCAGAACGCAGGCCATACGGCCCGATGCGGCGCAACCTTGCCGTCCGCGGCCACGAGCAGCAGCGGCTCGATGATGTACGGCAATTCCGTGGCCCAGCGCGCACGACCGTAAATACCGAGTCGGTTGGCGCGGCTGGTGCACACGCGAATGGGATCGACCATGGCGCCCGAATGGCAGACCGTGCAGCTCAGCGTTTTAAAGTGGATCGGCGGCAGCCCATAATGTTCGGCCATGGGCGCGCCCAGGCGTCCGGCATCGGCGCCGTCGCGCAGGTGGCAACCGCGGCAGGAGAAGCTGTTTTTCTCCGCCTTTTCCACGCCGCGCGTCATGGTATGGCGCAGCCCGTTGCGGTGACAGGACACGCATTGAAGGCCAGCAGCCAGGTGGACATCGCCATCCAGACTCATCCGGGGGGCGTCCTTTTTTGTCGATGCATGGCAATAAAGACAGCGTGCATTGGACGGTTTTGCCACCTCGACCAGCGCTTGCTCGCGATGGTTGAACAATGATGTCTTAAAATGGATCGAGGGCGGAGCGGCATAGATGCGGTCGTCCGGGTTAGGGCCGTCAAACGGATCCCAGCCCGGTTTGGCGCGCGAAGCCATGCCGTCGACTTTGGCTAGGCCGGACGCGGCGGTCATGGCCCAGCGGAAGTTTTCGCGACCGATTTGCTTGGCCCATTCGGCAGGGGAAACATCGGCGGCCGCACCGTGGCAGAGCAGACAATTGATCTCCAGCGTACCAGCCACGTCCCAGCGCGCGGCAGGGTCCATGGCGCCGGACGGCATGCCGGCGCCGCCGCCTGGGAAGTGGCGGCCAAAATGTTTAGTGAACATCCAGCGACTGATACCCAGCACTTCGGGATGCCAGGTGCGCGGCTGGTTGCGATACGACAGCGGCAATTGCGTGCCAGTGGCGCGATCAATCAGGAACCAGGGCTCGGTCGGTCGGCCCAGAGTGATGCGCGGGTCCATGTAATTGAAGTGCAGACCCTGAACGATCTTGTCCATGTCGTGGCATTTGCCGCAGGTGTAGCGCGAAGAAACAGGCCAGGCAAAAGGGTTGTCCGGGTGGATCGGTTCGTCGTTTTCATCGTAGAGCGGGATCCGGTGAACAGGGATGACGCCGCTGCCGTCCCAATGGCTTTGCGGGCCTGTGGCCCATGCCGTACAGGCAATGCACAAGCCGAATGTCCAGGTGATAAGCTGTCGCATGATACAGGTCAACCTCCAGTAACAGGTTAGCTCAGAAAGCATATTATTGACGGTTTCAGATTTTGAATTCGGCTTCCTTGAAATAGATTTTGACGTTGGTCCGTACCGCTTCATTGACCGCCAGCACAGCCACCGCGGTTTCATAGCCGATTTTAGCCGGGCAATTCAGCGGCGTGCCGTTACGGATAGCGCTGAAGAAATTTTCCAGGTGCGGCTGATGCGCCGGTTTGGCCAGCTCGATGGGCAGCGGCCATTTACCGGCTTCGGCGGTCACGCGCACGTCGAGTATGGTATTCTTGCTGGCGCTGGTATTGATCGGCGCGCGCATCTGTTCCAGCAAGCCTTGCTTGACCAGCACGCCCCAGTCCGGAGCATGGGCTTCACGTTCGGCCACATTGCCCTGGGATGGCACTTCGGAAATGATGATCGTGCCGTTTTCACCCATGAACGTCTCGTAAAAACCACCGTGCCGGCTGGTGGTCAGCGTCTGATAAAACGCACGGCCAGTGCCCTGGCTGTTTTCGTATTCGTAGACGCACATCACGTTGTCATACCATTCGTGGTGCGGATAATAATCGATCCCGCCCGAGGCGATCACAGACCTGGGATTGGCGCCGAAGATCCACGCGAACAGGTCGATCTGGTGCGAGCCCAGGTCGACGATGGGGCCGCCTCCGTATTTTTTGTACCAGCGCCAGTTGCGCAGTTCGTGCATGGACGCATAGCCGTATTCGGCAAGCTTCTGGGCCGACATTTCGTGGCTGCGGATATTGGGCAGGTCCTCGTACACCGCGCGGTTCCACTGGGCATTGGCATGGGTCACGCGACCGAGCAGACGCACATCGCGGATCAGGCGGTCAATGGCGTGGATGTAGCGCGGGTTGCTGCGGCGCTGGTGTCCTATCTGGAGCAATCGCTTGGTGCGCCGCGCGGTCTCGACCATGGAACGCGCTTTTTCAAGTGAATTGGACATCTCTTTTTCGCAATAGACGTGCAAGCCCGCCTCCATGCAGGCGTTGGCATGCTCGGCATGCATCCAGTCGGGCGTGGCAACGATCGCGGCGTGCAGGCCCTTTTCCTTATCGAGCAACTCGCGGTAATCTTCATAGAGATTGGCTTTGTGCCCATAGGCATGTAGTTTACCCAGGCCTTTGCGCTGATTATAGCTCCAGATATCGCACATGGCCTGAAAGCGCAAGCCGGGAATGTTCTTGGCCGCGTTGATCAGCACATCACCCTGCGCGCCGAAACCGATCACGGCGACATGGATAGCGTCGGTTCCGGGCGTTGGCAAAGGTTTGCTGGCAAACGCATGCCGACTAAGCGCCAATCCGACGCCAGCGCCAGTCACGGATTTAAGGAAGTCTCGTCGTTTCATGGGGTATCTCCTTATCTTATTGGGAGAGCGGTCATCGCGGGCTAAGCCGCAGGCACAACCACTTAAATCGTGCCAATAGTATCGATTGAGCTATATTCAACATGAGCCGATTATTAGTGTATCGATAGAAAACGGTCAAGTGAGAAAATTGCAGCCCGAAGGTAGTTTTTACCTGCAAGTCGTGAAGGAGACTGTCACATGATTGTACCATTTCTGAGCGTGACGGCTTGAGCGTTCCGACCAACTCGGGCGCCTTTTTCAAACCGGACGTATGCCAGGCCGATGCCCAAGGCCGCAACCTGGCGCTGAACTGACCCAGCGGCAGCAACCGGATCTCCCTGCATTACCTTGAAACCAGTTGTCTATATCGGTCCAGCGGTTGAGCAGGTAGATCATGGTGACAAAAGAAGCCAGACAACCCATAATGCCTGGGAGAAAAGAGACCAGCATTGATGCGCCGCAGACCATCACAATGGCGACCGGCTCGCCGTCGATTCTGAAGATCCTCATGGCGCCATAGATCATAGCCGCGGAAAACACCATATTAATGATGAATACAACCAAGATAATAAGCATAACATTAATTCTCCATAATATTTCCCATATTCTGGACATTGCCATGAGCCAGGTTGGCTTGTCAATCAGTGTTTATCTATCTCCAGATGGCTGCGGGGATAAATGATGACAAAAAGCTGTGTAACGTGAAGAACTCTACACGAACTCCTCATAGAACGCGACCGGCGCGCTCTGGTCAGGCTCGAAACCAAAGCGCGTCTGGTCCATATTCAGCAACCCGGCCACGCCTTGCTCAGCCAGCATGGTCACAGGATGGATACGTCTCGGGACTCATTTCACGGTCCAGGTCATCCGCGGCGATGGCCCCGAGCAGAGGCTGGGCACATAATTGCCGTATAGATCCAGGTGGAAATGGCTGATGTCGGACAGCTTGGCCATGCGTGGCAGCATGACCGCGGAACTACAAACCCGATGCCGATTCAAACTTTAAAACGGGGGCTATAGCGGCAGTCTTTCGATTCTGCTTGATCAATTCAGTGAACACGTGATAAATTCATGTTGATATGTAATTGGTTACAAAATTGGAGTGAAGCCATGACTTGTGGATCTAATGGTTGGAAGTCGGCGCGTTTGCCGCTGGGTTTATCTTTTTGCTCATTGTTGTTCATCATGGGTTGCGATAGCAGCACCGATTCACGGCATGCCCTGACCATTTCGCCCAAGGAGGTTACGCTGGACCTGAATGAGCAGTCGAAGCGGTACCAGGAATTCAGCGTAACCGACACGACCAATCCCAACCCGAGCAACGATGTCGCAGCTCCCATCCAATGGCGGGTCAGCGATTCTTCACTGGGCGCGATCATCCGCACTACCGGCATTACCGCACTTTACGAGCGCACCGATAAACAGGGCGTCAACATCATCTCAGCGATCAATGCCTACGGTGACGAGGGCTTCGCCACCATCACTCAGGAGGCAGGCACGTATACCGTCAGCATCAGCGGACTGGCGAGCATTGCCGCGGGGCAGAGCCGCGCCACCCTGACTGCGTCCGGCGGTGTGGAACCCTACGAATGGTTTGTCCAGGATTCGAGCGCAGGCGTCATCATCAGCGGCGGCGCCAGCCCGACTGCCGTATACGAATCGCGCCGACCCGGCGATAACGTGGTTCACGCACGCGATGCCAACGGCGCACTGGGCACGCACAACATCCGGCAGGAGACCATCGGGTCGTTAAACCTCAGCGCAACGCCCAATCCCATAGAAGAATCGGATGGTTGGCGCTCCACCATAACCGTGAGTGGCGGTAGCCCGCCCTATCGCTGGTGGGTCAATGACCCGGCAGCGGGTCAGATCATCAGCGGCGGCAGCAGCAGCACCGCGATCTACGAAGCCTACCGTCTGGGCGACAACGTGATTCATGTCAGCGACACTTACGGCGTGCTGGGTACATTGAATATTACCAAGCAATAGAGGGTATGCAACATCCAACACGAGATATCCAATATCCAAGGAAGAATCGTTGGCTTTTACAAGCTTCACCGTCGGACCGGGCTGACGTGTACGACTGCTACTCTATTTTTTTAGCGATCAAAACCCCATTGGTGCCGCCGAAACCGAACGAGTTGTTCATCGCATAGGTCACGTCCTTATGCACGGTCTTCTGGGGCGTGTAGTTCAAATCGCACTCAGGATCCGGATTTTCCAGGTTTATCGTGGGCGGAATTACGCCTTTGTCCAATGCCAGCATGCAGGCGATTTGCTCCAGCGCAGCAGCGCCGCCCAGCAGATGGCCGTGCACCGATTTGGTTGAACTTAGCGACAGATCTCCTGCCCTGTTGCCAAACAGCTTTTTAACAGCCTGGGTCTCGGCCAAATCGCCCAGTTCCGTTGACGTGCCGTGCATATTGATGTACGTCTTGTCCGCAATATCGGCGGCAGTCACACCTGCATGCTCCATGGCCTGGACCATGGCACGGTAGGATCCGCGGGCGCTCGGATCAGGCGCCACGATGTCAAACGCGTCCGATGAAGCGCCGTAGCCGATAAGCTCGCCATAGATATGGGCCCCACGTTTGACCGCGCGCTCGTATTCCTCGAGCACCACCACACCCGCGCCCTCGCCGATAACAAAGCCGGACCGCTTTGCGTCAAACGGACGCGACGCTTTTTGCGGCGCATCATTGAAATCCTTGGTCAAAGCGCCAGTGTTGGCGAACGAGGCCACGATAAGCGGATGCAGCACGCACTCGCAACCACCGCTGATCACCACGCCCACTTCACCCAGGCGGATCATGTTGAAACCCGTAATGATAGCGTGCAGCGACGAGGCGCAAGCGCTGCCTGTCGACCAGGTGGGACCGGTCAGCTTATAGGCCAACGAAACATTGGCGGACATGGTGCTGACCATAATCATGGCGATCGCCCGCGGCGACACCCGGCGCGGCCCTGTTTTTTGGAACTGATCGTGCTGGCTCAAGAGCGTGCCGATGCCGCCGATACCCGTGCCGATGATGGACGCCACATCGTCATTGTAGTCGTCGTTAAACTCCAACCGTGCATCCTCGATGGCGTCACGCGCGGCAATTAGGCTGAATTGGGTCACGCGATCAATCTGCCGCGCTTTAAAATCTTTAAATTTGAAAGCATCAAAATTCCAATCGCGAACTTCCCCCGCAATTGTCACTTTATGCCCCTCTAAATCAAAACCGGCAATGGTATCAATGCCTGACACGCCATTTTCCATGGCATGCCAAATCTGTTCTTTACCAATCCCAATGGGGGTTACGCCCCCCAGACCGGTTATCACAACCCTCTTCATGCTCTGCTCCTTCCACATTAAGAATGGTTACTATAATGGAGATCATTTCAGCGTCCAAAGTATTTTTTCAGAAAAGTGATCTGCCTGGCGCATCTCCACTTTGCGAGTTTTTCAGGCTAGTAAAGAAGGATCGAGAGCCAGGTCCGACCTTTGCCGGTCAGGCACCATTGACTGCCTTGACGAGAGAGAAGATGGGCGCCGTTACGCCCCAGAGCTTTTGCATCCACCTGTTGGACAAGGTAATCCTGGTCAGCCAGGCGCTGGATTTCTTCCGGTTTGGCCAGACGTGCGGCCAGAGTCACGCCGTTCTCGGAAACCTGCACGACTATGGGACCTTTGTCGTAAAACGGTCCCTGCCAGAGTGCAAAATACCGCTGGATATAATCCGGCAGGCGCGAACAGGGCAGAACCAACTCGAAGGCCGGCGGGATTTGACGCAGGATATCGACCATGCTGATGAAAGCATCCTTGCCCCGATATCGGTAGAACAGCAGTGGATCGATGCCCCACAGGTTCCATCCATGAAAATTGCGATGATCGGGCGACATGCTTTTGGCCGTATACCAGCGATCAAAGCGCTGGTTGCCGATAACCCCGATTTCAAAATGCAGGTGTGCGCGGATCATGGGGATACCCATGGTCGATGTATTGCCCATTCGCCCGAGCACATCGCCGACTTTCACCAACTGCCCGGCGCGCAGACTCTTCTGGACCGCGGCCAGGTGCGCGTAGAGCGAATAAACCTTTCCAATACGATCCTTGTGGACCAGCACCACATATTTACCGTAATTGGAATTGCCGGCCACTACATTGATATAGGCCACGCTGCCATCGGCACAAGCGTATACCAGATCATCGGGGCGCCCGGAACGATCACGACGCATGGGCGCAATATCAATGCCTTCATGAAAAGACGCGGTCCATTTGCCGCGACGCTGGACTGTGCGAACCGATCCATACAGGGCCGATTCAACACGCCCCGATCCCGTTGGTTGGTATACATCGGCGTTATTGGTCTGCATCAAGTCCCGCTGATCCGTTGGACTGCGTAGGGCTTGCCACAGCGGTTCGTGCACATAATCGATGGAAACAGGGCATTCCGGTTCCCAAAGTGGCGCTGCCGGCCGTGATGGCGCAGGCAAAAAGGCGCGCAGGCAAACCAGGCAGAACACCATGGCAATCAAGCCGACTGCGGTGCTGGCGAGTTGAAAGCGTGACATCATAATCCTGAATCCTGTATCCTAATCCTGCATGTCGGCAGGCATATAAACCTGGTTCAGTACGGCGCACGCTTTACCCACCGGAACATTGATATAGGTTTTCAGCACCATGTTGTCCTTCTGTGCCAGCCAGGTCTCTGAGGGTATCTTTTTAACGAAAACACCCTCATCCTTGGCTTCGATCAATAGCTTGACCCCGGAAACTTTGCCCTGAGAAGGCGTCTTGACGTTCTTGAAGACCTGGGCGGTCAAAACCAGTTCACTCATTTTTTTGCCAGCAACCACGCTGTAGCGGCGGATTTCATCTTCTTTGAAGGGTTTGTCACGCATGGCATAAAAAAAGGAAACCGTATCATGGGTATTGGTCAGAATAGCATAACTCAAGGATTTATCATTGATCAGATCCTGCCAATAGGCCCGTCCGCGATCACGATCGAAACGGATTTGTTCCTTCATGCGCAATTTACCCTCGCACAACTGCTGGCAATAGCGCACGGGCAGCAGTGATGCCGGATCGATGAACGTTTCGATCGTATCGTCAACAGGATAGAGTTTGGAAACGAATTCATTGGTCTTGATCTTGACGCGCACCGCGATCAGCCGCCGACCCTGTTCGTCGATCCAGAAGGTTTCGGTTGAACTGCTGCCCACGGGTATCAGCCCCCAGTATATGCGATACTCAAGTTTTTCGCCAACGGTAAAGCCTTCCGGTGCGGGCACAACCGCGCCTTGATCAGCCGCAAAGGCAAACGCTGCCAGAAGCATGCCAATCATGCATAGTGATGTTATTCCCGCACGATTCATCCTATCCACTATAAATCCTTTCGCGCGCTCGATCAAGTTTGTCCAGGCATTTTGGCCGTTACGCTGAAAAACGAACGCCGGCTTATGCAACCGCGCCTGACGCGGTTGGTCGAATTGATCTTTATCGAGTTCTTTGCCCATGCCGGCTACCTCAAACCAGCGGACAACGTGCCGGTCGCGGTTGCCAGAGCGCGCATGTTCATAGATCTGCATTTCAACACCATCGAATCCCTGGACCAGGTCAGCGGCGAAGCCGCGCTCTCCAAGGCGCATCTGATCCGCCTGTTCAAACAGCATGTCGGCCTAACGCCGATGAACTACTTATGGCGTCTGCGCCTGGACCACGCCGCGCGTTACCTGACGGAAACCAGCTATTCGATCGCACATATCTCGGAGCAATGCGGTTTTCAGAACCCTTATCATTTCTCGCGCATGTTCAAACAGCATTATGGCCGCCCTCCCCGCGGTTTTCGCCAGCAATCGCGGGCATTATAAAAACCACCAGACAATCGAAACCGAGGACCTCTACTTTCTCAGCAACTAGCGCAGCGAAATGATCGACAAAGAACTGACCTTTCAGAGTCACACGGGTACAGCCCATGGCTATCCGCCCTCTTGACCTACCTGAACATCTTAGCCGAATCAAGTGCCGCGTTCAAGCGGATCGGCCCTCGTTTGCCAGTCGGGCAGTTGGTGGCAAAGCACCGGCGATGGCGGTGAGGGGGGCGACGGCTACCAGTCCGAAGCTGCCCACCAGGATGTTCAGCACCTCGGCCGCGATCAGGTTGTGGTTGAACATCGCCTGTGCTGGGATGTTCTGGGCCATGAAGTACATCAACAGAGCCACATAGCCGCCGGAGTAGGCGAGGAGCAAAGTGGTGGTCATGGTTCCGACAACGGCTCGGCCTATGCGCAGTCCGGAAAGAAAAAGTTGCCATCGGTCGATGTCCGGACGGCGTTCGCGCAGTTCCTCCATGGCCGCGGCAATGTCCATAGCCACGTCCATCATTGCGCCGGAGCAGGAGATGAAGACGCCGGAGATGAAGATGCCTTGCAGGTCCAGGCCCGGTCGCAACTGCAGTACAGACTTGGAGAACGGCATCACCGCCCCGGAGATTCGCAGCGGTTCGTGGAACGCCCAGGCCAACGCCGCGGTGAGTCCCAGTCCCACCACGCTGCCTGTCAGAGCCACCAGTCCTTTGCGTTCCAAACCGCCCACCAGCAAAGTGGTGGCGGCGCACAGCGCCGCCATCATCGTAAAGGCCGCGGTGATTGGGTCATAGCCGCTAAGGATGAGCGGTAGCAGAGCTTTCCAGATCATCAACAGCGTGAAAGCGAAGGACAAGGCTGCCTTGATCCCGGTCCAGCCCAGCAAGGCGACCAGCAACGCGGCGAAAACCGCGCACAGAAGGATCTGCGTCCCGAGCCGGTATGGCCCGAGGGGACGGGCGCCGGCACCGTTCGGGTCCACGGCCAACAGCACAGTCTCGCCGCGGACAAGGTAGTTGTCCATTTCCAGGTCGCCGAGGAGTTGGTTGTCAGCGGTGAGGATTTGCCCGGCAAAGGGACCGCCGAGGATGCGGACGCTCAGGCGCTGGGTTCCCTCGCGGATCACGCCGAACTGGCGAACGTCGTTGTCGTCAGCGTCCAGAATCAATCCCCTGGCGTAGAGGCTGTGGTCCCTGTCTGTCATCGTGGCGCCAGGAAGCGCCGCCAGGATTGCGCAACACACCGCCACCAGCAAGCAAAACGCAAGGTCACGCCGCCATTTTTTGCCGCAAGGGATGATGTACGACCAGCAACGCCTTAACCGGCGCCCATTGTATGGGGCGGATTGCCGCTGTTTTGGGTCAAACTCGTCATGCACGCCAGGTTCCATGTCGGTTTCTCCATATCTATCTTCCGCCAAAAAAGGCGAACATCGCGGTCGCGGGCAGCGTCTGGGTCAGCGCTTGTTGGAAACGGTTTCGGCTGGAGCGGTTTTCAGTCCCATGGCGCGGATGATCTTGTGGAAGATATCGGTGTTATCGTAGTAGCCATTGAACAACGAAGCGTGCACGCCAATAGCGCTGGTGGGAACGGGGACGCCGGTATGGCTGAAGGTGGTCCAGGCGAGGCCGGCGCGATTGGCCATCAGTTTTGTGCAGGCAATGGCTAGGGGCACGTATTTACCATATTTCAAATAGCGGTCAGCGTCGGAATGGTCCGTGCGCAATGTCGCGAGCCATGCGTCTTTCAGATGACTTTGCTCGCGTTGGGTCAACGGGCCGAAACCGAAATCCCCGTCGATCAAGGGTGCGACCTCGGCGAACGTGGCCTTGCGTGCGAGCAACGGTTTGAGTTCCTCGACGAACTGTTCTTGGCTGATCTTCTGGTTCTTGATCTTGTCAGGAAAAGCGTTGTATCTGGTGCCGGCGAAACCGATGGTCAGACCGCCGCACTCGTGGTCGCCGGCGACCACGACCAGCGTTTCGTCGGGATGCTTTTCATAAAAGCTAATGCCGATCCTGACGGCGGCGTCAAAGGCAAGCGTATCGTGGATCGCGGCAGCGGCGTCATTGGCGTGGCAGGCCCAATCGATCTTTCCGCCCTCGACCATGAGGAAGAAACCTTTGGGATTATCGAGCAGTGCGATCGCCTTGATGGTGAAATCGGCGAGGGAGATATCGCCCTGCCGGCGGTCCATGTGGTAGGGCATGGCTTGGGCGGAATCCACCCGGGGGCTGAAAGCAATGACCTTCTGATCGGAGGGTTTGAGTTTTGCCAGGCTGGCGGCATTTTCCACGATTTGGTAGCCGCGTTTTTTGGCCGTTGCCACTGGGGATGGACGGTCTTTCCTCTTGGCGGGCGTGTCTCCCAGCATCCGACCGCCGCCGAAAAAATCGAAGGAGCTTTGCGACAACTGCATGGCGATGTCGTGGTAGTTCCCGCGGCTGGGGCTGTTGGCGTAGAAGCAGGCGGGGGTGGCGTGGTCGATGGAGACGCTGGAAACGATCCCTACTTTCATGCCCTGTTCTTTGGCCAGGGTGGCAATGGACTTGACGGGGGTGATGCCGTCTTCAGCCATGGCGACGATTCCGCTGCGTGTTTTATGGCCGGTGGCCATTGCTGTTCCCGCGGCAGCGGAATCGGTGATCAAGGCGCCGACGGCGTAGGTGGTGGTCATGCCGTGCACTGGCATTTCACTCATGGCCAGCATCGTACGTTGGCCGTTATGTTTACCTTTGGCAGTGATTTTGTCCTGGTAGAATTCCGCTGCCGCCCGTTGCGGTGCAGCTAGGCCATCACCGATGAACAGCAAGACGTACTTCGCGGTTTTGTCGCCACGTTCGGTGTCGGCCGCGCAGCGGCTGCTGAGCATGGTCGATGCCAGGAAAAACATCCCGGCCAGGCGGACGGCCCGGTTCATGGAACTTTTGCAATGATCGGATATCGCTTTTTTCATACGCAGAACCTTGCGGAAATTCGCTGTTCAAAGCAAGCGGAAATGAATGCAAGAAATGGAGTGGGGTGAAAATCACTTCTGCGAGTTGGTTTCCGGAAGCAAAGGCCTATAGCACAGCGCATGCGGATCCAGGGGCGGGACGCCCCTGCTACCAATTGCAAACAAGCGCTGCTCAATCGCCAAAGCTGATGCCTAGATCGCGACCGGTCTTTACGGTGTCGCAATCCAGTGGCACGACTTTCATGCGGCTGGTCGCCTGGTGCAGAGGGACATAGCGGACAATGGGCGGATCCAGGGCCACCATGATCCCAGACTGGCCTTCGTCCAGCGCGCGCACGGCCGCAGCACCGAAGCGCAGCGAGATCAAGCGGTCAAACGTGGTCGGCGAACCGCCACGGAGCAGGTGGCCTAGCACCACGAAACGGGTTTCCTTGCCCGTCAATTCCTGGAGTTGCTCGCCAACCTTCTGGCCCACGCCGCCGAGGCGTTCGGCGCGACCCAGTTCCTTGGATACCACCGAGACATCGCCGCCTTTGGGTTTGGCGCCTTCGGCCACGACCACGATGGAAAAGTGCCGGCCATTGGCTTCGCGCTCACGGATTTTTTCCGCCACTTTTTCCAGGTCATAGGGTATTTCCGGGAGCAGGATCACGTCGGCGCTGCCTGAAATGCCGCAATTGAGCGCGATCCAGCCGGCATAGCGGCCCATCACCTCGACCACCATTACGCGACGATGGGATTCGGCCGTGGAATGGAGTCGGTCCAGGCATTCGGTGGCAAACGAAACAGCGGTGTCGAAACCAAAGGTGATCACGGTCTGATCCAGGTCGTTATCGATGGTCTTGGGTACGCCGACAACCTGGAGGCCTTTCTCAGCCAGAACATTGGCGATGGCCAGCGAACCGTCGCCACCAATGGCGATTAGGGCGTCAATGCCGCGTTTCTTGATGTCGGCGACCAGTTCGTCGGAGCGGTCGCGTTCGTACATCTTGCCGTCCTCGCCCATGGTGGGGTAACGCAGCGGATTGCCTTTGTTGGTGGAGCCGAGGATGGTGCCGCCGCGATGAGTTATGCCGCGTACGCGGGCGCGGGTCAATGGGATCAGACCATTGTGCGGATATTTTTCTGGCATCATGATGCCGTTGTATCCTTCGCAAATACCATAACATTCCCAGCCGCGGTTGAGTGCGGACAATACGGCCGCGCGAATCACGGCGTTCAAACCGGGAGCGTCGCCGCCGCCCGTATTCAATGCAATCTTCTTCACTGTACGCATAGCTGTTGGCTCATCCCTGTGATTGAAATGATTATAATCCTGTTTATAAATGCCGTAGTATGATACAGAACCAACCTGTAGTCAAGGCGAAGTGGAAGGGAAGGTCGGACATGCATGTCGGACACGTCGGACACGTCGGACTTTTACCGAACACTCCGCCACTCGCCACTTGCCGCTCACCACTCTTCCGAAATCCCAAAAACTTGCTTGCGATACCGGGCGAGCTTGTTTAAACTATGCCTAAAGTTAAGTACGATATATTCAGGGAGAATCCAGATGGCTTGGTTTGTGATAATTGATGGCGTACAGAAAGGTCCGGTGTTCGACTCCGTGTTCGATGAGCTGGTGGTTAAAGGCGTGATTACGCCTGAAACTAAGGTGCGCCGCCGTCCCAAGGACGACTGGGCGCCTTTCCGCACCATGTCGTATGAACCCAAACCCAACATGTACGCGGACATCAAACCGCAATTCAAGCTGGAGAAGAGTCAGGCTAGCGCTTCGGTGGCTGTCAAGGAGCTGGTGGTCAAGCTTGAATGGACCGCTGATGTTGATCTGGATTTAACCGCTTTCTATAAAACGAAAGACGGGAAAACTGGCGGTGTGTTTTCCGAGAATTATCCGGGCGGCAATCTGGGTACGCTGACGACGTTTCCCTACATCGAGTTGAGCGGCGACGCCGGCTTGGGCGCCTCAGGCGGGCGGAACCAGGAGATCATCCAGATCGACCGGCTCGACGACATGCAGGAAGTGCGCATCGTGACCATCAATTACACCGATGCCGTGGAAAAGAGGACCTGCTGTTTCGCCGATTACGACGGCAAGGTGACGGTGATCAACAAAGACGGAGAGCGGATCGAAGTGCCGCTCAATTCGCGGACGCGGGGACACGTGGCCGTCATCTGCCTGCTGGAGTGTGCGGGTCAGGACGTCAACGTAATGAACATCAACGAGGTGTTGTCCCTGGACGATTTCCTGATCACAGTGCCTGGCGCAAACACCATTCTCGAATAAAGGTTAATCTAATTAAAGGAGAGTAATCATGGTAGCATTGAAACGCAAAGTCAGTTTAAAAGAAAAAGGCGAACAGGCTGTTGTTTCGGTCCAGCGTCTACAGGTATCGCTCAAATGGACGGCCGAGGTCGACCTGGATCTGATGGCTTTTTATAAAACAAAAAGCGGACGTTTGGGCGGCGTCTATTCGGCGCATTACAAGGGCGGTACGCTGGGTAGCCTGGATGCTTTCCCTTTTATCAAGCTCAGCGGCGATGCTGGCGTGGGCGCTACGCAAGGCGAAAAAGAGGAGACGATGCAGATCGCCCAACTAGACGAGATCGAGGAAGTTTTTATTTGCGCCATCAATTTCACCGACGCCATTGCCAAGCGGCCTTCCTCTTTCAATAAATACGATGCGGGCGTGGACGTGATCGACGACAAGAACGAGTCGGTTCATGTGCCGCTCAATTCCAGCGAGCAGGGCACGGTCGCCGTGATCGCCAAACTCGTCCGCGACGGAGCTGAAGCCAAAATGATCAATGAAAACCGGATCATGGACCTGGCCACCTTTCAAAAAGAGATTCCTGGTGCCGCCGAACTGGAGGTGATGTCCAAAATCACGCTGGCCACCAAGGGATCCACGGCCCGTCTGCGCGGCTCGAAATTCCACGCCACGTTGAAATGGAGCAAACCGGTGGACCTGGACCTGCACTGTTTTTACAAGAAAAAGAGCGGTGGTTTTTTCAGCAAGCTGTTCGGCGCCGAAACCGGTCACGTTTACTTTGCTGATCGCGGCAGCCGCGGTTCGTCGCCGTATATTTTTCTGGACGAGGATGCCGGCGTAGGCGACAAGGGCGGCGAGAACGAGGAGAATATCTATTTCACCCGGCTGGACGCCATCGAGCATGCGCTGATCGCCTGCAACATCTTCAACAAGCCCAACTCCAATTTCGCTGGTTACGACGGTATTGTCGAAGTCAAGATCGGCGAACAGGAGATCGTGGTGCCGCTCATGGAAGACAGCTTGGGGAGCTGGTGCATCATCGCCCATGTCGACAACAGCGGCCGTGAAGCCAATGTGATCAATATCAACAAAGTGCAACGCAGTGAACCGTCGATCAGCCAGTTCACGTAATCCGTGAACGCCCAACCCATAGCAAACAAAGGCCGTCCCGGGACGCGGAAACGAACATGACGATCGCCTGGATCGTCATGCAGGTTTTCATTCTGGTTCTGCTGCTGGGTCTGTCCGGTTTCTTTTCAAGCAGCGAAACAGCTTTTTTTTCGCTGAACCCGCTGCAGATTCGCCGTCTTTCACATCTGCATCCCAAGACCGGCGG
>CAZOLK010000033.1:0-9043 GCA_964580325.1 uncultured Verrucomicrobiota bacterium | reverse complement strand
ATTATGGCCACGCCGATGCGCTTGCTGTCGACCATTCTGATCAGCAATGTCGCGGTCAACGTAGCCACTTCGTCGGTGGGTTACGCCTTGGCGGAACATGTGTTTCCCTCGCACGGTCGCGATATTGCCATCCCGACCGTGACGCTGTTGCTGCTTTTTTTCGGCGAAATTGGGCCCAAGCGCATCGGCATGGTCAAGCCGGAAACATTGGCAGTCTGGTACGCCCCGATGCTGAACGTGGTCATTCGCATCGTGGCCCCGTTGCGCTGGTTCTTGGAGCGCATCACGGTCTTCTTTGAACCTTTCCTGAAACCGCGCGGGCGCACGCTGAGCGACGAGGAGTTCGAGACCATTGTCGATATCAGTGGCGAAGAGGGTTTGCTCAACGCCGAGGAATGGGCCATGCTCAAGTCCATCATCCGTCTGGAGGACCTGAAAGCTTCGGACGTGATGACGCCGCGCGTCGACCTGGAGGGGCTGGACATGGCTGACGAAGATGACGGGTACCTCGACATCGTGCGTGCCACCCGCTATAAGTACCTGCCGCTGTATCGCGAAAATCCCGACGAAATCGAGGGCTTTCTCGATGTTCGACGTTATTTGCTGGACCCGGAGCACAACATTGACAACGCGCGCATGGCCGCCTTTTTCATTCCGGAAACAGGCCAGCTCAACGTAGTGCTCAACCAGTTACGTGCGCTGACCGCACCTGTTGCCGTGGTGGTGGACGAATACGGCGGGACCGCCGGATTGATCACGCTGGGCGACGTTATCGAGGAAATTACGGGCGAGATCTACAGCGAGCTGAAGAAGCCTCAACCTATTTTCCAACCAGCCGGATTGCACGCCTGGATCGTGGATGCGCATTACAGTATCGAAGATCTGAACCGCAAGTTGCGCCTGAACCTGATCGCGGAAAACGCGGACCGGATCTCCGGCTGGATCACGGAACAGACCGGACACCTGCCGGAACGCAACGAAGTGATCGTGGCTCAGGGTTGCCGGGTCAAGGTGCTGCAAACGCGCAAGCAGCGGCTCAACCTGGTCCAGATCGAGAAATTGAAGGAGGCGTCGTGACATGACGGGGCTGTTGCTGTTGATCATGGGCTGCCTGCTGGGCGCCGCCTTTTTCGCTGGTATGGAAACAGGCGTCATTTCGCTGAACCGGTTGCGCCTGCGCCATCTGGTGCGCCGCAAGACACCGGGCGCGGAGATCATCCAGGCTTTTCTGAAACAGCCTGATTATCTGCTGGGCGCCACGTTGGTGGGGACGAATATCTGCCACATCACCATTTCAGTGCTCATGGTCAGCCTGTTCAACAACTGGTTTGGCGCGGCCGGCTTGTGGCTGGCCGGCGCGCTGTCGACGCTGGTCATTCTCGTATTCGGCGAATATCTGCCTAAATCTTGGTTCGCCGGATTCCCGGCCAAACGCGTGATGCCGTTTGCCGGTTTGCTGCGCTTTTTCGGCTGGTTGCTGGCGCCGGTGGGATTGACCATCACCTTCCTGGTCAAACACCTCATCCCGATCAAAGACGAGGATGCGGGCGAGGCGCCGCCGTTCATCACCCGTGAAGAACTGCAGCACCTGGCCCAGGAAAGCCACGGCAGCGGCGCACTGACCCGCGACGAACATCGCCTGATCCGTAACGTGTTCGGTTTGAAGACCAGGACCTGTGGTGAGATCATGGCGCCTCGTGAGAAAATGGCGAACGTAGCCTATGACGCGGACCTGGGCGAGGTGATTGAACTGGCGCGCAACACAGGATTCACCCGCTTTCCGGTCTATAACCAGGACGAGAAGCGGTTCGTCGGCATGGTCAATGTGCTGGACATCCTGAAAGACGCCGACGCAGAACAGAAAACGCTTCAGAACTATATTCAACACCCACAATATTGTTCGATTAACGATCCAGTGGAAATGATCCTGCCGCGTATGCGCATTTCCAACGAACCGCTGATGCTGGTCATGAGCCTGCGCATGGAGGTTGTCGGCGTCGTTACACTGACTGATGTGCTGGACGAGATCATGGGGGTATGAACACGGATCATTACTCCTTAGATCTTGATCCTTCAATCGCTTTGAGGATATCAGATGTTTTGGCTTTTGTTTTAATAGCAGGTACATCAAAAGACAAGCTTTCTGGAGCGAGAAGTTCTACCGCTCGAGTGACCTTAAAGGGCCCATCCAGCGGCGTTGTGCGGATTGCTCCACGCGCGTCACGCGCCACCCGACACGCGCCACCGGTGTCAGTCCGTGTTCATGCCAACACCACTCGCTCAAAAACAACGCTTTTGTCGAAATATTCGCTGACCTGATCCATAAAAGCTTGAAATGAAGGCTTTTTCCTGGTGTGGAACAGGTGGGTTGTTTTGGCGCGACGGTATTCGGAGGCGCCAAAACGCGGGATGACCGGTTGGAATGGGGTTCTTTTTCGCAGAAATTCGGCCAGCGTCTGTTCCAGTCGGCTGTGGTGTCGCGTGATCCAGGCTTCCCGGGGCGTGGCGGCGTGGCGCAGGTAGTCGATGTGCCAGTGCGGCTGATCCAGCGGCGATGTGTGATGTCGCAACCGGGCTCGTAATCCGCCGGCGCCAAACGCGCTGCCCACATACGCGTAGAACCCGGGCCTCACATGCTGCTGGCCGAGACGGCCGATATCTATGGTCAAAGCACGCTCAGCGTGCAGCAGCAGGATATAGGTCCCCTTGCCGTCATCCAAATCTTCGAAGAGCAGGCTGGACGCGTTGGCCATAGCGCTACCAGAACTGGTACGCACCCGAAACGAGCACGTACAGACCCAACACGAGATTGGTAAAACCGTGGGCAATGCAAACGGCCCAGATATCGCGTGTCCGAATGAGCAGGATGCCGTAGAGCATACCGGCCAGCAGCCCGACCAACCAACGGTGATGCACCAGGCCGAACAGGAGTGCGACGAGCAGGAACCAACCCGGATGGAAACGCTTCAGCTCCACGCCGAGGAAATGCTTGTCCACGGCAAACCGGTAGAGGAAGCCGCGCCAGAAAAACTCTTCGGCCACGGCGATCACCAGGGTCGAGCCGGCCAGGCGAATCAGCGCATACCCCCAGCCGGCGGTCTGGGGCGCATAGGGCCAGTTTTCGAGCGGATCGGGTGCGCGTCCCCAGGGCATGACGCCATAGTTCAGATACAACGGTTGAAAAGAACCCCAGTGCGCGGCCCAGGACGTTTCGGGCAGGATCCAGATAAGCGCGGTGAACAGACCGATGCCCAGGGCCCAGGGGATATTGCGTCTGGCCAGTCGCGCATACCAGCGCCAAGGGCGCAGGGCCAGGATCAGCAAAAGCGTAACAGCGGAACGCGCCGCATATTTCCACCCCGCCGGATCGCCCAGCAACTTCATGACCAGCAGCCAAGCCACAAACGGCACCACATGCGCCCATACCCCGAGTTCATGCTGCTCCTCGGGATCGAAGCCTGTCATGTTGTCTCTGGAAACGAACACGTACATACATTATTGCGCTAGATTGGCCCGGGTCACCACTCTGATGTATTCCATGATACCAGCGCTGATGCCGGCAGCAATTTTTTCGCGGTACTCGTCTTTGAGCAGCCGGGTCTCTTCCGGCGGATGCGTGATAAACCCGGCTTCGACCAGCACGGCTGGACAGGGCGCGTGCTTGAGCACATAAAACCGGGCACGCCGCACGCCGCGATCTTCGACGCCCAATTTGCGCTGCATGTAGCGTTGAATATAATAGCCGGCCGCCGCATTGTGCTGGTTTTTAGCGTTGCCGGCAAAATGCTCGGTTTTGATCCGGCCTTTATTATCCGTATTGGTGGAATGATATCCGGGCAGCGTCATCACGTAAGTTTCCACGCCAGCGGCCTTGGTGTTGGACGATGAATTCAGGTGCAGGCTGACGAACAGATGGCTGCCCGTATCGCGCGCTGTTTTGACCCGGTTCGTCAACGTCAGCGCACGATCATTTTCACGCGACATGCACACCTTGATGCCTTTGTTGACCAGATGGACGCGGATGCGTTTGGCCAGGTCCAGGACTATCTGTTTTTCCTGTACGTTCAATTTGCCTAGCGCGCCAGGGTCATTGCCGCCATGACCCGGATCCAGGATCACGGTCCGGACCACGTGGCCTTTCAGGTTGTTGTCCGCACGCAAGACAGGGTCCAGTACATAATCCAGGTCCGGTTGGCTGAGGTACCAGTTGCGTCCGTTCTTGAGCAACGGCTCATGCAACCATACCAGCGTCTGGTTGATCAGGCACTTGCGGCTTTTTTCGACGAATTCCAGGCGATTCCATCGATTCCGTAGTGTGAAACCAGAGTCCGCATGTTCAATTTTCATGCTGAAATAGGCGGCCAGCCGCTTGAGCGAAACATAGGTATAACCATCGATCTGCCGCGGTTTCAATGCCTTGCTCAACGATCCCACGCAATCCAGGTTCAGCGCACAGAAGAAAAGGCACAGCGCCGGTATGAGAAAAGCTGTACGGAATAAAAAAACAACTTTCAATATGGGTTTCTTCATTATACTAATAGCTACTTGTTTTCATCAAATCTTTTAACACAGGCGAAAAACATGAGACTAAAGACTATAGAATGGATCGGGGTAAATGCCAATCAACTAATCCCCGGTTTTATTAAAATGATCGACCAGACCCGGTTGCCGACCGACTTGGTTTATTTGGAAACCGATCAGGTTGAACAGGTTTGGGAGGCGATCAAAGTGTTGCGCGTTCGCGGCGCGCCGGCCATCGGCATTGCCGCGGCCATGGGCGTTGCTGCGGTGGCGCAACAGGTTGACACCGAGGACGCTGCGGCCATCATCAGTCGTGTTGACGAGGTGGTGGAGTACCTGGCCACGTCGCGCCCGACAGCAGTCAATCTTTTCTGGGCCTTGAACCGGATGAAAACCGTTGCGCACGCGGCCGCGGAATTAAAAGCTGGCGAACTTAAGGAAAAACTGGTCGTCGAAGCTATGACCATCCGCGACGAAGACGCGGAGATGTGTCGCGCCATTGGCCACCACGGCGTGACGCTGCTGAAAGATCGCCAATGCATCCTGACCCATTGCAACGCGGGCAGCCTGGCCACTGCCCAATACGGCACTGCGTTGGCGCCGATCTACGTGGCCAGGGAGCAGGGCATGCATATCCGTGTATTTGTCGATGAAACCCGGCCCTTGCTGCAAGGCGCCCGGTTGACCGCCTGGGAGTTGATGCAGGAAGACATTGATGTAACCCTGATCTGCGACAATATGGCTGCCCAAGTCATGCGCGAAGGACGGATCGATGCTGTGTTGGTGGGTGCGGACCGTATCGCGGCCAACGGCGACGCGGCCAATAAGATCGGGACCTATGGTGTGGCCCTGCTGGCGCGCGCGCACAATATTCCGTTCTATGTGCTGGCGCCCCACAGTACGTTTGACCTTTCGCTCGATCATGGCGACAAAATCCCCATCGAAGAGCGCGAACCAGTGGAAGTTACCGAAGGATTCGGCCGCCGTACCGCACCCGCGGACGTAAAAGTTTACGCGCCGGCGTTTGACGTAACCCCAGCGGAGCTGATCTCCGCGATAGTGTGCGAAAAAGGCATTTTGAACCCGCCCTACAAGGAAAACATCAGCCGACTGCTCAGTGTTTGAACCGGCGGAACAGCAGGAGATCGCCATGGAATCCCCATCTTCCGATACCGCGAATCGCATCGGGTGCCTGGGCGAAAATGAAGTTATCCGACGCCTGGCGGAGCTGACGCCGCAATCGACCTCCATCCGCACCGGGATCGGCGACGATTGCGCCGTGGTCCGCATGCCTGGCGCCGCATACGACTGGCTGCTGACATCGGACCCGGTGATCGAAGGCGTCCATTTCCAGGCAGACACCGATCCGGTGAAGGTCGGGCGCAAAGCAGTCGGTCGGGTCCTGAGCGACATTGCCGCCATGGGCGGGGAGATCTTGTGGGTGCTGATCGACATTGTCGCACCGCCGGCTACGGATATGGAGCGACTGGAAGGCGTATACCAAGGCGCTGTCGATATGTTGCAAACCTATAACGCGGCGATCGTGGGTGGTGACACAGCGAAAGGCGCTTTGCTGGAACTGCATGTGTTTGCCGTGGGGCGCTCCCCGGTCGATCTTGCCGTCAAACGCGACGGAGCTAAACTGGGTGACGCGATCTACGTGACCGGTGAACTGGGCTACAGCTTGCAGGGCAAACACCTGGACTTCCAGCCGCGCATGGCGGAAGGCTTGTGGCTCAGCCAGCGGCGCTTGGCGAATTCCATGTGCGACATCAGCGACGGCTTGGCCATGGACCTGGGGCATATCCTGAAAAAAAGCCAAGCCGGTGCTGTACTCAAGCTGGCCAACCTACCTATCGCCCAACCCGATCGGCAAGATGACCGCAGCGGTCTGGACCACGCACTGTACGACGGTGAGGACTTCGAATTAGTCTTCACCGTGGCGCCTGAAAAAAAAGATCAACTGGAAACAGAATGGCGCAAACACTTTACGACAAGGCTGACTGCGATCGGCGAAATTACAGCAGAACTGGGCATAATGCTTGGTGAAAACGCCAATGGCGAGCGAACTGAGCTGAAAGCAGCCGGCTATCAACACTTTGGGTGATGCAAGGCGTGTCGGGTGGCGAGTGGGTCGGACAAGTCGGACAAGTCGGACAAGTCAGACTCGTCGGACAAGTCAGACTCGTCGGACAAGTCGGACAAGTCAGACAGGATTCTTCTTTGGATATTCTGCATCCTGTGCCTTGCCACCTGCTTGTCGCGGATCACGCTCCGTTCACTTCGTCCTTGACCGCCCTGATCTTGTCGCGGATTTTAACCGGTTCAGCGATACCGGAAAATTCCACTTCAATCCCGGCAGTGCCGGCTGAGCCGACCTGGATGGCGCCCAGATTGAGGATGCGCTGCAGCATGTTCTGGGTCATGCCAACGCTTTTAATGTCATGAATCGTGATTTCTTGAACAGACCTGGAAATAATGCCGACTTTGGCTACCACGCGGTGGTTGGTGATGGTGAACACACGCGTTTGCCAATGGAGTGCAGCGTGGATCATGACGATTCCGCCCACGAGTGAAAGAGTGTATGTATACTCAATATAAAACATGAGTACAAAACCCAATCCGATCAGTATCGCACCTAGCAACCAGGAAAAGGTGTAGTTCCAGGCTGACGGATGACCCTGCCAGAGTTTTTTCTCCGGTTCATTGACCCCAGAAACGGCTCGCGCATACTTATCAAGAAACTCGCCGCAATGCTTGCATTTCCTGGCTTTGACCAAGATATCCTCGCCGCAAAATGGACATTCTTTGGTTTCTCTTTTTTCGGGTGGACCTAAAGGTTGTGCTTCACCTGCATTCTGCAACGACTCACGACAATAAGGACAAACCTTGATTTGATTCGATAATTCGCGAGGAATATGGACCTCCTGGGCACAATGCGGACAGGTTATGCAATCACCACTCATGGATCCTCCACCATTCAATATTGGGTTCTATTTTAAAAAAGATAAAAAAATGTTTAACCAAAAGCAAGCGCAAAGATGAAAAAAGGGGCAGGGTTCATGGAATAGGGGTAAGGTGCGGGACATCAACTCCCTGAAAAATCGTCGCCACCCGCCACCCAAGCCCCAATCTTTCACCATTCTCTTGCTATTCTGTGAGAATTATGCTCTTTTTGCGGGTCCTATGGAAAATACGGCTATATTATTGTCTGATTCAGTCACAACGCTCAAAAGGGAAAATAATGAAAGATAAGCGAAGATTCCGCGTCGGTCTTGCAATCACTCTTGTGTCGGCGCTTTCGACGCCCGCCGCCGATTGGCCGTGCTACCGGGGGGATGTTCAGCGGACCGCAGTTACCGCCGAACAGCTCAAATTCCCGATGAGCGCGGCCTGGATTCACGAGCCGACGCATCCGCCGTCGCCCGCGTATGTGCATTCGGTTCGAGAGATTCTGCCGGACAACTTTTACTATGGGAAACGCGCGTCGCGCAGTCAGCAGGGCACGTACGAACCGAATACGGTCGATTACGCTTACTATCCCGTCATCAGTGGCGGCAAGGTGTACTATGGCTCGTCCACCGACGAAGGCATCCACTGCCTGGATGCCGCGTCGGGCAAAACATTGTGGACCTACTACACCGAGGGCGCCATTCGGCTTGCGCCACAGATGGCAGGCGAAAAATTGTATGCCGGTTCGGACGACGGCAATGTCTACTGTCTGGACGCCGCTACCGGTCGGAAAATCTGGTCGATGCGTGCGGCACCGCATGAAGGGTATTGCGTCGGGCAAAACCGTCCGGTGTCCGCCTGGCCCGTGCGGGGCGGCGTGACCGTGGACCGGGGCTTGGTCTATTGCGGTGCCGGTATGTTTCCCGAACAAGGGGTGTTCGCCTCCGCGCTGTCTGCCGAAACCGGCGCGGTTTCGATTCAGCAAGCCCTCAACTACATCACCGCCGGGCCGATCATGCCGGATGGCGATTTGCTGTGGATGCCCACCCACCGCACGACCCCGACGATGATTCACCGCGACACGCTTGTTCCAGTGTACAAGGGTTCGACCGAATTGCTCAGCCGGGGTTCCGCCCAAACATTCAACGTCGCCGGGAAAAAGGCCTGGGGACCCGGCGAAGGAGGGTTGATATACATTGTTCTCGACGAAACCAAACCGTTCGGAGGCCCCGATAAACGTTTCGGACGGGGCGCTCGCAAAACCTCCGCCCATCGTCACATGGGTGTGCTGACCCTGCTGTACGGCACGGCGGCGGTGGCGGACGACCATCATTTCATCTTTGTCGGCGATACGGAAATTACGGCGATGCATCGCACCGATTTCGAAAAGGCCGCCCAATCCCGCGCGCAGGCTATCATTTCGAAGAAAGAAAAACTTACCGAAGCGCCAGCCTTTGACAAGATCATGGGGTTCATGGGCATATACGATCAATCGTTCGAAAAGCGCATGGCCGAGGCGGCCCTCTGGAAAAAGCAAACGCCGGAGCGGTTCGCGTACAAAACCGCCATT
>CAZOLK010000032.1:0-33787 GCA_964580325.1 uncultured Verrucomicrobiota bacterium | reverse complement strand
CCTGTCCGCGCCCCAGGCAGCGTAAGGTTCCAGGCCTGCTTCAGCCGCCCGTTCGCCACTGGTCAGCAGCCACTGCACCCCGGTCCGACGACAGAACGCGAACAAGGCCTCGGTGGAGAGATGGTTGTAGTTGGTGGAAACCAGCAAACGCAGTTCGCGCATGGGACCCGCTTCCAACGGCGAAAAACCGTCCACGCCGCGCAGACCCCAGGCCGCTGGCACATTGTAGCGCAGCTTGGCCAGATGGCGCACAGCGAGATGCTCTTTGTCCGCCAGTTGGTCAAAGTCAGCGGGCAACGGATAGCTTTTCAGCATCGGGTCGCGGAAAAAACGGCCCATGGGTTGGTCCGAATTTTTGATGGCATTGGCCACGGGCGAAGGCTCGAGCGGATCGACGCGCGGTGAAACAGGATTATCGGCATACCAGGGCAGTAGCAGGCTGAGCAACCACAGCGCGGCCAAGCCATGCCGTAACGTGCCGCGCCGGCGCAACAGCAGGACCACGACCGCGCCCGCAGCCAGCACCAGGCTGTCGCGCAAGCGCAACGCTATCCAGGCATGATAACCGGGTTGCACAATAGCCACACTGGACAACGCGATCCAGCCCAGCACATGAGCCCCTAACCAGCAGGCGCCGAGAATCCACCACAAGCGCCGCCAGGCCGGGACCGGCTTGCGCATTCGCCACAAAGCCCGCAGCCGACCGGCGCCAAGCGCAGTCAGCACGGCCAAGCCCAGGGTGCACCAGAGCAGGTATTTTTCCGGATAGCGGAAACCTTTGATCACCGGCACATGCAGCAAAAGGTGAAAACCGGGCAGGAACTTGCCAAAGCTGAGCAACAGCGCGCCCAACGCAACGAGCACGGCCCAGCGGAAAACCGGGCTTTGCCGTCGACGCCAAGCCAATACGATGGCGGCCAGCGAGAAAAGGCCCATGTGAAACGAACCGACCCATGGGTTCAGGCGCACGGCATGTTCACCCATCAGCGCTGGGGCAAACCATTTCGCGTGACTGCCGAACAGGTGGGGCACAAACAATTCCAGCAGGCGTAAAGGATTGAATGACATCTCGGTGGCTTCATAAAAAACGAGGCCGGCTGCACGGTACGAATACTGCATGGCTATGTATGCCGGGATCCATTGGGCGGCGGTCAGCAGCATGGCCGTACCCGCGCCGCAGGCCAGCACAACCAGGTGGTGTAAAGGTCGATCAAGGCACAGGGCCAGCAGCGCGGCGCAAGGCAGCCAGAGCACGGCAGCCTGGAAATCGCCGCCCAACAGCAACATGGCATAAGCGCCGGCAATCCCCAGCATGGCGCCGAGTTTATGCTTGCGTGCAAGCATGAGCGCCAGCAGACCTAGCGGAATCCAGGGCAAGGCGACGAAATTGATTGAATCCCACATGGCCCGAGCATAGCCGCCGGCGCCATAGGCCAGAGATCCGGCAAACGCAGCCCCTGTGCTGCAACGAAACCCGCGCCTGAGCAATAGGTGCATGCCCCACAACGAAAGCCAGACATGCGCCAGCAGGTAGAAATGATACCCGAGGCGCAGTGGCAGGATCCAAATGAAGAGTTTCAGCGGATAGAGCACGCCGATATTGATATTGGCCAGCAGATCCGTGCCATTACAGACCGCGGAAGTCCAGAACGGTGCATTGCCAGCAAGCCATTGCGCGCGTGCCTGAACCAGCAAGGGCCAGGAATAGAGCATCGTATCCCAGCGGTAGATCGACCATCCGGGCAACAGCAGATGAATGCCCAGCACCGTGGTCAAAAGGAGATACCACAACCAGCATGCACATTTAATTTTCATGAACCGAAGCTTAACGCACGCGCACGGGAATTGGCAAAAGAAAAGAGGGGAGCAAAGGAGCAAGGGGGAGGGTGCAGGAAGTTCTTCCGCGATCTGGTTCCTCGAAGTCTCACCGCCTGATTGCCCAAAGCCAAAAATCTTTTTATTCCGTGGTTGCCGGTTTCAGGTATTTCAGTGCTGCATTGGCCAGTTGCGAACCACGCAATTCCCGATCCTGGATAATTCCATTATGGTTGAGGATGAAGTTGGGCGTTTCACCGAAATAGCCCATTTTGACGGCCAGCCGGTCTTGGTCCATGACCAACGGCCAGGGCAACTCTTGCTGCCTGGCAAACGCGAGACCCACGTTCGGGTCACGCCCGACGTAGATGCCGATGACCAGCAGACCGTCGTCCAGATACTGCCGATAGAGCCGCTTCATGACCGGGATATCCCTGCGCCAGGCCGCGGACGCTTCATTCCAGAAATCGACGATCACCACTGGTTGCGGCAATGCCTTGAAATCGTACGGTCTGCCGTTCAGATCGTGCAAGGTGACCCGCGGAAAGGAGAGGCCCGGCGCTAAGGCCGCACGCTTACGGGCCAGACGCATGACAGAAACCACCACCGACCCCGGCCCAACCAAGCCCGGACGCGTAAGTTTTAAGGGTTTGTCCAGTCCCTTGCCGCCGCTGAACTTGTAGTTGGCCGGATCGAACGCCGAACTTTTGGTGAACTCCTCAATCAACTTATCAATGGCCTGCCAGTCTCCCATACGCGACAGGATCTGGGCCTCGCGCACATACAATTTGCGCATGGCGGGAATAGCGCCCGGATCCAACTCTTCGCGCGCGGAACGCACCAGTTTCAGCGCCTGTTCATACCGCCGCAACCGATCGGTGAAGACCATGGCCTTGATCAACACAACTTCGACATAATCCTCCCAGGCTCGATGCTGACGTGCCGAAGCGATCAGCCCATCCACTTCACGCAAAGCCTGTTCCCATTCTTCGGCAGTATACCCCCCCTCCCCCATGGCCTGCAGACCGCTCAAAAGATGATGGATGCGCGACGAAAAATCCAGTTCGGCCGCAAACAGCGAATACGCGAACAATAACGCTGCCGCAACCAGGCGCTTTTTCCAACCTACCTTATCGATCATGACCAGCTCCTCCACATAAATAAATCTTCTTTCTATAAAATAGGGCGGAACAGTAGCACGGTCAATAAAAAAGCTTGCCAAATTCAAGCATGTTGTGTTGTAGTCGCGTGTCGCGTGTCTGGGCCAGCCGGATAAGTGTGATGGAAAAGATCAGAACTCCCCGTCCATGGGCGCTGCCGATGCCCTGTAGCGCACGCGCAGCACAAGAGTCAGCAACAACAGAACCGCGCCGGTCGCAATAGTCAGCCGTGCAAACCCCGGCGCTTCGTCAAGCCAGGGCATGGCCGCACTGGGCAAAGCAAACGCCCCGGTCAACGCCAGGTTGAACAGGATAAGAGGTTTCCCACTCAAAGCCCCCAGAACCTTTTGGCGACCCAAGCACGCGACCGGCAACCGGTATATCTGCAGCAAACCCAACAGAATCAACGAGGCGAATAACAGCCGCGCGGTCCAGCTCTTGATCGACTCTTTCTTCGCCTTGCGCTCCAGCATCTCGGTCATGCTGAACCGTCCCACATGCAACCAATGGACACCGTCCGCGCCGATCACAAAGCCATTCCGCCTTTGCCGCGCAATCAGCGATACCTCGGTCTCCGGCTTGAAGCGGAAATAGATCCGCTGGTCGCCGATCGCTGGATCGGACGGATTATCGCTCAGGTAGAACATGCCCTTATGGAGTTTCAATTGCGATGCCATTTCATCCGGCAACCGCTGCAAGTCCTCCTCGGTCAAGGGACGCGACTCGTGCATTTCGATTTTATTCCACAGCGAAATGTTGAGTTCAAAGGCACCCACATGAATCCTGGAGCGAATGGTTTTCGAGAAATAGGTCCAAGCACTGCCGTCAGGATTGCCGCGCCCCTTCCTCCGATGAAATTTCGTTGAATCGATCACATCGTCGGCCCAGATCTTGATGTAGGAATAGGGTGCCCTCACTTCGTGGGTTTCAACCTCTTTCCACTGATAGGTCTCCACGATGCGATACAAGCGGAGCGCACGACAAGTAATCTTGAACATCGGATCGGTCAATGGCCCTTCGGCCCGTGCCCACCCTGTCATGTACACAAGTTTGCCATCGTTGGCCGGGTCCGGTTTATCCGCCGAAATAGGTATAACTTCCGCGCCAACTTCATCCATGAGGTGGTGCTCCCTGATGCCATGAGCCTCCTGCTTGTTCAAACAAGCCATCCCCGTAAACACCAAACCCATGCCAATGAAGCATGCAACAACCGCTCCGCCAATATTTCTCATCTCGTTGGGCGCTGCTTTTTCGTCCGCATTATTCACGTCAGGAAGGTATACTATTAATTTGCTCGCCTTGTCAACCGGAACAGGTAAATCTCAACGTGAATACATACCAACAGGAGTTACGAAATCGCTCTTGCGACAGGGACAGGATGAAGGGGAAAACATCTTCGTCCCGATCCTCGGTGCTCCTGATCCTCGTCCTGATCCGACGAAGATCGAGACGAAGATTGGAATGAAGATCAGGGGGGGGTAAAAAACGGGATTTGCCATAGAGCCACGATAAATAAATTGCTTCGTAACGCGGCGATGCGCCACCTCCGAATTTATTTCAAAGTAAATTCTTGCTATTTCAGCCATCAGCATGTAAACGGGTTGTGGTCTTTTTTGGTTGGTAGAAAAAATCACTGCAGGAGTATTCTATGAGCGACAACAGGACAATAATTGATGGTAATGAGGCAACGGCTTACGTGGCCCACAAAACAAACGAGATTTGTGCCATCTATCCCATCACGCCCTCATCCAACATGGGTGAATGGGCTGATCAGTGGTCTGCTGAAGGCAAGACCAACATCTGGGGGACGATCCCTCAGGTTGTTGAAATGCAGAGCGAAGGCGGCGCTAGCGGCGCGGTTCACGGCGCGTTGCAAACCGGTGCCCTGACCACGACGTTTACTGCGTCCCAGGGCCTGCTGTTGATGATCCCCAATATGTACAAGATCGCCGGTGAATTGACCTCGACCGTGTTCCATGTCTCGGCTCGTTCCGTGGCCTGTCAGGCGCTGTCGATTTTCGGCGACCATTCCGACGTCATGGCTGCCCGCGCCACCGGTTTTGGTCTGTTGGCCTCCAGTTCGGTGCAGGAAGCCCATGACATGGCTTTGATTGCCCAGGCCGCCACCCTCGCGTCACGCGTGCCGTTTGTGCATTTCTTCGATGGCTTCCGCACGTCCCACGAGGTCAATACCATCAGCATGCTGAGCGATGAGCAGATCCAGGCCATGATCGACGACGATCTGGTCTTCGCACATCGGCAGCGCGGCATGAACCCGGACCACCCGATCATCCGTGGTACGTCCCAGAACCCTGACGTGTTTTTCCAGGCGCGCGAATCCGTGAATCCTTTCTATAACGCCACGCCGGAACACGTGCAGCAGGCCATGGATAAATTCAAAGAGGTCACGGGTCGCGATTACAAGTTGTTCAACTACTATGGCGCACCCGATGCCGAACGCATCATCGTGCTCATGGGCTCCGGCGCTGACACTGCTTTTGAAACCATCAATTATCTGGTGGACAAAGGCGAAAAAGTGGGTCTGATCCAAGTCCACCTGTATCGTCCCTTCTCGCCCAAGCACCTGCTGGCCGCGATTCCGGCCACGGTCAAAACCATTGCCGCGCTGGACCGCACCAAGGAACCTGGATCCGAAGGCGAACCGCTGTACAAAGATATCGTAACGTCCTTGAACGAAGCCGCTGTCGAAGGCACGCTGCCCACAGCGTCCATGCCCAAAGTCATCGGCGGCCGCTACGGTCTGTCGTCCAAGGAATTCACGCCGGCCCTGGTCAACGGACTGCTGGCCGAGATGAGCAAGGATAAGCCGAAAAATCACTTCACCCTGGGCATCAACGACGATGTGACCCATACCAGCATCGACTACGATTCCAGCTTTGACATCGAGCCTGACTGCGTCGTGCGTGCCATGTTCTACGGCCTGGGTTCCGACGGTACGGTCGGCGCCAACAAAAACTCGATCAAGATCATCGGCGGCGAGACCGATAATTACGCCCAAGGCTATTTTGTCTACGACTCCAAGAAGGCCGGTTCACGCACGGTTTCGCACCTGCGTTTCGGACCAAAACCGATCCAGTCGACCTACCTGATTCGTCAGGCCAACTTTGTCGCCTGCCATCAGCTCGTCTTTCTCGAGCAGACCGACGTGCTCAAATGCGCGGCCAAGGGCGCCACGTTCCTGTTGAACAGCCCCTACGACAAAGATGAAGTCTGGGACAAGCTGCCGCGTAAGGTGCAGCAGCAGATCATCGAAAAACAGCTCAAGTTCTATGCCATCGACGCTTACGACGTTGCCGAAGCCACGGGCATGGGCTCGCGCGTCAACACCATTATGCAGACCTGCTTCTTCGCCATCTCCGGCGTGCTGCCCAAGGACGAGGCCATTGCCAAGATCAAGGAAGCCATCAAAAAGACATATGGCCGCAAGGGCGAAGAGATCGTGCAGAAGAACTACAATGCCGTGGATCAATCTCTGGCCAACCTGCATGAGATCTCGGTGCCGGCCGAGGCTACCAGCACCATTGAGATGCCACTGATCGTTTCCGAAAAGGCCCCGGAATTCGTTAAAAACGTGACCGCTGAAATCATGGCCGGTCGCGGCGACGATCTGCCGGTGAGCGCGTTCCCGCAGGACGGCACATATCCCACATCCACCACCAAGTGGGAAAAACGCAATGTCTCGCTGCATGTGCCGGTCTGGGAGCCGGACCTGTGCATCCAGTGCGGCAACTGCGGCCTGGTTTGTCCCCACGCCGTGATTCGCGCCAAAACCTACGAAAAATCGGCCCTGGACAATGCGCCGGCCTCGTTCAAATCCGTCGCGTACAAGGGCAAGGACGTTCCCGAAGGCACCATGTACACGGTCCAGTCCTATGTTGAAGACTGCACCGGTTGCGGCCTGTGCATCGAAGTCTGCCCCAAGAAGAGCAAGGAAGAAGTTGGCAAGAAAGCCATCAACATGGCTGAAAAAGAGCCGATCCTCGAAGCGGAACGCGAAAACATCGCGTTCTTCGAGACCCTGCCCGAGAAGGATCATGCCGTGCTGGACATGACATCCATCAAGGACTTGCAGTTTGCCGAGCCCATGTTCGAGTTTTCCGGCGCCTGCGCCGGCTGTGGCGAGACGCCATACATCAAGATCCTGAGCCAGATGTTCGGTGATCGCGCCGTGATCGCCAATGCCACAGGCTGCTCCTCGATTTACGGCGGCAACCTGCCCACCACGCCATGGTGCGTCAACCGCGATGGCCGCGGCCCGACCTGGAATAATTCGCTGTTCGAAGACTGCGCGGAGATCGCCCTGGGCTTCCGCCTGACTATTGACAAGCACTATGAGTATGCTTGCGAACTGCTCAAGAAGCTGGAAACCAACCTGGGCACGGAGCTGGTCGAAGGTTTGATCAAAAACGCCCAGAAGAGCGAAGCGGAGATCGCCGGGCAACGCCGCATGGTGGCTGACTTGAAAGTCAAACTGGCGAGCATGAACGCCGCGGATGCCAAGCGGTTGAATTCTGTGTGCGAAAACCTGGTGCGCCGCAGCGTCTGGGCTCTGGGCGGCGACGGCTGGGCCTATGACATCGGTTACGGCGGACTGGATCACGTGCTGGCATCTGGACGCAACGTGAACGTGCTGGTGGTCGACACCGAAGTCTACTCCAACACGGGCGGTCAGGCGTCCAAATCCACCAACCGCGGCGCGGTGGCCAAATTTGCGGCCAGCGGCAAGCCGGTGGCCAAAAAAGACCTGGGCATGATGGCCATGTGCTACGGCAGCGTCTACGTGGCTCGCGTCGCGCTAGGTTCCAACATGCGCCATACGCTGCGCGCTTTCCAGGAAGCCGAGGCCTATGACGGTCCTTCCATCATCCTGGCTTACAGCCACTGCATCGCCCACGGTATCAATATGCAAAAAGGTTTTGACCAGCAGAAGCTGGCCGTAGAGAGCGGGCATTGGATGCTCTATCGTTACAATCCGCTGCTGGCCGATGAAGGCAAAAACCCGTTGTCCATCGACAGCAAGGAACCTTCCGTATCGGTCAAGGACTACGCTTACAACGAAATCCGTTACAAGATGCTGACGCTCAGCAAGCCGGAAGAAGCGGCGCGCCTGATCGAGTTGGCCCAGTCCGATGTCGACTACCGCTGGAAGCTCTATCAGAAATGGGCCGCCGAATAAGTGAACCGAACGTTGTTAAACACTCTAAGAAAGGAACAATAGTATGGACTTAACGACCAAATACATGGGTCTTGAGCTGAAAAATCCGCTGGTTCCCTCGGCGTCCCCGCTTTCCCAGAAAGTGGACGACATCAAGAAACTGGCCGAAGCCGGCGCATCCGCCATCGTCATGTTCTCGATCTTCGAAGAGCAGATCCAGCACGATGCGGACGCTCTCGAACATCTGCTCAGCGCGGGTGCTGAAAGCTATTCCGAGGCCTTGGGCTATTTCCCGGCCATCGACAACTACACCGTAGGCGTCGAGCGCTACACCGACCTGCTCAGCGAGGCTGTCAATGCCGTGGATATCCCCATCATCGGCAGCCTTAACGGCTTGTCTTCGGAAGGTTGGATCGATTACGCCAAAAAGATGGAACAAACCGGCATCAAGGGCCTGGAACTGAATATCTACTACATTCCGACCAGCCTGGATATGACCAGCGCCCATGTCGAAACCATGTATCTCGACGTGGTCAAAGCCGTCAAAGCAACGGTTTCCATACCGGTCGCGATCAAGTTGAACCCGTTCTGCAGCGCCACGGCCAACATGGCTCGGCAAATGACCGAAGCCGGCGCCGATGCCCTGGTGCTCTTCAACCGCTTCTATCAGCCTGAGTTCAACCTGGACACCATGTCAGTGGAAACGGACATCAACTTGAGCACACCGGAAGAGATGCGCCTGCCCTTGCGCTGGATCGCGATTCTCTACGACAGAATCAACGCTTCGCTGGCCGGCACCACCGGCGTTCACAGCGGTCGCGACATGGCCAAGTACCTGTTGGCCGGCGCCGATGTGGCCATGACCACCTCGGCCCTGCTCAAGAACGGCATTGGCCACATCAAGACCATGCTCGACGAACTGCAGTCCTGGATGGAAGAAAAGGAATACCAGTCCGTGAGCCAGATGAAAGGCGCCATGAGTCAGAAAGCCGTAGAGAATCCGGCAGCGTTCGAACGCGCCAACTACATCAAAGCGCTTGAAGACTATAAAGCCAAATATATAATCTAAGCCAGACGAAACAATTTGCCGACTGTTGCCCAATGCAATCGCGGCGTGAAAAAAAAATAACGTAGGAGTACCCCATGAAAGTAAAAGTGACGGCTGAATGCACTAGCTGCGAACTGTGCGTGGATTCCTGCCCTGACGTTTTTGAAATGGGCGAAGACCAGGCGATCGTGAAAGTGGACGAAGTTCCCGCTGATATGCAGGATGCAGTTCAGGAAGCTGCTGAGAGCTGCCCAGTGGAAGCGATCGAAGTTTCCGATTAAGCTTATGTCAAAGGCCATGGCCGTTCCGCGGCCATGGCCTTTTTTTGTCATCGATTCTCGTTGCTGGATGCCGGAATAAAGAGCATACAGCAAGTGGCATCGAGCCAGCAAGGACGTCGAGCCATGAAACCTATGCCCGTATTTCAGAAATTGGTGCTGAACATCGAGGACGTCCAGTCATGGCCGGGCACCGGCGCCATTGCCTTTGAAGCCAACAATGCGCCTGACAGTCCTCCCGCACGCCATATCACCGTGGAGGCCGGACGCTGCGGAACCTGGGTGCTGACCTTTACCTCGCACGAAACCATCCCGGCCAATGGCGCTATTTGTTTCAAGAAACTGGAAAGAAACCTTCACTTTGACTGGCGTCACCAGGATTACTGGCCCGAGTCCATGGGCTACGTCACCCTCGAAGACGAGCAGGGTCAGGCGCTGGAATTCGATTGCGACACCTCGCTTGCCGGCGAAGTGCCGGCCATGCTCTACCTCAACGAGCCGTTTCCGGCCGGTAAAACGATCGTGCTCAGGATCGGCGATCAGCGCGCCGGCGGCGACGGGATTTATGTGCAACCTGCTGCTTTCGACAGGCTGCAAGTTGCCATGGCCGTCATTTTACCCGGCGAATTGTTCTGTCGCCGCGTGCACGATGCCACGGTTTCCGCCCAGATCGTTCCTTGCCCTCCCGCACGGCGCACCTTCTGTTTCGCGCCCTCCACAGTGCGCGCCCGAACCCCTTTCCGGTTTTCGCTGATTCGCACGGATCTCAACAACAATCCCATACCTTTTGAAGATCCGCCACACTTGCACGGCGCCGGCCTTATCGACGCCACAGCTCGATCCACGCCCCAGGGATCTGCCGCGGGGCAAGCCTGTCTGGCGGTTGACGCTGGGGTGACGCACATTGAAGTCCGCGCCGCAAATCAGGCTTTTCAAGCGCGCTCCAATCCCATTCGCGTCGTCGATAACGGGATGCAGCTTTATTGGGGCGAATTTCGCGCCCATGGATACGATGGTGTGGAGATCGATGAAACCCAAGCCGCCAACCAACCGAAAGCCCTGTTCCGTTACGCACGCGAAACCACGCGCCTCGACTTTCTGGCCCTGAGCTTGCGCCTGTTCCGCAAACACGCCGACTCCGTGGAAGCCTGTTGGCCGCGCTACCTGGAAGCGGCACGCACATGCTACGATCCGGGACGCTTCCTGACCTTTGTCGGTTGTTCATGGTATGACCAGGCCGATGCCGGCGGGACCCGCAATATCGTCTGGCAATCACTGGACGCGGAGCAACCCGACCCGGCCTGGACCATTGCCGATCTCCACCAACTCGCTCCGCAAAAGACCCTCATCACTCCGCTTGCGGATGAGGCGCCGGCTATACCTGAGCACCATCATGCCGGATTGGAGCGCTTGTGCGAAATCAGCTCGGGTTGCGGCAATGCCGAGTGGTTGATCCAGGCTTATCTGCAAAAAGGCCATAAGCTGGGGATGATCGGCGGCTCAGGCTGCACCAATGCCATGCCCGGCAATCCGCGCGGCGTGTCCATGTGCGGCGGACAGTTCTACAACCTGTTACGCCGCGCCGATGCCGGATGGGGCAACGGTCCGCTGCTGGCCGTGTATGCCGATAGCCTGGACAGGGATGCGCTCTGGGAGGCTTTCCGCCTGCGGCGCGTCTACGCTTCCACCGGCGCAAGGGCGCTGCTCGATTTCAAAGTCAACGGTGCGCTCATGGGCGCTGAAATCGAAGCGGACCAACCGGTGCACATCGAGGTCAGCGTGGAAGGCACAGCCGCGATCGAACGCATCACCCTGGTCCGCGGCGACCGGCAGCTCAAAACCTGGGCGCCGGCATGTGAAAGCGTGAACCTGCACTTGGACGACACGCCACCCAAGGGCACGACCTGGTACTATGTGCGCATCGAACAGGTGGACGGCGAAACTCTCTGGTCGTCACCGGTCTGGGTCCAGTCCGCCTGCCAGGGGAGCAACGAAGGATTGCTGGCCTGGAACGAGCCGGTTGCGCTGAACCTGGAACAAGCCGACAACCAGGAAGCAGCCCAATACCTGCCGGATGTGCTGCGCTATCTGGAAAAAGAAGAACATCCAACCACGTTCACCGATTTGACGCCCGTGGCCATGCAGAATGGCGTCATGGGTCGCTATGCTGTTTTCCTGGGCTATACCCGTAATCAGCGCATTCGCATCCACTGGTTTCCGGAGTTTGAGCTGCCGCGCATCCGCCTGGAAATGGGCTGGTCAACCTATGGCCGCGAACGCATCGATACCCAGCGCTGGGTCTGTCCGCAGTTCCCGTTTCAGGATACGCGTTAGGGCCTCCCTAAAAAACCGAATGGGGGGGGGTATCCACTTGAAGCAAGTGCCCGCTACATATAGTGTGGCCATGGAAACGCCGTCCAAACCGGTTGCGGGCATCGATTACCCGCGAGACCTTCGGGAGTTTGATCGCTGGTTCGCGGATGAGGGCGCCTGCCCATCTCAGTTGACGAGAAACCGGGGAGTACGTGCGATTCAAAAACATTGCGCCGGATTTACCTCCCGCCCCAGGAAGGCATCCGTGTGTAAAGCGCGATTACGACGGCGATCGCGCATGCATAGCTTTTGCCTCCAGATGGCGAGGCATGTGAACGGCGCTTCAACCTTTTGCAGTCCAACATGTTACCCTTTGGGGCGCTCGTTTTTTTTCTCACTTCTTCAAGTTTTGGATAGAAATCCGCGCGGTTTTTTGGAACACTGGCGCATTGCATCGGTCTAACAGGATGGGAGTATGTGCCCATTGCAAAGCAAAGAACAGGAATTTGAGATATGCAGTGGATTTTAAAGAAGATACTGGGAACCAAAACCGAACGTGATTTGAAAAAGCTACGACCGCTCGTCGACCGGATCAATAAACTGGAAAAAGAATACCAGGCATTGACCGAAGTTGAGATAAAGGCCAAGACACAGGAGTTTCGCGACCGCTACGCCAAGGGCGAAACCCTCGACGATCTGTTGTGCGAGGCTTTTGCCGCGGTAAAGAATGCCTGTCGGCGCATGGTCGGCACGACCACTCAGGTCTGCGACCATGATTTGCCTTGGGAGATGGTCCCGTTCGACGTGCAGTTGATTGGCAGCATGGTGATGCATCAGGGCAAGATTGCTGAAATGGCCACGGGCGAAGGTAAAACGCTGGTGGCCACCATGCCGGTCTATCTCAACGCCATCAGCGGTAAAGGCGTTCACGTTATTACGGTCAATGATTACCTGGCGCGTCGCGATGCCCAGTGGATGGGCGCGGTGTACACGTACCTCGGCCTTACCGTCGGTTGTATCCAAAACCAAATGCGGCCCGACGAACGCCGCATCGAGTATTGCAAGGATATCACCTACGGCACCAACAGTGAATTCGGCTTCGATTATCTGCGCGATAACATGGCCACGACGCCCGCTGACCGGGTTCAGCGCGGGTATGCCTACGCCATCATTGACGAAATTGACAGTATCCTGATCGACGAAGCGCGTACGCCACTGATTATTTCCGGGCCTGCGCCATACAATGTGAATCAGTACAAAGACCTGCGTCCCGTGGTGGACCACTTGGTGCGCAGGCAGCGCGATTTGTGCAACCGGCTGATTTCCGAAGCCAAAAAGTTGATCGATGAAGATGATCTTGAGGAGGCCAAATACAAGCTTTACCAGGTCAGCCAGGGTATGCCGCGCAACAAGCAGTTCTTGCACTTGCTCGAAGAGCCGCGCAACCGGCGTTTGCTCGAAAAGGTCGAAAGCGCCATGATGACCGACATGCACAAAGAGCATGCCCGTGCGCTGCGCGAAGAACTCTTCTTTACCATTGATGAAAAAGGCAGCGACGCGAATTTGACCGAAAAGGGGTGCGAAGCGATCAATCCCCAGGATCCGACCGCCTATGTTCTGCCCGATCTGATCACGGCCATTGCCGATGTCGAAAACGACGATTCGTTGAACAACAAGCAGAAAATCAACCGTTGCCAGGAACTGCAGGAAGAGTTTGGATTAAAGAACGAGCGCATCCATGCCGTGGACCAGCTCATTCGAGCCTTCTGCTGTTACGAACGCGATGTGCAGTATGTGGTTCAGGACAACCAGGTGGTGATTGTCGACGAATATACCGGTCGGATCATGCCCGGCCGCCGCTGGAGCGACGGTCTGCACCAGGCCATCGAGGCCAAGGAGGGCGTCCGGGTCGAACGCGAAACGCAGACACTGGCCACGATCACGATTCAGAATTATTTTCGTATGTACGACAAGCTGGCCGGTATGACCGGAACCGCAGAAACCGAAGCGGACGAGTTCCAACAGATTTACAAACTCGACGTGGTGGTCATCCCCACCAACCGTCCGGTGCGTCGCGTGGATGGCGATGACCAGGTTTATCGCACTCTGCGCGAAAAATACAAAGCGATCATCGATCTGATCGAAGACTGTCATCAACGTAAGCAACCGGTGTTGGTCGGCACTGTGACCGTGGAAACCTCGGAATTGATCAGCCGCATGCTGCGCCGACGCAACATCATGCACAACGTGCTCAACGCCAAGCACCACGAACGTGAAGCCGAGATCGTGGCGCGCGCCGGTCAGCCGGGTGCGGTGACCATTGCCACTAACATGGCCGGTCGCGGTACAGACATCAAGCTGGGCAAAGGCGTTATTTATATCGAGCGCGAGACCATCACGTCCCAGGAAATCTCGCTGGATTCTCCATATAACGGCTCGACGTTGCGCGAGGTTTTGCGCGAAAATCCCTGCGGTCTGTTTGTAATCGGCACCGAGCGTCACGAATCGCGGCGTATCGACCGTCAGCTTCGCGGCCGCTGCGCGCGTCAGGGCGATCCTGGGCACACCATGTTTTTTGTTTCGCTGGAAGACGAATTAATGCGCTTGTACGGCGCTGATCGCATGGCCGGCATGTTGGAGCGGTTTGGCCTGGAAGAAGGCGAGGTCATCACCCATCCCTGGATGAACCGCTCCATCGAAACCGCCCAGCGCAGGATCGAGCAAAGCAACTTCTCGATCCGGAAACGGACCCTGGAATACGACGATGTGATGAACAAGCAGCGCGAAGTCGTGTATGGTTTCCGGACCGATATCCTTTGCGCCAGCAATACGCAGGATGAATTGTACGCCATTCTGGATGATGTGATTTTTACCCAGGCGGAAATCGACATCAACGGCGGACCTGATGAGCGTAAGATATTCGTCGATTGGGCCAATTCCACCTTTCCCATCGGTATTACGGTCGACGATCTGCCGCTGGGTGCCGATGTGACTGCGGAAATGCTGACCAGCACGGTGATGGAGCGGGTCAAGCAGGCTTACGAATTGAAAGTGGCCAGCGAGGATCGCGAGGCATTGACCGTCTTGGAGCGGATGATCATGCTGGATGCCGTGGATACGCTGTGGCAGGAATACTTGCGCAGTGTCGACGCCTTGCGCGAAGGCGTCAGGCTGCGGGTCTATGCCCAGCGCGACCCGTTGGTCGAGTACAAGCGCGAGGCCTACATGATGTTCGCCGACCTGATGGATAAGATCAAGACCGGGATCGCGTTGCGGGTCTTCCGCACCGCCACCAGCCAGGCCGCGCACACCAATTTCCTCCGCTCCTTGCCCATGAACGCCGTGCATGAACAACCCAAGGCCATAGGCGGCATTCCGGGGGGCGATGGAAAGCATGACCCGCGGCAAAATAGAACGCATTCGCAGGAAGACGAGAACGATCTGATCAAATCCGCGCTGGATAAAACCGTATCGTTGAAGCGCGATCCCAAAGTCGGCCGCAACTCTCCCTGCCCTTGTGGGAGCGGCAAGAAGTACAAGAAGTGCTGCGGCGCATGATAGGGGAATCTTTCATTGCCTGATCCTGTTTTTTGTGTATGATACAACAAAAAGACATACATATATGTAAGGATGGCATATTGGTGTGGCGGGCATGAAAGATGAGAGTTGGGTCAGTTTCAAGGTATTGAAGAGCGTTGGGGGCGACAACGAGGCATTCCTTGAATTGGTCGAGGAATACCAGCATGTGGTCATCGGCTATATCGCCATGCTGGGTGTGCCCAATGATTATATTGACAAGGTAGCGCAGGAAACGTTTGCCACGGCGTATGCCGTCCTGGACCGCTACGACGGGAAAAGGCCCATTAAGCCCTGGTTGCGAAACATCGCTCGTTTGATGGTGCTCGAATGGCGTACCGTGCATGGCGCGGCGCTTTCCACGGAACACAGGGAACTGTTCAGCTTGCTGTTTGAACAGGATATCGATTCGTTCACCGCCGAAAGCGAGGAGTTGTTTACCCAAACCTTGCTCAAGGATTGTATGGTCAAGCTGCCGCCCGAGGCCAAACAGGTACTTCGTTTGAAATACCGTCAGAATAAAAACTCAGATGATGTCGCCGTTGCACTCAAACAGGAGCCCGAAGTGGTTCGCGTTTTGTTGAATCGGGTTCGAATGATGATTCGCGAGTTGATCGCGCAGGCCATGATAGAGGAGACCGGGCATTTGTGAACCGGAAATTGCTCGAGCTGATCGAATACTATATCGAGAACCGCTGCACGCCGGAGCAGTTGGGCGAGTTGACGCTGCTGCTGCGCACTGTGCCCAACGCCATGAGCACATTTCGCGACCGGGTGGCCATGGATGCCCATTTGCGGGCCGAGGCCGCATTCGAGGTCGGTCGGCGCCCCCTGAAAAACAGCGTGCAGGAACAGGTCAAATGGCTTTCCATGACCGCGGATTACCGGGCCAGCACTTGGCAGCGGCTGCGCATGCTGGAGAAATCCATGGAAGAACACAGCGAACCGGAGGAACAGGAAGAGCGAAGGGTACGCCGTATTCAGCGCAAAACCAGCCGCAGGCGCACCTTCCCCGTGGTGCTAAGCCTGTTGGCTTTGGCCGCACTCACGCTTTATACCTATCATATTCTTGAAACCAGGTCCCCGGTTTTGCGCACCGACCTGATGTTGGCTGTTGATGCGGTTCACGGCAAGGTGATCTACGAGCCGCGTTCCAAGCGCGCGCGCTTGCTGCACCGCGGCCGGGTGCTTTCGCCGGGAGATCGACTAACCACCTTTACCAATGCTGGCGTTGAGCTGCATTACCGCGACGAATCGTTGCTGAAAATCCACAGTTCATCCAACATCCGCATTGTCGATCATATCTTGGCCAAGCAAATTGGCATCACCCAAGGTGCGCTCAGCGGTAAGATCAATTGCCAGCCTCAGATCAATCCATTCAAGCTGATTACCCCTTATGCGCGCACCCTGATCGACCAAGGCCGGTTTTTCATCACGGTATCCTCCAATTTCTGCCGGCTGGATATCAAGCAGGGGCGTGCCGAGATTTTCCTTTCCCAGTCCCAGCGACCGCGTATTCTTCGTGCAGGGCGCGCCCTGCTTTTCAAGGACGCTTCGACCACCAATATACTCATGCTGGGACATACCACATTACGCCCGCTTTCGCCTCGGTATGGGGGACTGCTCTATCATGATGCAGTCAACTGGTACGACCAGCGGCGTGCGTTTCTACTGGATCACCGCCCCCGCAAGGCCGGAGAACTGGTTGAACGCGTGAACGTCGAAACCTTGTTGAAAAACATCCGATGCCCGTCCAATCAGCCGATGCTGCATGTCAGCGCCTGCACGCCGCCAGGTGCTGTCGCAAACGATGCTCGATGCCTGCGTCTCGTCAATACGCATGCGGAAATTGCCTGGTTTGGGTTTGGGCTGGCACTGCCCTTGTCGGACATCGATACCGGTGCGGTCGTATCTTTTGACTGGTATTTTGAACCTGTAGCGGGAACCAATATGCCCTTTTTTTATTATACACTGGATGCCGAGCCGCATCGCATGTTGCTCGATTTTCAGCCCTTCACGCTGCCGGAGTTGGAACCTGCGTTACAGAGCGCTTCGACATCTGAAAACAGGATACAGATCATGCGGCCGCAAGCCTGGATCCGGATTCGCGACGAAATCATACGCATTGGTGAGGATTGGCGCGGAACGCCGATCTATGAGCATCGGATTGTATTCAGCAACCATCAGGAGCAGGTGTTCATGAACGGCTTCAAGAAAGGTACGCCCAAGACTCTGGCCTTGAAAATCGCTTCACTCACCGGCTATATCCGCGATCTGACCATCGAGTCGTTCGATTAGATTTCAAGATCCAAAATCCGCAATCGACCTACTCTTCTTCGTCCTGCTTGTTTTGCGATTGCTCGAGGGCCCAGGTCATGTCTTCGGCTTTGGCCCAGACCGTATCGACAACGTAAATGGGGCTGCCCTGCTGGATGGCGATCGCAATGGCGTCGCTGGGGCGCGAATCGATCTCCACAAATTTGCGTCCCAGCTCGTTGTCCTGGATCAGAAAAAGACGCGCGTAATACGTGTCGTCCTTCAAGTCGTTGACCACGACTTTGGATACGGTCACGTCAAGTCCGGCCAGGATATTGGCGATCAGGTCGTGGGTCAACGGACGAGGCGTCTTAATGGATTGCAGGCCCATAGTAATGGCTGAACCGACATTGAAATCCACGAAGATGGCGATGGTTTTACTGTTGTCCGTCAAGAACACGCCCACACCCGACGGCGTGGTCGCGATGCCTCTCACATTAACCAGGATCTCTGACATCGTGTCGTCCTTGCGCTTAGTTTTTTTCGTTCATATCGAATTTCAGGTCGTCGGACCCGTTGCCGCGCACATCGCAACGAATGCGACTTCCTTCTTTTATTTTACCTTCTAACAATCCCGAAGCAAGTGCGTCTTGTATTTTCTTTTGTAGCACGCGTTTCAAGGGCCGGGCGCCAAAAGCCGGATCGTACCCTTCACGAGCCAGCAGCGCTTTGGCGGCATCCGTAACTTCGAGGTCAATGCGTTTGTTGGCCAGGAAACCTTGAATCCGACGTAACTGGATGTCGACGATTTGCTTGATCTCCCCGGTGCTAAGGCTGTGAAAGATGATGATCTCGTCCACCCGGTTCAGAAACTCGGGACGGAAATGCAGACGCAACTGCTGCAACACCGTGCGCTCCATTTCGCGGTAGGCCGGATCTTCGCGTGTCCTATCCGGATGCTCGCCCAGCGTTGCATGAATGATGGAGCCGCCGATGTTCGAGGTCATGATGACCATCACGTTGCGGCAGTCGACCGTGCGCCCATGGCCATCGGTCAAGCGGCCGTCATCCAGCATCTGGAGCAGGATGTTGAACACATCCTGGTGCGCTTTTTCGATCTCGTCGAACAGCACTACGGAATACGGTTTGCGCCGCACATGCTCGGTCAGGTAACCGCCTTCGTCATACCCCACGTAACCCGGCGGCGCGCCGATCAAGCGGCTGACGCTGTGTTTTTCCATGAATTCGGACATATCGATCTTGATCATGGCGTGTTCGTCAGCGAACATGAACTTAGCCAGGGAGCGGGCCAGTTCTGTTTTGCCCACACCCGTTGGGCCTAGAAAAATGAACGAACCGATGGGCCGGTCCGGGTCCTGCAGCCCGGAACGCGCACGGCGCACGGCATTGGACACGGCGGCAACCGCCTCGCTCTGACCGATCACCCGCTCGCGCAGACGATCCTCCATGTTGAGCAGCTTGGTCTTCTCGCTTTCCTGCAGCCGTGCAACCGGAATGTTGGTCCAGGAAGCGACCACTTCGGTGATGTCTTCCTCGTCGACCTCTTCCTTGAGCATGCGCTGGTTGCTCTGCAAGGTCGCCAGCTTGCGTTGCGCCTCTTCGATCTGCCCTTGAATCCTGGGGATCTTGCCGTACATGATCTCCGCCGCGCGTTCCAGATCGTTGTTGCGCTTGGCCTCTTCCTCCTGACCGCGCAACAGGTCGAGCGCCTCAGTCAGTCCGCAGATGTCGCCGATCACCTCTTTTTCTTTCCGCCATTGGATATTGAGCCGCTGGCTGTCCTCGCGCAGCACGGCCAGGGAGACTTCCAGTTGGCGCAGCCGTTCGCGCGACGGTTCGTCCTTCTCTTTGCGCAGCGCTTCGCGCTCGATTTCGAGTTGCATAATCCGTCGTTCGATCTGGTCGACTTCGGTCGGACGGCTGTCGATCTCCATGCGCAGGCGGCTGGCCGCTTCGTCGATCAGGTCGATCGCTTTGTCAGGCAGGAACCGGTCGCTGATGTAACGATTGGATAACTGGGACGCGGCGACCAGGGCTGCGTCCTGGATGCGTACGCCGTGGTGCACCTCGTAGCGTTCGCGCAAGCCGCGCAGAATCGCGATGGTGTCGGTTACACTCGGTTCGTTGATCATGACCGGTTGAAAACGGCGTTCCAGGGCTGCATCCTTTTCCACGTACTTGCGGTATTCGTCCAGCGTGGTGGCGCCGACGCAGCGCAGCTCGCCGCGGGCCAGCGGCGGTTTGATCATATTGGAAGCATCCACCGCGCCCTCGGCGCCGCCCGCGCCGACCAGGGTGTGCATTTCGTCGATAAACAGCACGATTTCACCTTCGCTGGCAATCACTTCCTTCATAAAAGCCTTGAAGCGGTCTTCGAACTCGCCGCGGTATTTGGCGCCGGCCAGCATGGAGCCCAGATCAAGGGAGACGACACGCTTGTCTTTCAATCCTTCGGGCACATCACCGGCCACGATGCGCTGGGCCAGGCCTTCGGCGATCGCGGTCTTGCCCACGCCCGGTTCGCCGATCAACACCGGGTTGTTCTTGGTTCTGCGCGAGAGCACCTGGATCACGCGCCGGATCTCCGAGTCGCGGCCGATCACCGGATCAAGCTTGTTGCGCCGGGCCTCGTCAGTCAAATCGCAGCCGTATTTTTTCAGTGTTTCATACTTATCCTCCGGTGACTGGTCGGTGACACGCTGGCTGCCCCGAATCTCCTGCAAGGCTTTGAGCACCATGTCGTGCGTCAGGCCCAGCCTGGTCAGCGCTTCGGTCAGTTTGCCGCCTTTCGCTTCCAGGCAAGCCAGGAACAGGTGCTCTGTACTCACATACTCGTCGCGCATCTCGACCGCCAAGTTGACGGCCTGGTTCAAGACCTCTTGCAACTCCCTGGACGGGTACCGATTCGCGGCGGCATCGCCGAGTCGCGGCAGCGATTTCATGACCTGTTCACAGCTCTGGGTCACTGCCTCCGGCGCCACGCCCAGCTTTTCCAACAGCGGCGGCACCACGCCGTCATCCTGGTTGGCCAGAGCATGCACCAGGTGCATCTCCGTTATTTCGCTGTGCCCGTGCTCTTCGGCCAGCCTTTTGGCCTGTTGCAACGCTTGCTGAGATTTGATGGTCAATTTATCAATATCCATGCCATAATCTCCTAACTTTTTTAATAACACCAAAATTGTTACAGCCTAAGACCACAAACCGCGATGCCGTGTTCAATTCAACAGGGGCTGAACGCGCAGAAATCTTTTGTTTCGCCGCGATATTTCGTAGTTTGCGGTTCCCAGACAGGAATCGATTGGAATGCGGATTTTGCAATGTGTTCATATCAGGTTAGTTGCATAATATTTTATCCATTGGCACGCTAAATGCTCTTTATCTGTGCAGCAGCAACAAAACCTTATCAACTGTGATGAAAGATTGTAAAGCAAAAGCGAAGAGAGGAGAGAAGCGATGAAGAGAGCAATATTGACCGTAGCAACATTGGGATTGGCCTTAGCCATGGGAGCGGGATGTTCATCGATGACAGGCGAAGAGAAATACACGGCAGCCGGGGCCGTGACTGGTGGAACCCTTGGCGCGATCATCGGCAACAATGTCGGCGACGGAGAGAATCAGGAGATCGGCGCGGCCATTGGCGCGGTTCTGGGCGGTCTTACCGGCAACCAGGTGGGCAAACAGAAGGATGTGACTGAAGCGCGCATCCGTTCGCTCGAAGAACAAGCCTACACGCATGTCGTCTCAGTGCATAATAGCAATAATTCGGTCACCCAGGTGGCTTTGCGCAAGGTGGGGGCCAACCAGTGGCAAGGCCCGCGCGGAGAAGTTTATAACGGCTTACCACACGAGGATCAATTGCGGCCCTATTACGGACTCAATTGACTCCTGACAAAAATGCCCTGACAGGCCGTCTGAAGCGGCGAGTGGTTCCCCTCCACTCGCTGCTTCTCTTTTTTGGTGTTACCAGCCTTTTCTGTTTCCCTTTTTTCAATATCTAATATCGAACAAGGAATGTCCAATATCCAAGGACAAGATTCGCTTGCCAGACACTTCTCTCTTCTCTTTCCTTCTTCGGTTGGATATTCCTTGTTGGTTGTTGGATATTCAGTTTTTCTTCGTATCCATTCCTAGAGGCCTGTCCATGTACGCTAGCCCCTTGTCGCGGAACGGATTGTTGCACCCCAGTTGAAGGCCGACAAGACACCCATTTGCCCCCCATGGCACCAGGAATGCTTACTGGCGATAACGTTATGAATAAAGTTGTTTTTTTTGTTTTTTTAAGCTGTCTGATCTGGCTGGCGTTTGCAGCGCGGGCCGGTGAGGAAGACCGTGAAAAAAAATCCGACGAATCCGACTCCACTGTTCCGACCCATGCTCTGACCAGCACGTCAACCAATGCCGCGACCAACACGGTTGTCCGGACCCTGGGCCGTCCCTCGAAAAGTTTTACCCAGCCGACTTCGTTTCGGCGCGACCTTGAAGCACTGCGGGTTTTCAGCATCCTGATCGTGCTAGTGGTAGCGCTCTATGTAATCAGCCGCTGGCTGCGCAACCGGCTGCCGGGCCTTGCCGTCAACGCGCAGTCGCGCAGGCTGAAAGTGCTGGAACGGCTGCATCTCGATCATCGCTACCAGCTTATCCTGGTCGCCGTGGATGAGCGTGAAATGGTCGTCTCGGTCGGACCGACCCAGGTTCAGCGCATCAGCTCCTGGCGCGCCAAAGACGGGAAGTTCACCGAGCAGTTGGCCGACAACCTGACCGCGACGCGGCAGGAGGGGCCTTTATGAATCCATTCTACCGTCTGCTCTGCTGTCTATGCGCTCTCGGGGTGTTGTTTTTCGCGTCATGCCCGACAATCTTGGCCCAGGAAGAACCTGCGGCACAACCAAGTGAGGGCGTCCGTGCGCGGGAAGCTGAAAATGTACCCGAATCGCTGCTGCCCATGGGGGTGCGCGTACGCTTCGATCCCAACAGCAATCGCGAGGATTTTTCGCGTTCGTTGCAGATCGTGCTGCTGATCACTGTGTTGAGCCTGGCGCCGTCTTTCATTATCATGACCACGTCGTTCACCCGGATCCTGATCGTATTCGGTTTTCTGCGCCGGGCGCTGGGCACTCAGCAATCGCCGCCGGGTCAGATCATGGCCGGCATGGCCCTTTTTTTGACCATTTTCATCATGGGTCCGGTCTGGAAAGCGATCAACGAGGACGCGCTCCAGCCGTACCTGGCCGAGGAGATCAACCAGGCCCAGGCCTGGGATAAGATGGTCCAGCCGCTGCGCAAGTTCATGGCCGCCCAAACTGGCGAGGATGAGTTGGCGCTGTTCCTGGAGCTGGCGGGCAAGGATTCGATCGAAAACATCGATGACGTGGGCATCGAGGTGCTGATCCCGGCCTTTATCACCAGCGAACTAAAAATGGCGTTTCAACTGGGGTTCCTGATCTACCTGCCTTTCCTGGTGATCGACCTGGTCACGTCGACCATCCTCATGTCGCTGGGCATGATGATGCTGCCGCCCATGATGATTTCGCTGCCGATCAAGCTCTTGTTTTTCGTACTGGCCGATGGCTGGAACCTGTTGATTCGCGGGCTGGTCCGCAGTTTTATCATGTAGCCGGAGACTTTCTGATGACGCCGGAAATGACCATGGATCTCGCTTACCTGGTGATGATCACGTCCGCCAAAGTGGCGGCGCCGTTCATGATCGCAGCGGTATTGACCGGCGTATTGATCAATATCCTGCAAACCGTGACCCAGATTAAGGACCAGAGCCTAACCTTTATCCCGAAAGTGGTGGTGGCCGCGGTGGTCACCGCGGTGATGCTGCCCTACACGATCTCCGTGTTGATCGGCTTTTTCAATTACATCATGCAGTTGTTTGAAGAAATCGCCTGATATGGATATTTACTTGGCATATTATCCGCAAACCTTTCTGCTGGTCTTTTTCCGGCTGGCCGCACTGGTCACGGGCACGACCATCTTCGGTCAGAACCTGTTTCCGCGCCAGATCCGTATTTTCCTGGCCTTGACTCTGGCCCTTATCCTGACGCCGACCGTACCCGTGGCATGGGCAGAGGCCGCGCGCGAGTTGAAAACGCTGCCCTGGCTACTGGTGGGCATCGGGGCCGAGGTGCTGCTTGGGATCACCATTGCGCTGCTGTGCGAAATTTTCGTCGGCGTCATTTCCGTGGCCGGCTACATCGCGGGCTGGTCCAGTTCGCTGATGATGTCGCAGACCGTGGATCCGACGAGCGGCGTAAGCAACAACATCATGGGCATTATCCTGCAAGTCACGTTCATGATGTTGATGTTCTGCCTGGGCGTACACTTGGTTCTGCTCCAATTGCTGCACCGGAGTTTCAGCACCATTCCGCCGGCCGTGTTCTGGCTCAGCGACGACGCGCTGATCCACATTGTCTCACTGGGTCAGCTTATGTTCGAATGGGGCATGATCATTACCGCGCCGCTGTTTGCCGGCTCCATGATCATGAACACGTGTATGGGCCTGCTGGCCAAAGTGGCGCCGGATTTCAACATCCTGTTTCTCTCACTGCCGATCCGGCTGGGCATGGGCATGCTGCTCATGGCCTGCGTGTTGCGCTACGGCGGCGACCGGTTATACCAGGTGATCAAAGCGCTGCTGGATCACTGCGAATGGATTTTTCAGGGAGCCCTATAGATGGAAGGCAAAGACGGCAGAACAGAAAAACCGACCGCGAAAAAACGGAAAGAAGCGCGGAACAAAGGCCAGTTGGCCGTATCGCAGGAAGTGAACACGGTGATCGTGCTGGTGCTGGGCCTGTTCGGCATTCGCTGGGGCGTACCGATCATCGGGCGCTACCTGAAAATGCTGCTGACGCATGCCATGCAGATGGACCTGACCACGCGCTGGAGCGTGGACATGCTACAGCACGCGTTCGTCCAGGGTTGCCTGCTGATCGCGCTCATGATCACGCCCATCCTGGCACCGGCCGTGCTGGCCGGCGTGATCGCCAATATCTGCCAAACCAAGCCCTATTTCAGTATGGGCGCTCTGCGCTTCAACTGGAAGATCATCGATCCGGTCAAAGGTTTCAAGGAACTGTTCTCCTTTCAGTCCATCTTCCGCTTTTTCCTGTCTCTGCTCAAAGTGATCCTGGTCATCCTGGCACTGTTCCTGCTGCTGCGTCATCGTGTGCCGGAACTCATCGCCCTGCACAAACTCGAGTTGAAGGATTCGGTCTGGTGGACCTTTATGCTGATCATGAAAATCGCCTGGTTGGTGGCGTTTCTACTGATCGTGGTGGCTGTGCTGGACGCGATCTATCAGTACCGCAAGTACGAGAAAAACCTGATGATGACCAAGCAGGAGGTCAAGGAAGAACGCAAGAGCCAGGAGCCCAACCCGATCGTCAAAAAGGCGCAGTTCAGAAAAATGCGCGAGATGGCGATGAAACGGATGATGGCGGCCGTACCCGAAGCTACGGTGGTGGTGACCAACCCGACCCACGTGGCCGTGGCGCTAAAATACGAGCCTGACACCATGGAAGCGCCGGTGGTCGTGGCCAAAGGCCTGCGCCTGGTGGCCCAGCGCATCAAACGCATCGCACGCGAACATGACATCCCCATTGTCGAACGGCCTTCGCTGGCTCGCCAGTTGTATAAAGACGTCCAGGTGGGCAGTGCAATCCCAGCCTCGTTATTCGGGGCCATTGCCGAACTGCTGGCCTACCTCTACCGGCTGGGCAACCCGCTGATTCGTGAAAAACTAACCGCCAAGGCCATTTCATGAGCGACGAGAGCAACCTGACCGTCATGCCGCGCAACATACGCAGAGTCGACCTGATCATGGCCGCCGTGCTGATGGTCATACTCGGCGTGCTGTTCATGCCGGTGCCGCCCTCGATGCTGGATATTCTACTGACGATCAGCATTGCGTTCGGCATCCTGATCATGATTTTTTCCATGGACCTGAAAGAGCCGCTAGAGTTCTCCTCCTTTCCCACAGTCTTGCTGCTGATCACCCTGTTCCGCCTGGCCCTGAACGTGGCCACCACGCGCCAGATCCTGCTGCGAGGGTATGCCGGCCGGCTGATCGAAGCGTTCGGTCAATTCGTGGTGGGTGGCAATTACCTGGTCGGCGTGGTGGTCTTCCTGATTCTGGTGCTGATCAATTTCATGGTCATCACCAAGGGTTCCGGCCGCATTGCCGAAGTCAGCGCGCGCTTCACACTGGATGCCATGCCCGGCAAACAGATGAGCATTGACGCGGACCTGAATCAGGGCCTGATCGACGAGCAGGAAGCGCGTAAACATCGCGAAAAACTGCGGCAGGAGGCGGATTTTTACGGAGCCATGGACGGTGCCAGCAAGTTTATCAGCGGCGACGCCATGGCCGGTCTGATCATTACCGCGATCAACATCATCGCCGGTTTCACCATCGGCATGGTCCAGCGCGGCATGACCGCAGGCGAAGCGATCCAGCGTTACACCATCCTGACCATCGGCGATGGCCTGGTGAGTCAGATCCCGGCGCTGATCATTTCCACCTCGGCCGGCATCCTGGTCACCCGCGCGGCCGCGGAAGACGTGCTGGGCATGGAACTGGCCAAACAGCTCTTTATCAAACCGCGCCAGATGACCCTGGTGGGCGGCCTGTTGCTGGCCATCGGCATGGTTCCCGGACTGCCGGCGTTCCCTTTCGTGATCCTCGGTGCTTCGGTCGGCGGGTTTGGCTTGTCGCTCTACAGAAGGGACGCTCTGGCCGAAAAGGAGAGCGGGGGCCAGACCAGAAGGGTCAAAGGCAAAGGCCAGCCCAAACAGCTCGAGGCTGGCGCCGACAGCTTCGCTCCGGCTGCACCACCGCCGACCATCCAGGGGTTCAAAAACATCCTGGCCGTCTCGCCCATGGACCTGGAAATCGGATTTGGCCTGATCCCGCTGGTAGACCGCAACCAGGGCGGCAAACTGATCGAGCGGATCAGCAATGTACGCGCTCAGATCGCCGAGGAACTGGGCATAGTGCTGCCACCGGTCAACGTGCGCGACAATGTCAATTTACGCAACACGGAATACGTGATGAAGATCCGTGGGCTCGAGGTGGCGCGCGGGTTTGTGCGGCCCGGCAACATGCTGGCCATCGACCCCAGCGGCCAGATCAAGATGGAAGGCGGCATACAAGTCAAAGAGCCGGCGTTCGGGTTTGACGCCTACTGGATCTCCGAAGGTAAGCGCGAATCGGCAGAATCCAAGGGATTGACCGTGGTCGATTGTTCCAGCGTCATCACCACGCACCTGGCCGCCATGGTCAAAGATCATGCGGCTGACCTGCTCTCGCGTCAGGATGTCTTCAATATGGTGGAGCAATTGCGCGAAAACCAGTCCGCGGTGGTCCAGGAGCTGATCCCCAACAAGATGACCATCGGCGGCGTGCACCGCGTGTTGCAGGGGCTGTTGCGCGAAAAAGTCACTATTCGCGACTTGCCCGTGATCCTGGAAACGCTGGCCGACCATGCCGGCCGGACCCAAGAAACGCTGCTGTTGGTTGAGTTGTGCCGCCGCTCGTTGGGCGGCCACATCGTGCGCAGCTACACCATGCCCAACGGCTCGCTCAAAGCGATCGGCGTGCATCCGCGGCTGGAAGAAATGATACGCCAGAGCGGCCATAAAGAAGGTTCGGCATTCGGCCAACTGGCCATTGACCCCCTGGTGGCACGCGACGTGCTAGATACTGTTCAGCAAGTTGTCAGCAACGCAAAACAGCAAGGCATGGAGCCTGTTGTCGTCTGCTCGCCGGCAATTCGCCCACAGATTCGGCAACTGCTCCAGCAGAACTTCCGGGACCTGGGCGTGCTATCCTATGCGGAGATTCCGGAGTACATGCAGGTTGATATGATTAGTTTGATTGAACCGCCGGCACAGCAGCCGGCAGCGGCAAACGCGTAAACGGGATGTAGAAGATGAAAATAAAAAATTACAAAGGCCGTTCACTCAAGCAGATTTATGATCGCGTAAGGCGCGAAATGGGGCCGGATGCGGTCGTGGTTTCATCGAGACGCACGTCCAGCGCCTGGATGTCGCTGCTACCCTTTGGCGGCGCTCCTTCCTATGAACTGGTGGCCGTGGCCGAAGAGCGCGGTTCCGTGCGCACCGCAGAAACGTCGGCGCCCCTTCCCACACCCGCGGCTGCGTCTGCGCTTGCCGCAACACCGGCGTCGCGGGTCGAAAAAAAGGCTGCATCGGGATCCGCAGCGCAGCCCCAGCCCTGGCAGGCTGCCATGGCCCTGGCCATTGAAGAATTGCGCAACGAAGTCAACCTGTTGCGCCGCGGGCACGCCAACACCGGCACGTTTGATGCGCCGACCGATAGCCTGCCCGAATTCGCCATGGGCTGGAGCCGTCGTTTTGTGCACCGGCTGAAAAAAGAGGCACCATGCTTTTTTGACGACAACCACCGCGACGAGCGCCGGTTCGTGTTGCAGGACCATCTCAATGTGGTCGAAAACTTTCCGGTCAAGCAGAAGCAGGGGCCGCACACCATCGTATTCGTGGGTCCGACCGGTTGCGGCAAAACCACCACGCTGGCCAAACTGGCCGCGCGTTGGAGCCTGGACCAGAACTTGAAGATCGGCATCGTCACCACGGACACCTATCGCGTGGCAGCCACGGATCAGGTCAAAGAGTACGCCACGCTGCTGGGCGTAGACCTTAAAATCGCGTTTACGGCCCGGGAAGCGGCCCAGGCCGTAAAAAGTTTTGCTGATCGGGATGTTATTCTTGTTGATACGGCGGGCAGAAGTCATTATGATCATGTGAAGTTGAAAGGGTTATGCGGTATGCTGGAGGCCATGGGTCCGGTCACAGTGCTCTTACTGGCCCCGGCTATACAGGATAAAACACAGATTGCGGACGTGGTCAAACATTATAGTGTGTTGAAACCGAATTATCTTGTAATCACAAAAGTTGATGAAACACGAAATTATGATATATTGACGTATCTGGCGGCTGAGTCGACCTGTCCGATCACCTTTATAACCAACGGACAGCGAGTTCCTCAGGATATCAAGGCCGCCACGGCATCGGAGTTGTCTGGTATGCTCCTCTGTTGTGAGGAACAGTGGGTGTGAAATGGATCAAGCGCATGAATTGCGAAAAATGGATTCAAAACGGTTTTTGATAGAAAACGTAGCGCCCGGTTTGCGCTGCATTGCCGTGGGAAGCGGCAAGGGCGGCGTGGGCAAAACCGCGGTTTCGATTGCGATTGCCTGTTGCCTGGCTAAACGGAAATACCGTACGTTGCTGATCGATGCGGATCTGGGCTTGGCCAATGTGGATCTGCAGATGGGCATCGAGCCGGTCTATACCCTTCAGGACATTGTCTACGGCAGTTGTTCGCTGGAAGATGCCGTAATCAGCACCCGCGAAGGACCTGACGTTCTGGCGTCGGGTTCCGGCTCACCTGACCTGGTGGACATGGGCAGCGCCCGGCGCCACATGCTGATCAACGAGTTGATCAACTTTGCCTCGCGCTACGATTTTCTGATCATCGACGTGGGTGCCGGCATCGGCAAAGTGGTGACCACGTTCCTCTCCGCCTCGCCCGAGGTGGCCATCGTGCTGGCCAACGAGCCCACCTCGATCATGGACGCCTATTCGCTGATCAAAGTATTGCGCCAGGTGCCTCATCCGCCGTCCATGACCATGATTATCAACATGGTCCAGTCCATTGAGGAAGGCGAGAAACTGGGCGGTCGGCTGAACGAGATCACCTACAAGTTTCTAGGTGTAAAAATACCTATTGCCGGCATCATCAACTATGATTTTGTCGTGGGCGACGCCATCCGCGCGCGCAAACCGCTGGTGACCTACGCCGCCGAGTCAGGACCTGCCAAATGCATGGATGAAATCGCCTTGTACCTGATCAACAACTGCAAAGCATCGTCTGGCGTCGCGAAACAGCATTTTTTCGATAAACTGGCCGACGTGAGTCTCAAGCCGCGCCGGGATATGTTTGGATGAGCGCCATCCTGAAACAATTTGCGGTGCTGCTGGGCGGTGGCTGTTTTATCATTGTCTTGGTGGTGAACTTGGTCTATCGCGTACCTTTGGTCATGGCTCTTTTTCGCTCGCTGATGGTTTTTTTCGTCTGCAGCATCATCTTCGCTTTTTTCTTCCGGTTTTGCTTTGAAATTCTGTATAAATTCGTTTTGGCCCGGTTGCAACAGGGAGCGGAACATGAACAACCGCCGGAGCAGGCGCCCGATTCCAAGGGCCAGAAACCCAGCGGCGCGTCCGCTAGATAACCGGACATGAAAGCATAAGGCGCCATGTTTGATGGATACGCAAAGTTCAGTCGTAGAGTTATGGGATGAGAAGACGCGTGTCATCTGGGAAGCCTACTGGCGCAACCCGGAGGACGGCAAAGTCTTGTCCCAGTTGGTAGAACACTACCTTCCGCTAGTGTATAAAGTGCTTGAGCGGATGTCCATTGCCCTGCCCTCTCACGTCGACATCCAGGATTTGCTCCAGGCCGCATCGCTGGGACTGTACCATGCCCTGTCCCGCTTCGATCCGGAGCAGGGCCACGAATTCGAATCGTTTGCCTACCCGCGCATCAAAGGCGCCATCCTCGACGAATTGCGCTCCATGGACACCATATCGCGCACCAACCGAACCAAGGTCAAGAAAATCGAAAGCGCAATCCGGGACTGGGCCCAGGAACACGGCGCGCCGCCAAATGCCGAAGAGTTAGCGCAAGTCGTTGATATGGAAGTGGATGACCTGAACCAACTTATAGTCAGTGCCCAGCCATGGCTATCGCTGGAAAGTACGCTGGTTTCTTCCGGCGAGGGATCTGTCTCGCTCAAGGATATCCTGGCCGACAGTTCGATCCCGCGGCCTGATCGCGAAGTGGAGCGCGAGGACCTCAGGAACCACTTGCGCCGCGCCTTTTTACGTATCTCGAATCGCGAACAGAAAATCCTCTATCTCTATTACTTCGAAGAGTTACGTTTGAGTGAAATAGCCGTCTTATACAATTTGACGGAAGCGCGGATCTGCCAGATCCACGCTTTGGCCGTTGCCAAGCTTAAAGCCATTATGAGTGCCGAACAATAACTATATAAGGAACCGCTGTCATGGCCGGCGAAAACATACCGGTTTCCCTGGGCAACACCTACCGCGTCCACGAAACGGACCCTGATCAGGGCAACAGCGCCAACTATTCGGGTCACTTTCGCGCCAGCAAGCGCCTGAAAAAAAAGCCCGAACAGGATGAAGCGCGGGAAAACGAAAAAGAAGAGCAACAGGATTTGCACGATGACGTAATCCTCAGCGAACAGGCGGCCGGGTTGCTGGAACACCCCGACGCACCGAACGAGGACGATACAGAGACCGATGAAACAACCGGCGAAAACGACGATCAGCCACCTCCCTCGCCACATATTGAAATCACGATCTAAAAAAAAACGCTGCCTAAGTAATTTTTTTCGCAAATATAAGTAATTCTACCAATTGTTGACAGCGTCATTCTGTGGCACCTTATTAACGTTACTTATTTCTTCGTTGGTTACTTTCCTGACACCAATAACGCTCTTCGTAAGAAAACGGAGTAACCGACACAACGAGGAACCCTTGCTAATAGCCGGGGGTTGGCTCCCAACCCCCGGTCCTTCCCTCAAGGTGCAAGGTGCAGAGGTGCAAGGAACAAGGTGCAGAGAGTTGTCGATTTATTCAATCTTAATCCGCTATCGTCAACCGTCTTGTCGGCTTAACGAAGTCCTGGACGAGCAGACCGCTGACAGTCAGAGAAGACACGGTCGAGTAGGGGCCGAGTACGAAGAGATCGACAAAGCTTGAGACAAAGATTGAGACAAAGATTGGGTCAAAGAAAAAATCACCCGGAAAACCATGAAGCGCCTAACCATAATCTTTCACCGAGTGTTCTTGGTTAGAAGCCATCGCCCCCCGTGAACGGTTACGAATGCCTTTATATTCATGCGCGTCCATTTGCGTTCATTCGCGGTTCCCCTCAAGAATGGACCTAGTTTGTGGGAAGTTGAACGTTCAATGTTGGTTCAATACCTGTGGCCCACTTTTTTATGTTGCAACATGCTGACTGGACCTGTAGTATGAGGCTCTAACAGCTTCTCGCTTTTCATCAACCTGAACCGGGAATATGTACTATGGACAATGATATGGATGCCGCGCGAAAACTTGCGGAAACCAACCAGCTCCTGATGGCTGCCATGGGGGAAGTGATCGTGGGCCAGCAAAGCGTGATCGAGCAATTGCTGATCAGCCTGTTCGCCAATCAGCATTGTTTTATGGTCGGTGTGCCAGGACTGGCCAAAACACTGATGGTCTCGACCCTGGCCAGGTTACTCGACATGTCGTTCAAACGCATCCAGTTCACTCCGGATCTGATGCCTTCGGACATCACCGGCACGGATATCATGCAGGAAGACCCGGAAACCGGTCGGCGCGTATTCGAGTTCAACCAGGGCCCTATTTTCGCCAACATGGTGCTGGCCGACGAGATCAACCGCACACCGCCCAAAACCCAAGCCGCCCTGCTCGAGGCCATGCAGGAACGCCAGGTCACGGCCGGCAACCGCACCTATAAAATGGCCGCGCCCTTTTTCGTGCTTGCCACCCAGAACCCTATCGAGCAGGAAGGCACCTACCCCCTGCCCGAAGCGCAACTCGACCGGTTCATGCTCAATATCACGGTTGACTACCCAACCCGCGGCGAGGAACTGTCTATCCTCAAATCCACCACCGCGGAGCAGAAAGCTGGCAGCGACCTGCTCTTGCACGCTGAGGAAATCCTTGAACTGCAAAGCATTGTACGGAGGGTGCCCGTGGGCGATCACGTGTTCGAATACGCCCTGGACCTGGTGCGCAAGACGCGGCCCACCGACTTGTCCGCCCCCCAGTTCGTGCGCGACTGGGTCGATTTCGGCGCCGGGCCGCGCGCCGGCCAGAACCTGATTCTGGGCGCCAAGGCGCGTTCGCTGATGCAGGGCCGGCTCTGCGCCACCTGCGATGACGTTACGTTCCTGGCCCTGCCCGTGCTGCGCCACCGCATGGTCGCCAATTTCAACGCCGAATCCGAAGGCGTCACCACCAGCGATATTGTCGAACGCCTGGTCAACGAGACACCCAAGAAGAAATAACCGGCTTTTCCCTGCATCGCGCTCATGGACATCAGTCGCCTACAGACGTTTCGCCAATTCGAACTGCTGGCCCATTCCGTGGTCGAGGGATTTGTCACCGGCTTGCACAAATCGCCTTTCAAAGGGTTCGCGATCGAGTTCGAGGAGCATCGCATCTATACGCCGGGTGACGATTTGAAGCATATCGACTGGAAGCTCCTGGGCAAGCTGAACCGCTTATACATCAAGCAGTATGAGGAGGATACCTCGCTGCGCGGTTACCTGGTCGTGGATACCTCCGGATCCATGGGCTATGCGTCAGGCGAGTACAGCAAGCTGGACTACGCCCGTTACATCGCCGGCGTGCTGGGGCTGATCATGGTCCAGCAGCAGGATGCCGTGGGCTTGGTTACCTGCGATACGGACCTCAACACCTTTCTGCCGCCACGTTCGACGCGCCGTCACCTGAGGCGGTTGATGGACATGCTGAGCGAAATCGAACCGCGCAACGCAACCCATCTAAGCGATGTGTTGCACAAACTGGCCGACCGCATCCGGCGGCGTGCGCTGGTGGTCATCATTTCCGACCTGTTCGACGACCCGGAAGAGATCTGCCTGGCCCTGAACCATTTCGCCCACCGCCGCAATGAAATTATCGTTTTCCAGGTGCTGGACCGGCGCGAAGCCGACTTTCCGTTTCAGCAACCGACCCGTTTCGAATCGTTGGAAGGCGACGAGGTCGAACTGGTCGATCCCATCCGCTACAAGCGCGAATACAAGCGCTTGTTTGAAGCGCACCAGGCACGGTTGCGACGCACCTGTTTCGAGCGGCGCATCGACCTGATCGAGATGTACACGGATCAACCCTTTGAAACCGCCATGGCCAAGTACCTGGCCGACCGTTTAAAACGCTCATGAGCAGGTTGTTATCATGGTTTCTGTCATGGCCATCCGGCTTTTTGCCGAACCCGAGCGCGGGGATCGGCTGGTTGAGCCTGTTCCAGGCGCCC
>CAZOLK010000031.1:0-34201 GCA_964580325.1 uncultured Verrucomicrobiota bacterium | reverse complement strand
AGCGGCGGCATGCACATGGCGGCGGCCATGGGCAAGCCTGTCGTGGCCCTGTTCGGCATCACCGATCCGCGTAAAACCGGCCCGCTGGGTTCCCGCTGCCGCGTATTGCAGAAAAGCCCGGAACGCCAGCGGGACCTGCCACGGGATTCGTCCGCGGCCAGGGCTGCCATGGCTGCCATCACACCGGATGAGGTCTATAAGCATGCACTGGAAATTCTCGATGACCGGTCGCGTAACAACAGGATTCTGGCATGAGAGAAAAAATATCCGCCTGCGTCATCACCTATAACGAGGCTGCCAATATTCGCCGCTGCCTGGACAGCTTGACCTGGTGCGATGAAATCGTCATAGTCGACAGTTTCAGCGAAGATGCGACACCGCGAATCAGCCGCGAATACACGGATCGCTTTTTCCAGCATGAATGGCATGGCTATATCGCGCAGAAAGAATATACCGGTCACAAAGCCGCCCACGAATGGCTTTTTTTTCTGGACGCCGACGAAGAGGTATCGCCGGAGTTGCGCGATGAGATTTTAGCTGAGTTCAATGCCAGTACAGTCTGCTTCAACGGTTTTCGCTTCCCACGCCGCGTTTTTTACCTGGGACAATGGATTTACCACGGGGATTGGTATCCGGATATCAAGCTGCGGCTTTTCCGCAAAAGCAAAGGCGGAACCGTGGGCACAGAGCCTCACGACCAGGTTGTGGTTAAAGGGCCGATCAAGACCTTACACAACCCGATTTACCATTACACCTACGAGGACATCTCGCATCAACTGAATACTCTGAATCGCTTTTCAACGATAACGGCCCGGGAAAAATGGAAGCGCGGCGCCCGTTTCACCTGGTTTGACATGCTGTTCCGCTCCATCTGGCGCTTTTTCCGAGGTTATTTGCTGAAGACAGGTTTCCTGGATGGCAAACGCGGTTTAATCATAGCCCTGATCAACGCGTTTGGCGTGGCCATGAAATATGCCAAGCTCTGGGAAATCGAGCGAGAGCAAGGCATTCAAAAAAAGCGTTGAATGGTATGTTCCAAAATGGAACTGACCACTCATTCCTGTTTTCTTTTTCCGACTCTACTCAAATACAGGATGCCGAACGAGCCGAACAGGATCGTTAAAACCAGCACCATCACCCCCCCTGAACCATCACCGCCCAGTGTGGAAAAAGAAATCGCGAACAACCCAGCGCAACCGACCGAGCTGCAACCAGCGGTCATGTACCACCAGTCATTCCAGCCGAACTGCAGCCCTGACGAATTCCCGGAGACGCTGCTCCTGGCCTTGAGATACTTGATCACCCGCGCCACGGTTTTGTCGGCAAAACCCTGCTTAATCATCGATTCCTGCGCCACGGCCGTCACCCGCAGCACGCAGACGCCATCATTGAACGGCATCACGGCTTCCACATGCACCAGCACCGGAGACAGTTTGCAAAAACCGGCGCCCAGAATGCCGGTGACCCCGTGACAAGCGGCGGTCGGTTTTGCACCCTCTTCGATTAGCCGTCCCTGGGCCAGCAGCAGCGAACGCACCTGTGCAATGGCCACCTTCGGCTCCTGGACAACGTCCAGCGAACGGCGACAGTGTTCCACGCTCCACAAACCCATGTTGACCAGGAACCCGTACGGCAAACGCCGAGCAGCGAGCACTTCCAATTCGCCAAGACTGGTTTCAGCGTTGCCGGACATAACCGGTTCGGCGCGCACCGGCACATCCGGATCAGGCGTCAAGTGCGCTGTAAACCTGGTGCCGGTATTGCGAATCGCCTTAAAAACATGCTGCAGCGGATTGGTTTGCGCAATAGGTTGCTCATACCTGGGCGGCTTGCGCGAAGCCTGCTCCAACTCTCCCAGCACCGCGTCAAAGCTTTCCGGCCGAAAAGCCGGATCGTCATCAGTGCAGCGGTCGATCAGCTTGTTTAGTTGCGGCGAAATGCGGTCGCGATGGCGCGGTTTCCAATTCAACGTGCCATAGAGCAGAAAACCGAGCATCTTGCCAAACGCATAGATATCGGATTTGGGCCCAACAACCACGCCAGGCAGTTGACCCATCTGTTCCGGGGGCGCATAACCAGCCGTACCCGCAATGGCCGAACCAATCACGCTGCGGTCGCCGCTGTTCACGCTACCGGTCAGGACAGCGGACTTGAAAGCCAGGCCAAAATCGATAACGCGCACCTGCCACTGCGCGCTTTCGCGACGCACCAACACATTGCCGGGTTTCAAATCGCGGTGGTAGATCCCCGCCGCATGCGCCGCATGCAGAGCCTGGGCGACCTGGCATGCAATGGTGATCGTATCGGCTTCACCCAGCTCACCGCGAAGAGCGTCGTCATCCAGGTTGCTGCCCGCGAAATAGTCCATGACCAGGTAGGGCCGCTGCTCGGCGCGATCCGCGTAGTTGGCGGTGCGTGCGGCCACGATGTTCTCGTGATGCAATTCAAAGAGCACGCCGGCCTCACGAAAAATGTCGCTGGCGTCACGGTCCAAGCTGTCGGTGCGCAGCGTTTTGATCACCACATCGCACGAGCTGTGGCGGTCCGTACACAAAAACACGATGCCGAATCCACCAGCGCCGAGGATCTTGCGCACTTCGTATTTGTTGAGCGGAAACAGGGTATAGCGCTCGGGATCCAGGCGCCATGCATCGCGTGCGTTGTCCAGCGCCGTTTCCCAATCGCGCGCTTCGATCGCAGCCTGAAACGCATTGTAAAGTTCCTCGGCCCGGTCGCCGGATTCATTGCGGTAGGTGGCCGCAGTTTGAAAGCTCTGTTGCGCCTCGACATAGTCGCCGGCGCCGACCTGGAGTCGGCCCAACCCGTTGAGCAAATCAGGATAGCGTCGCCGCATATCCTCGTCCAGGTCGCGGTAATGCGCGAGCAACTGGCGGACCAGACGCCGTTCCGCATCGCCGCGTATGGAAAAGCTGTCCTGCTCGCGCAAGGGGCCCTGGCGCGGAATGGCTTTGCCGGCAAGCAATTCGTCGACTTTGCGGTGCAACTTGTCAATGGCTTCGTGCGATGCGCGTACAGCTTCATTGGTTTCGTTCACCGTGTCCGCGATCTGGTCGAGTTGATCGAACAGCCGGTCGAACCGGGCATCGAGTTGCGCACAGACCTGGTTAAGTTTCTCCAGGATTGCTTTCTGACCCTCGGACAGGCGACGCAGAGCCGTAAGGTTCAACTCGTCGACCAGTTCGTCGTGTTTACGGATCTCGTTGCGCAGGCAAAAGGCGAAAATGGCGGCCAGCATTGGCGGTTGACCCGGGCGGGTCATCACAATCAGACGGGCCAAGCGCGGGTGGGTTTCCTCCAGGTCGCCAGCCAGTTGCTGCATGGCTTTTTCCGCCCCGGCGAATAAATCGTCAATGGACTGGTGTATGGGCCAACGGGTCACTTCCTCGGCCAGTTCATCGTTTTCGATCGTATGATAGGAAAGTAAGCCCTGGCGTCGCGCATCCTGCCACTCTTTGAGACAAACCTGGCGGAACTCCTCGGGTTGTTCGTCCCATTGCAGCTCCGCAATGACCTGTTTGAGCGTATCGGCGGCATCGCGCGTATCCGCGTCCTGGACCATGCGCTTCATCAGACCCACGCCGCCCAACGCCATGCCCACGGCCTGCCAGGCCCGGCGGTGGGCATGAATGATACAAGAGCGCAACTGGTCCGCCTGTGATTCCAAGCGCGCCTGGATAAACACAGCGCCATGCTTGCCAGCCTCGCCCAACACCTGTCCCAGGCCATAGCCCATCAATTTTAACGCGCATTTTTTCAGTTTCATGGCATGCAACAAATCAGATATTGCCGAGGCAGGACCCAATCGTATCGAGTGAAGAGCGGATGCGTTCAACAAGTTCCCGCGGGTTCGCGCCGCGTTGCCGCAGATAGTGCAAACGCTGCGTCAACAGCACAACAAGCCGTCGGCGCTGTTCATAAACAAGCAAATCGTGCGAGAACCGCTTGAGCCAAACCAATTCATGTCGATCAAAAACCATACCTTTTCCTTCTGTTCTTGTGTTATCCTTGATAAAATCTACGCCATGCATGAGAAAAAGTCAGTAAAAAAAAATGACCAATGACCAATCCAAAGGCTTGCGCCAGGCTTTTCTCGCTCAGCTTTTCGGAATACTGGGCATGTATTCTTTTGAGAACGGCATCCTGTTGCTGTATATGACTGCGCTGGGCGTGAATCCAGTGCGGATCCTGACCTACCTGGCCATTCCCAACGTCATGTCCACCGTGGTGCGTCTGCCGACCGCTTATATTGCGGACCGCGCCGGTAAGAAACGGCTGGGCATGTTCGGTACGCTGCTGACGGCGCTGGGCTATACTGCGGTTCCTTTCGCTGGCGCTTTGCCTTTGCACACCGCAGAAATCGTGCTGATCTCGGGCTTCACCGTATTGGCCATAGGCAAGATGCTGTTTGCCTGCGGCTGGCTGGCCATGCTTTCGCCGCTGGTACCCGAAGAACGCCGTGGACGCATCTTTGGCTTGATGCGGTTCATGTACCAGTTGGCTGGCATCGGTTTCGCCGTGGTCTGCGCCTGGATGCTGGCCGACAATGCACCGATCCACCGTTTCCAAATCATCACTGGCGTGCTGGCCGCCTGCTTTTTTGCCCGATTTCTGCTCTACCGCGGCGTGCCGGAACTGGAGCGGCATCATACGCGCGAAGGCTCGTTCTGGAAAACTCTGGGCCAAGTCGTGCGCATTGAAGGCTATGCCGGCTTCTGCGCCTACGTTTTTTTACTGACCCTGTTTACGGCCGGCTGCCGCAGTTTGTTCGCGCTGGTGGAAAAAAACACGCTGCAGTTGAGCAACAGCCAGGTGGTGATCCTGGCCAACCTGTCCATGATCGGCGGATTGTGCGGCCTGTTTCTCGGCGGTCGTGCGGTTGATCGATGGGGCACCAAGTACGTGTTCATGGTCTGCCATTTCGGCTTTGGCTTGGGCATTGCGGGCTTCCTGCTGCGCGGTTTTGCGCCGCTGCCCCTGCCGTGGACGCTGGGCCTGGTCCATTTTGCACTGGGCACCATCGGCGCAGGATTGGGCATCGCCGTCACCAGCGAATTGCTCATGATCGTACCGCGCAAGGACAAGGCGCTTTCGACCTCCCTGGGCATGTCCATGATCCTGGGTGGCGCTGCTCTATCCGGTCTGCTCTCCGCGGGCATCCTGCAACTCGATGTGCTCAAGGAACACTGGATCCTGCTGGGGCAGACCATGAGTTCATACGACGCAATCCTGCTGGCCTATGCCATGATGATCGTGCTCATGGTCGTGACGCTGGGCCTGGTGCCTTCCGTACTCCGTAAAGCAGCCTGGCTTCCCCAGGATTGAGCGCCTGCACACAAAGTTTTAGGTTGCTTTGCGGCGAAACAGATGTTAATGCTCGGCAGACAATCACAGAGGTTTTTTTTCATGGAATGGTATTATATAACTGACATAAAAAACGGAACCCGCGCCGGGCCTGTGGAGGAGCATGAAATAGAGCGTCTCATCAATACAAGCGTGGTGACCAGAAAAACCCCGGTTTGGCGCGAAGGCATGAACAACTGGATGCCGGCCGGCAAAACCGAGTTCAAACCTGTGTTCACTGGTAAATCCTCCAAGACAGCGCTGCCGTCGACAACGAAACCGCCCTTATCGACCCTGCGCCCTTCTTCCGCATCAAGCGGTTCGGATGGAGGATTGGGCGATTACCTGTTGTCTATTCCGAGTGCGTTCGCCTATCCTTTGAGCAGCGGCGGCGTCATCGTGTTGGTTATCGGCACCATCTTCTTCATGATCAGCAGGATTCATGGACTATTGGCTAGCTTTGTCAATGCCTATTTCGTAGCGTACTTTTTGAAAATCCTGTCCAGCTCAGCCAACAGCGAGGATGAAATACCAACTTGGCCAACGCCGACCAATTTGTGGGACGACATCATCCGACCGCTCATCCTCTTCTCCGGTGTCTGGATCATCACCTTTCTTGGCAGCCTTATCCTGCTGGGATGCGCCATATACTGCGGGATGCCGAGTGAATCCCTGACACAACCTCCTCCAGGTGCATCGTCAGAACCGATTTTGCAGGAAATCTTTCGCCAGCTTCAACAGGGCCTGACGCGAGGTCCTGGGTTGTATTTTTTTACCAGCGCCTGCGTGTTTTTTGTGGTCGGCATCCTGCTCATACCCATGGGCATGGTCAGCGTAGCAGTCCACGACTCTTTTGCCGGGCTGAATCTGTTCAAAATCCTAATCGGCGCACTGAAGATCCTGCCGGGTTATTTCGTCACCCTGTGCCTTTGGGCATTTATTTGCGTCATTCTCGTCGGTGGTACTATCGCGATACTCTTTTTCATGCCTAAGAAACCTTATTACAATTTGCTGCTCGGAACCTTCATGATGTCGTTTCTCTGGCTGTACACCTGGATCGTCACCATGCGCATCTTGGGATTACTCTATCGCAACTACGAAGATCGTTTGGGCTGGTTCGATTACTAAGCCGATATGGAGCGGGAAACGCCAAACATGACCTCCCCTATCCTGGATGAAACCTACCAGCAGCAGGCCATTCGGTTGGATAACCTGTTGTCCGACCTGGAACGGATGACCATGGATCTGGACCAGGACACACTGCGCAAACAGGTCTGCGGATTGCGACGCGATGTGCACGAGCCGTTCCGTTTCGTCGTGGTCGGCGAAGTCAAAGCGGGTAAGAGCAGCTTTATCAACGCCCTGCTCAAGGAGGAAATCTGCCAGGTCGACGCGGCGCCCTGCACCGACACCATTTGCCAGATCACCTATGCCGACCAGGACGGCGAGAGTATGACCCAGTCGCTGGTCAAGCGCATCGGTCGGCGCAAGAGCATGCTGAAGGGGATCGCCATCGTGGATACACCGGGCACCAACACCGTGGTCGAAAACCACCAGGAACTGACCGAGGAATTCATCCCCAAGAGCGACCTGGTCTTCTTCGTCTTCTCCGCCCGCAACCCATATACCCAGTCTGCCTGGGATCTGTTGGATCATGTGCACGAAAAGTGGCGCCGCAAAGTGGTGTTCGTGCTGCAACAGGCCGATTTGACCACGGTCGAGGAGTTGGATACCAATGTGACCCAACTCGGCAGACTGGCCGACGACCACAAGGTGCCTGCCGCCGAAATTTTCGTCACCTCGGCCAAACTCGAAATGCAGAAGCGCAGCAAGAGCGGTTTTCACAAGGTGCGCCAGTTCATCAAAACCACCGTGACCGGCGGCCACCCCCAGTTCCAGAAACTGATCTCCGTGATTCGAGCCACTTCGCGCATCATGGAAGACGCCACCGCGGTGCTGGACAAGCAGCGCCAGGAAATGAAGCGCGACCAGGAAATGGCCGAGCGCATCCAAAACTGCCTGGAGCGATGGAAAATCGAGGCGCTCGATCATGCACGCACGCTGATCGAACAGTACACCGAGCGGTACGACAGCGAGACCGAGAAAGCGCGCGACCTTTTTCGCGACGGCCTGACCATTCAGACCCTGATGCGTTTGAACATGAAGAACGACATCATGAAAAGCGTAGCGCCGCTGAAAAACTGGTTGCGCAACCTGTGTCTCGAATTCCGCGCCCATGTTCAGAAGCATAATCCAGCACTGATCAGCCAATGGGAAAAGCAGTTGGCCGACGGCCTGCGTGCCATGGAAAGCGAGTTGACCACCCATGACGATGCGCACGGAGATACGCCGCGCGCCTACTGGGAATTGGTGGACCACATGGAATCGAGGCGACCGCGGGTACTCGACGAATTGGCTAAAAAAATCGAAACCATGACTGAATGGGAAGTGAGTTGGGACCGTTTTCGCGTAGACCCGCACCAAATGCTGCCCGGCGCCTTCAAAGGCGGCGGCGTCTCGTCGCTGATCGGCATATTCATCATGATGACGACCGGTTTCGATCAACTGGGCATGCTGCTGGCCGGTCTCGGTCTGCTCATGTCTGGCGGAGCCATTGTGGTGACCAAGTGGTTGCTGATCGAACGGTTCACCGATGAGGTCTATCACCCGGAAGACTACGCCCAGCAGACCGCTGAAATGCTGCACGAGCAGGCCGACGAGTTGCACCAATACCTGATCGACCGCTTCGCCTCGTTCATGGAAAAGCTGGAACGTAACCAGACCAAACTGAACAACCTGATCGCGGAACACGAGCGGATCCAATCCGAACTGGACGAATTAAAAGAGCACATCGAAACGCGCCTAGCCCAACCCGACCCATGGAGAGAGGAACTGGCGGACGAAAACGACGAACCGGAAGATTCGTAGATCATAGCAGACCAACTCCGAACTCCCACACCAATTTTTCAAGCGCTTTTAGCAAGCCCTGAATATCCCAGCCATGCGCCAGTCGATCGGAAGTGTATACGTGCGACGTATTGAAGCGACGCAGAGCCGCGGTGATCGATCTCAACTTCAAACAGCGACAGAGGAAAAGACGATTCTTCCGAATATTCTTGCACAAGATTGTGAACAGGAAAGCTGAAAAAATATGCGACGGCGGATCCATATATACCCACCGCCGCATACAGGAAAAGGAACGCTTTACGTGCCCATTTGCAGGTTGCGTTTCGCGGTCCTGAACGAATTGATCGGACTCAGGATCACATCCGCAAGCAAAATAAGACAACCGATCCAATAGATGGTTTCAGTCGTCGGAGTCATGTCCATTTTTTTGGTTTTCATCAATGTCATCAGGATCGTGGCCAGGATAATGGCCAATACGGAAAAACATTGATGCGCGATAAACGCCATAGTGCTGATATCCGCGGATTTGAAGAACTGAATCATCAATACCACAACACCCATGACAATGAACACCAGGGTCAACACCGTTCCGATAGGTCCGACCATGAAATCGACCTTGGGAATGGCATAAACAATGGACGCAAAAATAATAATCAGAAACGTCCAGGGAATACGTCCCAGCAGAACCAATTTATTGGGTGCGCTACCGCCGCCTTCATTCTCTTCTATCATGGCTTAACTCCTTTTCTTTCTTTTAAAATGGGAAGGGTGGCGAATCGCGAGGATCGACCACCACACTCCCATGTACATACGAACAGATCAGTGTTTATTCAGCGTAACGTTTCCACTGGTTGATCAACAACTCCAACACATCCGCTTTGGGCTTTTTGATTACCGTAACGTCCAGCTTCATGATGTCGGCAAATTTCTCGAAGCTGCTGCCCTGACCGACAATCGGCAGATCAAAGCTGGCCGGTCGGAACAGGAACTGGTCGCGCGCCTTTTTCTGGATTTCCGGATTTAACAGGAAATCCTGGAACAACTGCGCCGCATCCTGTTGCTCTTTGGAACTCCACGGTACGTCGAGAATATAATACGGATTGTCGTTGAAGATGTTACGATCAGGATAAACGATGACGATTTCGCCCCAACGGCCTTTGGCTGTTTCAAAGTTTTCCAACGCCAGGTTTTCGTAGACAATAACGGCGTTGTACTTGGAAGGACCGAAGCGCAGCATGTCACGCATCAGCGTACCCGTGCTGGTCATATCGGAATCCGCGTATTCGCAGACATTTTCCAGCCATTTCAGAAAACCTTCGTCCATCAGGTTGTCAGTTTTCAGACCACGCCACATATCGAAATAATCGTACCCCATGATCACCAGGGCCAGAAGACCGCTATTGGAATGGGACGGTTTGGTGTGACCAAATGTAAACGGCCCCCAGGCCGGCTTATCGGCAATGCCTTTCCAACCGGTCGGCTCGTTCAACGCTTCGGCAATGGTTTTGAAATTTACGCTGGAATACTTATTGATAAAAGCCTCGTAACGATCTTTCCACATGACGATGACCATCGGCGTCAGCACCAGAGGCGCGTCGGACAGGATTGGGTCTTTGTCGTTGTGGGCGCGCTTCCACGGATCGGTCAGCAAAGCTTCGACCACGCTGCTGGCAGGAGACCAGACATGGATACGCTTGTCTTCGTTAACCACGGCTTTGGCACCTTCCACCGAACCCATGGGGATCAGGTTGATTTTGACATACTTCCCAACTTCAGTCTTGGCGAACTCTTCAACGGCCCAGGTCAGCCATTTTTTCTTTTCCGTACCATAAGCAATACCAATATCGACCGGCTTCTGCGGTTTGAACTTATCCGGATCCAGCGCTTTTCTGGTTTTGGCCTTGGTGGTCTCCCAGATATTGCCCAGGTTTTTTTTCCAGCCTTCGGCCCATTCGCTCCAGTTTTCGGCGGCAACAGCATGGTGCGCCATGCCAGCGAAGAAACCTGCCAGTACCAGGGCAGCAACACTTCTTTTCATCTTCGAGAACATACCCATTTCCTTTCTTTTTATACAGTGGTTTTCATAACCACTTTGTCATGTTATTGTAATATAAAATATCACCCAATCTTTTCACTTTGACAACTTCAAAGATATTAGAATCAGGTTAGAAGAACGACGAGATATCGCGCTTGAATACTTTGATGATATTCTCGGGCTTTCCTTTATTGAACGTACCTTGCGAAGTATCCGAAATTTTCTCCAACTCGGTGCCGGGCGCTTCTTCGCCATAACCGATGGAGAAAACCCGGATGGTTTTCTGCTCGCTGTTGAACTTGATCTGCTCGATCAGGCGATTCAGCGTGACTTGCGTGCTGTTCCGGTCCTCGCCATCGGAAAGTACAATGATCGCTGAAATCATGTCCTCTTTCGAATTATTCGACATATGTTTATGAGCTTCGCTGATGGCATCATACAACGCCGTGCCGCCGCCCGCCTGCAAAGAGCTGACCGTATTTTTCAAACGCTGACGGTTCGCGCCCACAACCAGGCCCTCATCCAACCACTCTGTTCGGTCATTGAACTTCAACAGCGAATAGATATCCTTCTCGCCGAGCAGATCGATCAACTGCAGGGCGCCTTCACGGGCCTTGGCAATGATGTTATTCTGATTCATGCTGCCGGAGACGTCCAGCACCAGCACAACGTGAGCGTGCTTCTTATTGGCCTTCCACAGCTTGCGGATTGCTTCGATGATCTTGACCTTGGGCGCCTGCAGCAGGGTTTTCGGTTCGTCCGGGTCCACGCCATGGGCTTCGTCTATCGGCGATCCCAGTTTGATATTCAGGTTGGCCGGACGAAACCCGTGTTTCATAGCCTTTTCCTGCTGCCGGTCTTCGAGCAGATATTTAATATAAATATCGGCCGCTTCACGTTGTTCCGGCGTAACCCAATCGCGCTCAACCACAGCAACCGGATGGTCGCTCCAGAACGTTCCTTCCTTGGGATAGATCGCGATAAGCGGTTGGGCCAGGTTGTGCTTGGGATCATAAGACTCAACCACGATACTCTCATAAAGCACGGCGGCACTGAGATAGCTCGGACCGTTTTTCATCATTTTCTTTCCAAAAAAACCGGTGGAGCGACCGTAATGCACAATGGCGCTTTCAATGCCCTTTATATATTCAGCGGTTTCAGGTTTCTCGATCATATCCATGGTCAGGCGCCCCGTGGTCCCGGCAGCGGCATAAGCCTCGGCCAGCAGCGAAATCAAACCGCTGTTGCTGAAGTCAGGGTGGGTATGGCCGAATTTGAATTTACCCCACTCGGGATGGCCATAGGCTTCCCAGCCTTTTTCATTCTTGGCCATGCTCAGAATATCGGACCAGCCCAATTGCTTTTCAGGCCACCCCAGAGCTTCAGCCATGGGCTTCCACATGGCGATGACCACTGGAGAAAGGACCAATTGCTTACTTTCGCCAAAAAGCTCCTGAGCGCCACGATCCTGGGACCAGGCATTGCCCAGCTTGATGAAAGCATCGGACGCCGGACTGCAGATGTGCGGCTTGCTCTCTCCGTCCAGGATTTTGTTGACCGCTTCGCCGGAACCCATGGGCTCGGCTTCAACATGAATCTTTTTACCACCGGCCGTTTTGTGATCCATGCCGTTGAACTCTTGGGTCACTTCCTTGATCCAGGCTTTTTTCTCGGACCCATAAGTAAAAAGCAACTTGATGGTATTTTTATTGACTTTGGGACCACCACTCTGCTGTTGAGGTTGCCCGCACCCTATAAAGAGTAGTGCAACCATCAAAAGACCAAGCATTTTCACCATCCATAAAAACCATTTGTTTCTCAAAAAATCTTCTCCTTTCAAAAAGTTCTACCTCACGAAAATCGTCCACATATATGATGAACGTTCAAACGGTTGTGTTTATTCCAGAAAAAACAAAAAAGGTCAAGCTGATTCACAAACTAACGAATCGATATTGGCACAGGCAAACCGCGCACTTCACAGCCATCGGTATAATGCGCAACCCCCTGAAGCATCAGTTCGCCGCGACCGAGGCGCTGCAAATCAAGCTCTACCTCCAAGGCATTGGTCTGTGTCTCGCCTGCCAGCAATTGCTCACGGGAAATGAGTCCAAGCAGGGCTGGCGTTCCCGTGGCTTCAATCCGCACCTTGATGGTGCCGCCTAATTCAACGGTTCCATGCGGCGTATCATGCATGCTGACGCTCCGCCCCTGGCGATTGACAACAAGCCCCTTGATGCCCGTCGCATAAGCATACACACGACGCCCCAGCGTTGCCACGGCCCGTAGTTCGTGATACCCGTCAGCAACATGCTCCAGCGTGATGAAAGGAGCGCCGCCAGGATGATCCAACCGTTTTCCATCAAGAAAAAAATCCATGCGCTGGAACGCCTTTTTTGGCGGCGGCAAAACGACGCCACTCAACCTTAACGCTCCGTCATCCCGCTGCAGCATTTCCAGCGAAACGATCACATTCTTTGTCCAGGGCGCAGCCAGAGGCTCCCCCAGAAGCAGCGTCTGTAATGGACATCGAATGGATTGATAGAAACTCTCCATCACACAGCAACCACTGCTGTAATGTAGAAAAAAAAAGGCGCTGGGGAATTTATGCCAATTTGCGCGCGGTTCCGTCACGGTGCCCGCAGTGGCGACAGCACCGGCTCGCAACCATTGAGCACACTTGGTTTGATCTGGCTCATCAAACGCAGCCGCAAAACTGGTCAGGTGTTCGGCCATGCAACCTTTCATATAAACGCCATATAAGGCGGGTTGCACAGTGCTCATACCGGTCTGTAAACCTAACAAACGCGCTTCTCCCTGCGGAAAATCCGCTGCGAGGATACTGTGGATGCCTCGTTCGTGCAAGGCTTTTCTCACGATCGGATACTGCCATTCACGTGGCCGCGAACGCACGTGATCGGATGTACAAATAAAGTAGACATCGCCAGTGGGAAAAGTGCTGTCCGACGCAACGCCGCGTTGCAGCACGATCCGGGCTTCCGCCAGACTCAACCCGCGATTACCGGTAAAGGCCAGCATCATGGACGGTACGCCCTTGCACGCACTGTCATACGTCGGGCCAAACGATGCACTCGGTTGTAAAAAAAGGTTGGTCGCATCCGGTCCGCGATAATACGGCGATATCCACGTGCCCCTGTCCACGGCCTTGACGGAAACGTGTCCGTCCCCCAGCAAGGTGGCCCCGGTCAACGAGAGATCGGTTCCCGATTCCATCTGGATACGCAGCGGAAAATCGGCTGAGTAGACCCAGGCCTTCACATGGCGATCCACCTGGCGCTGATGGGCCAGGGCGCGAACAGGCTCTATAATAAGACGATGGAATTCAGTGCGCATCATGCGGTAGGGAGGCTTGACAACCTCAACAGGCAACCGCAATGTCACGACATTCCTGCCCGGTATGCCGCGCAAATAGGCATAGTGGTTGGCCAAATCGCGCGAGGCCGCCGAGGCGTCGTTGACCAGCAGCAACACCTCATGCGGTGCCAGCGCGCGCGCCAAACAAGCGGTCATGACCAATATTGCAAGCCATCCCATTCCCTGCCGGATTTTCATCGTCAGCTCCATGGTGTATGCGGCGCGTCAGGCGCTTATATGCGCTCCGGTGCTTCGATGCCCAGCAGGTCCAGCCCCTGGCGCAACGTGCGTGCGATCAACTCGCACAAACACAGGCGGCTTTCGCGCACACCCTGCTCAGCCTTGAGGAACGGCACATTCTGGTAAAATGTACTGTAATCCTGGGCCAGTTCATAAAGATAGTCGGCCAGAATATTGGGCCGGAACAATTCCGCGGCCTTCACCACGGCGCCCGCGAAACGCAACAAGCGTAAAGCCAAACGCCGCTCCACTGCATCCGCGATCACTATGGGGTAATCGTGATAATTCAGGTCCGGGAAACGCTCGCGATACTTGTCCAGCACGCTGTTGATCCGCGCATGGGCATATTGCAGGTAGGGTGCGGAATTGCCGTTGAGCGCCAGCGCTTTTTCCCAGGTAAACGTGATCAAACTCTGACGATTCTGACTCAAATCGGCGTATTTGACTGCGCCCAGGCCCACAGCCCGAGCCACCTCGCGCTGCACCTCTTTCGGCATGTCGGGACTGGCCTCTTTTACCATGGCCAGCGCTTTGGTCTCAGCCGTATCCAGCAAATCTTCCAGCTTGATCACATTGCCGTCACGCGTGGAGAACGTCCCCTCCGGCAGCCGCATCAAGCCAAACCAGACATGGATCAGTTGTGTGTGCCACCCCATACGCCGACAGATTTCAAAGAATTGACGGAAATGCTGCTGCTGCCTTTCGTCGGTCACATAGATCAGGGCATGGGGCTGAAACTCCTCAATCCGACTGCGCACGGTAGCCAGATCCGTGGTCGTGTAATTGAAACCGCCGTCACTCTTCTGGACCATGCACACATTCTTCTTTTCCTCGTCCAGGAAAACCACCCTGGCACCGTCGCTGATCTCCGCCAAACCAGCCTCTGTCAGCGCATCTACAATACCTTGCAGTTTGTCGTTGTAAAAGCTCTCGCCGCGCGTCAGGTCGAACGACACGCCCAGGCGCTTGTACATGCGTTGGAATTCTGCCTGACTCAAAGCGATAAATTTCTCCCATAACGCTCTGTTTTCCACGTCGCCCTGCTGCAACTTGACCAACTCCGCGCGTGCCTGGTCACGCCAGGCAGGATCTTGCTTGGCCTTGTTCGCACTCTCCACATACAAGCGTTCAAGCTCTTCCACCGGTGACCGATCGAGCATCGCCGGGTTGACAAAATGACGATAGCCGAGAATGAGGAGACCAAACTGCGTGCCCCAATCACCGAGGTGATTGTCGCTAATGACATGGTAATCGAGAAAGCGATGAATCCGGTCCAACGCATTGCCGATGACCGTTGACCGAATGTGCCCGATGTGCATGGGCTTGGCGATATTGGGGCTCGAATAATCCAGTACAACAGTCTTCCCCTGCCCTACCCTTGGCGTACCAAGACGCGAATCTTCGGCCAAAGCCTGCAAGTGACCGGCCAGCCAACCGTTATCGACCGTCAGGTTGATGAACCCGGGACCGGCGACTTCCATGCCAATCAACCAGCTCGGTTTTTGCGCGGTTTGAACCACGGACTCGGCAAGGTCGCGCGGCTTGTTTTTCAGCACGCGCGCCAACGACATGGCAGCATTGCATTGGAAATCGCCAAAGGCTTCATTTGTGGAAGGCATGGCCGTTATCGCCGTGACATCGCCAAGGTCCTTGTCGGGAAATGTGTCGCAAAAGGTTTCACGCAACCATTCGCTTATGAATCTTTCTATAATCATGGTCTTCCTGTTTTCAATTTTCGTTGTCAACATTAACGGGCCTAAGATATTATAAAATCCAAAACATAATAACATAAATTTTTAACACTTTTCTTGATTGCAATAAAAAGCTCACACTGGTAAGACAGCCGTAAAGTGGTATTAATAAAAGGGAGAAACGGAGACGTTATAATGGCAAGAAAGTCAACCAAAAGAGAGAATGAATTTACCACCGAAACAGCGAGTTTGGAAGAGACGACATCGGAAACGACGGAAAAGATTTTGAAAGGTGCCGGCAAAACCAGGAGTTCTGCCGCCAAACAGAAGACGTCTGCCAAAAAAACGTCTAGCACCAAAAGCGCGACGGATCGGTCAAGTTCCGTCGCAAAATCCAAATCAACTGAAAAATCAACAGTTAATAAGGGAGCAAAGAAGGTTGTGGCTAGAAAAAAAGCAACAAAAGCAGAAACTGTAGCGCCTGCGAAAGAGGCGATTGAAACACTGAAAACCGAGAAGGCGCCCGTGGTCAACATCGAGGAGCCCAAAGCTAAGGTTGAAGCGCAGCCCAGAGCCAAGATCGTTGAAAAGAAATCGGCAGCAATCAAGCCTGTTAAAGAAAAGATCAGCGAAGAAGAACGCATTGAAAAAATTAAGATCGAAGCTTATTTTATTGCCGAAAAGCATAACTTCTGCGGTGATTCCAGCGAGCACTGGTCTGAGGCTGAACAGAAGATCGATGCCCAGTACGATGTGGTGAAGGAAGAGGAACTCGTCCTGGTATAAAAAGGCGGTTTTCACATCCAATGCCCAGCCTTTCGGCATCGCGCCATGAGAATTATGTGGCGCGATGCATGGGTATTGAATTCAAAAATGCGTGTCAGGGGTTGTTTGCCCCCATTCAATTAACCTGGCGTCGGCAAGCGCCGGATCGCTTCGATCCTGAGAAAGTTTTCGGCATACTGCTGTCAGGTTATTTAATCGCAGTTTTGGTATTCATACGAATCACGCCCAACTTTGAACCGGCAGGCTGTCACTTCAAACAATGGACCGGGCTTCCATGTCCGACATGCGGCGCCTCGCGAACGCTTGACTTGGCCTTGCAGGGCCGGATCATGGCTGCTTTTGCCATGCAACCTTTGGCCATGGCTGCGATGTTGCTGCTTCTCGGTTATGTGATGTATTCATGGGCTGTCGTTTTGTTTCGCTGCCGTAGACTGCGATTTGAGGGCGTCACATCACAACAGACAACCTTTCTCATCTTCGGCGGATTGATCCTGGTCATCGTGAATTGGGCTTATCTTATCGTTATGAAACGCTAAGGGTTCACGGGAGTCAAGTTGCCCAGCCCAGCAAGGCGCAAAAACGCAGGAATGTTGGAATATTTCGAGTTTTTGCAACGCCGCTGGATGGGATAGTTGGCCATCAAAATGGCATGTTATTTTTCTGTGGGGTTCTTAGGACGTGTACCATTTTATTATTTTACAGGCCGAAGCGTTTTTTTCTGAAAAGCTATCTTGCATTCATCGCACAATCATTGTAGGTTTCGGCATTAATTTCAATAATTTATGCGATGAATAAATGGAGATTCTATGGCGAAAGAAAAAGAAGATGTCATTCAAGTGGACGGCGTAGTGACCAAGATCCTGCCGGCAACCATGTACAAAGTAAAACTGGAAAACGATCATGAAATACTTGCTCATATTTCAGGTAAAATGCGCAAGCATTTCATCAAAATCACCACGGGAGACAGGGTCACGGTTGAAATCTCACCCTACGATTTGAGCAAAGGTCGTATCACCTATCGGCACAAGGGATAAAAAAAGCGAGGCAAGCATGGCTGATTCCAACGGCAGAGAGCACTGGAGCGGAAACCTGGGATTTATTATGGCAGCGACCGGCTCTGCGGTAGGTTTGGGTAACATTTGGAAATTCCCCTATTTGACCGGCGAAAACGGCGGCGGCGCTTTTGTTTTGATTTACCTGATCTGTATTACCGTCATCGGCCTGCCGATCATGATTTGCGAAATCACGCTGGGCCGTCATACCCAGCGCAATCCCGTGGGCGCATTCAGTGCTTTGAATCCCAAAAACTCCAACGTTGCCCATTTCTTTGGCCTGAGCATGATGCTGATCGGTTTTTTCCTGCTCTGCTTCCAGCAGTGGGGCTGGGGTGTGCTTTCCTTTATCATCGGCGGCCTTATCTTCCGCTTCCGCTGGACGGTCGTCGGGTTCATGGGCGTGCTGGCCGGATTCGTTATCCTGTCTTATTATAGCGTGGTGGCTGGATGGACGCTGGGCTATATCTGGTACGGCATGACAGGAAGCATAAACTTTGTTTCTGGGGACACAACGTTATCCAACCAGGGCATATACAATGCAGCGACCGATCTTTATAATGGGTTTCTCGGCAATTCCGGCACTGTGATCTTCTGCCATTTTCTGTTCATGGTGTTATGCATCGGCATTGTTTGTCGTGGTATCAAAGGCGGTATCGAAAAATGGTCAAAGATCCTGATGCCCCTTTTATTCGTCCTGCTCCTCGCCTTGATCTTGCGCGGTATAACCCTGAAAGGCGCCATGGCCGGCGTGCATTTCTATTTAAACCCAGATTTCAACAAAATCAAAACAGCAACTATTCTAAAAGCTCTGGGACAGGCTTTCTTCTCGCTCAGCCTAGGTATGGGCGCAATGATTACATACGGCAGTTACCTGGACAAGAACAAAAACATCTTTACTTCTTCCATGTCTATTGTCGCCCTGGACACGCTGGTGGCTCTGATGGCCGGTCTAGCCATATTCCCTGCGGTATTCGCACTAGGATTCGAACCGACCGAGGGCACGGGCCTGGTGTTTAAAGTCATTCCCGCCGTGTTCTCGCAAATTAAGTTCGGTTTTCTCTGGGCCAGCCTGTTCTTTCTCTTATTGCTCGTCGCAGCCCTGACTTCGGGTATCAGTCTATTGGAAGTCGTCACGGCGTACTTTGTCGATGAACTGAAATGGTCGCGTGTCAAAGCCACGATCATACTCGGAACCATGATATTTATCCTGGGCTGTTTAACTGCTGTAAGTATCGAAAACTGGGATCGCATTGTCATACTACAGAAAATCTTGGTTGCCATTTTCGGCAGCACGAGCGCTTCCTTTTTAGTCTGTATGGATAGCTTCTCACAGAACTGGCTGCTTCCCCTGGGAGGATTGTTCATATCTATTTTCGTGGGCTGGATCTGGGGTACGCGCAAGGCCGTGGACGAAATACGCAACGGATCGCATAATTTCGCGGATGTACATCTTACCAGCCTGATGGCCGGTTTGAAAGACGATCCCTCGCATAACTCAGAAGTACATGTGGTGACCCTGGCCTCTGTATGGGGCATCTTCATCCGGTTCATCAGCCCAATAGCTATAACCATCGCGTTTTTGAATGCCATCGGCTGGTTGACTTTTTCAACGCCCCACCCTGATCCGGCAAATAAGCCCCTACCGACAGCGGAGCAGCCATTAGAATAAGAAAACAACCAAGCTCGAACCGATGAATCATGAAAAGGAGTACGACGTTATGAGAACTTTCATCCCTATCGCACTTGTCATAAGCCTTTTACTTGGCATGGCCATGTCCGGTTGTGGCGGTAGCGGTAAAAAGAAAAAAAGCAGTGACGCCCCACTAGCACCCAAGCCCTTTGCCTGGGAAGACTATTACCATCGAGCCGGGAAAAAATCCATAGAAGAACTTAACCGCATCATCGACGATCCGGCACTCGGCTATATGGAAAAAGCCAACGCGCAATTGACCTTACTCACCAGGTTCATACGCCCTTATATGTATGCCGATGAAATGGTCGGTATTTTCACCACCACCACGTGGCTTGACTCCCTCCCGATTCGGGTTGTCAATCCTATGGAAATGGAAGATCTTCCTGGGCCATGGGCGGAAATGAATTTTCGGGAAGGCACATGCGTCCAATTCGCGCTGCTTACCGGACCGAACACCACCACCAATTACTTTGTATATATGGTTATTTCCAATGAAGCGTCTGAGCCCTACACAGACGAAGAAGTGCGCTATTTCTTTAAGGGTTACAGACCCCGTAATAAAGAAGCGTATATTAAAGAGTATGTGATTCAATTTATTGAAGGCAGGCAAAACACCTTGCTTCATTTCAGCCGGGACAATATCCTGGCATCTCGTATCGGTGTAAACCGGCTACTTGCGGAAAAGTCGTATGCCGAAGCTGAAGCCGGAGAAAGACCTCCATCCAGCGAATCCTCTCAGGGAAATTGAGGACGTGCGCAGAAATAACTTCGCCATTGTGGAAGCAAGGCGCGAATTTGCAGGAATATCGAACTAGTTAGAAACATTCGCAACGAAGCTGGATGGGATGAATGGCCCCTCGATGGTGACGTTATTTTTGCACACACCCTAAGACCCTTATCGGCTATTTCAGATATTTCAGATTCATTTCGATAACTCGGCCATTGCGAATTTGAATTTCACCACTGGGATAACGCAGCACCTTGTTGGGACCGACTTCCCAGGTCATGCGCGGTCGACCCATTATTTTCAGCACTTTGCCTTCCATATCGCCAATCTGGATCGATTCTGGTCCTAGAGGCGTTGCCACAACATCCGCCCCTGTCGTCTCCGGTTGTTGCGACGTGTTGTCTTGCGCTTCAATATCGGACATCATTGCGGACACGGAAAAATCATTGGTCGATTCCGTGGACGATTGGTCGAGTTGAGCGTCAGCCTGTTCCTGAAGCAAGGTTATCTGTTCCTGAATGATCTCCCCAAGTCGACCGAACGAAACCCTCATACTACTCATAACCATGTAGGATCCACCACATGAACCTAAGCATGCAAATACACACAGAAGCAAGGGCTTCCACGTCCTGTCAAGATTTTTGAAAATGAAGATCAGGCTCAGCAATAGATGTAACGTAAAACAGGCCAGAACTGCGATGATCAGGTAAAGCACCTTGATATAGGCATACAGGAAAAAGATGCCCGCACCGATCAAGGCTGATGCCAGCAAGGCGCTCAGCAACAAGGCCAATCCCCAGCTAATACCTTCGTCAAACGCAATGAAAAGGATCCAAAGGCATGCGGGTATACTGATAAATACAACAACAAAAGACAACAGAAGACCACCAATCATCATCAAATCCATCTTGGCAATCTTGTCGACAACCTTGACCGCAACATCCTCTTCGGGAATATATGTATTGTCATAAATGGTGAAATTCCCGGCCACATAACTTTTCAAGTGATCGTGGAGACAGAGATAAATCCTTCCCTTCATAAGGCCCTGGTGCCATTCTCCTGTTTCCAGGCGCATGGCATAGGTGTCCAGAATGGTGATGGTTTCCATCAAACCTGATTCTGTATTGCGCAGATTGAGTTGAATATGCGGCAGACCAAACTCCTGGATCGGCGAAACGATCAATGCTTTGTTTTCCAAGGTCTCACCCTCGCCGAGAAAGAAGAAAAGAATGATCTCAATATCAGGGAAAGCGCCAAGTCCCTGAACAAGATGAAGCCTGCCGCCGTCTTCAATCCGTGCCTGGTCTACGACAAACGTGGAACCTCCCATACGACCTGAAGCAATGCGATCAGGAATTGCGGCGTCATACAAATTAAGCGTCCAACCATCTTCCTGCGCCGTTACGGGGAAAATCCACGCAATCAGTACAACAGTTACAACATATTTCAAGAAATACATTCTCATAAAAAGTTTCCCAACATCTTGTTCCTGCATCACGGAACGACCAATGTTCAAACTCACAACCACCTAAACTCGGATCATGCTATATCACGGCCATCGTCCTTTTGTACAGAATACAATTGCTAAAATATAGCCGATCACGCTGCCAGCCGTCTGACACTGATCAAGGTTGCCGTGTGGATGGACCTGCTATTTCAGGATGGATTGGCGCAAGGTGCGCTTGGCATAAGGATTGTTGTTTCCGCCAATGTTCATCATGGTATACACCTCTGCATTCAACCGCCCTTGCTGAATGGAAGGTGTAACCACAATCACCGCGCGCAACATATGCTCAAAGCTCTTGGCATGGTTATTATCCATAATCGAACGAATCTCCGACAGCAGAAATTTCTCATCCATGGCGTTATAGCTCAAAATAGTCAAAATTTCCGCGGATGCCGCGCGTGTCAGGCTGAGGAACTCCTCGCGGCTCTCAATGCCGGATACATGCATGATATCGGGCAGAATAATTGTTCCCTGACGAATGCCGTCCTCCATGGTCATGATATCCGTACCCAACTCGCGCTGCGTGATGATGGACATGTCATGCGGCATCAAATAGGACAGAGAACGCTCAACCGTATAAATAATCAATAATCTTGCTGTTGCAGTTATTCAACTCATTCAGCATGGAATACACAAACGTGCTGTTTCGCAGGCTGTTCAAGCCCGTAACCACGATGATGCCGTCACGGTGCTTCTCAAATATTTTATGCGATTGAATTTGCGCATAACAGTCATCTTCAACCAATTCCTTGAAAACTGGAATATTAGCTGGTATTTTATGGATTTTAACGACAGAGCTGCCACGCTGGGAAAAGTAGATCACTTTGAAACGGCCCACATTCTTCAATCCGAATGAGAAAGCCCCCTCTTCCTTATCCTGATCTTCCATTTTCCCCGTGAATAATTGGCTTTTAAACCACTTCAGTGTCTCTTGAATGTCGTACGGCGAAAGATTCTGATCAGACATGACGGTCATTTCTTTACCGTTACGGCAAACAGGGGGGGCGCTGGGCGTTAGAAAAACCTCCATGAAATCCGGGGCTTGATGAAGATGCTGTATTATTATAGCTGAATAATCCATACCATAGATTCCTGCATACACATGTCGTAATTTTTGTTCATTGGTACACAAATCGGGCAAAGAATCCAAGCAAAATCATAATTGATTTTAGCAGGTCAAGTGACCTAAGCCCTGCGTGCTCATGCTTAATTTAGTGCGTTTGGGTATATTGACGTTATAGTCTATGGTGCTCTTTGATTTTTGATCCAACCCCCAGAGTATGGTGTCCATCAGGTCTTCATCAGCTTGGGCCAATCGCCGGGCCAATTCACGGGCCATACAACGATACGTCTTCAAACCGATCCTGGGGTGGCGTTCCATAAAGCGTTCAAAAGATACGCGATCAAATTCGAGCAACTCGCAATCGGTAAAAGCAACAACACTGGCGGATCGGGAATCGACACCCAGGAAACCGATTTCACCAATTACATCGCCGGTCGTCAAACCCACCAGTTTCTTATACTTGGCTCCATGGATATGTTTTTTTACTTCTGCCGCGCCTGATACGATAAAATAGAACGAATTCCCGACGGCATGCTCTTCGATGATCACCTGTCCCTGATTAAAAACCTTGATTCGCCCTATTTTTTCTATTTTCCTCATCTCCGCCGTCGTCAAATTATCAAAAAGCATAACTTGTCTCCTCAGCAGGGGAACACTCACACGTCCAAACCAACAACCATTCCCATGTATACAGAAATATACCCTAAATGCTCGTTACGTCAAGTCAAGGCTAAATAAGGTTCAGCAGACCAAGCTCAACAACATTCATATCAATACCATATATCCTTGCATGTTGCGAACCTTAACCAAGCTTTTTTTCAACCGAATCTGAGCAATTTCACGGATAGCTTTTTTCGGCTTTGTGCTACATTATGGACAATTCGGCATGGTAACGATTATCCAAGTCAGTCTTGGTTAGATGCAGCAGCCCAACATCTTGCGGCACCATCCATGCCCATGCTGTGACGCAGCCCATAGAACACGTTCGTTGCGCAAGTGACAATGCGCAAGTGACAATGCGCAACCCCGGCAGAGCACCCAACTGCGCCGCCTCATATGCACGCCATTCATAAACAAATGCATCGTGGAGGCTTCGATTGCGCAACGCGGAAGTCAATTGACTATTGTACGGGAAAAACCTCGTAACGATACCCATGCCCACGGGCAACCCGTTACGCCGCATCCAATAGGATCTGGTCCATACGATTCGTATCGCGCGCTTGCTGGATCCAGGCCAGGATTTCACGTTCGCTGGCGCCACGACCAGTCCGTACCCGCGCCATAGCCTCGCGTAACGCAGCAATGGCCGATATTCCAATTCGCCCCCCCCCCGAGCACACGATTCCGAGTACTTGCAGGAATGCCGGGATTATAGCGCAAGGCCAACGAAGCCGCGCTGAGCCCTACACCTGCACGCTGAGCAACCAAGGAAATAACTGCTCCTTATTCTGACCTTGAAAATATTTGTTCCCAGCCACGGCTTAACTTATACTGAGCCGCATGAAAAGTTTTTTCATATGTAGCGGGTTAATCCTGCTTTTTATCCTCATCCTGACCGGTAGTCTGTTGAGCGAATGGCTTCATCCCGGAAACGGCGTCATTCCCGGGCCATCGTCTATCGCCAACCGTTCGCTGAGCGAGCACTATACCAACGGTATGCTGTTCGGCATTATAACCGGTCTGGCATGTTACAACCTGGCCTTGTTCATTCTTATACGCAACCGCGCCTATTACCTCTTTGCCACGTATAGCATTTTCGTGGCTTTATACTTGATGCACATTAACGGGTACAGCCTCGCGTTGATCTGGCAAGCCATCCCGGAGTGGGATCGTATTTTTTCATGGGTATTGCTGGCGCTCTTACTGATTTTCTTTCTGCGTTTTACCCAGGCATTTTTGCAGACGCGCAAACAGCATCCCCCAGGTCATGCAGCACTGAACACCTTGATGCTGTTACTGGCCACGGTCGCGGCTGTCGGCGTTGTGTTTCGACGGACCGGCTATCTGCTCAACAGCCTACTGGCCATGATTGCGCTGTTCGTCGTGAGTTGGTTGGCATTGCACTGCTGGATCAAGCTCAGGGATCATCACGCCAGGGCCTATATCATCGCAAACATATCCTTCTGCGCCGGAGGAATCTGTTATGCCTTGTATTACCTGGGCATCTACGGTAATGCAGCCATTGCCGCACTGCTTGTTCAAGCCGGTGTGGTCGCCCAGCAAATCCTTTTTTCCGCAGCCGTGGCCGAGCAATTCAACGCGATGCAACGTGAAAGGATGAACGAAAAAATGCGCCAGGAGCAATACAAACACCAACTCGCGGATCAGCAGCGCCGCGAATTGGCTGTATTGGTCGAGGAAAAAACCGCGGCTCTGCAACGTGAAAAAGAGGAGACCGAACGCTTGCTGTACAACATCCTGCCTGCCGAGGTGGCCAAGGAATTAAAAGGCACGGGTCTTGTCGAACCACGGCGTCATGATGAAGTCAGCATCCTGTTCACCGATTTCATCAACTTTACCAACACTGTCGCCACCATTCCAGCCGCCAACATGGTCCATGAATTAAACGTGATCTTCAAGGTCTTCGATGACCTGATTGACCAGCATGGACTGGAAAAAATCAAAACCATCGGCGATGCCTACATGATTGCTGGCGGATTGACTCAGCAACAGCCCAACCATGCCTCAGCCTGTGTTCGGCTAGCCTTGAATTTACAGCACTTCATTGAACAGCGCAACGAACATGCCGCCATTAAGTGGCGGATGCGCACCGGAATCCATACCGGAGCCGTTGTCGCCGGCGTGGTGGGTAAGAAAAAATTCACCTATGATCTGTGGGGCGATACCGTTAATATCGCCAATCGCATGGAAACAGCATCTGCCGCCAGCAGGGTGAACGTCTCAGCCTATACGTATTATCTGATAAAAGACCATTTTATATGTGAGTATCGCGGGAAAATAGATGTCAAAGGCAAAGGCCCTCTTGACATGTATTTTGTTCAAAGCCCAAAAACAGCGAAGGCCACCTCATGAACAGCACCACGCCCAAACAAGCCGCGCCAGCGTATTTCTATGATATCCATATGCACGCCATGAATTTAAGCCATCCGGCCCTGAGCGGGTTGCTATGTCGCCGCGACTTGCGCAACAAGTTACGTTATCTGAGCTGGAGCGGGATGCTGGGACGCATACTGCAGAAAAAATTCCTAGAACGTTACATCAACATGCTGGTTGTCATGGAAAATGATACGGCCAGCTTGTTTATGTTAATGGAAAGATATCTTTGCGATCCACACAATCCCATTGTCCAAGGCAGCACCTTGACGCTGTTCGACCGCGAATACACTAAAATCGTACTCACACCGCTAATGATCGATTTCAGCGCAACGACGCTCGACTTCAACGTCCATTATCCACCGCCAAACAAACCTATCAGCGAGCAAGTTCACGATCTCATCAATGGCATTGCGAAATATAACGACAAGAGCCCCCTCCACCTTCTTGACATTCGTCCATTTATGGGGCTGAACACGTTGCATCGCGATTTGAACAACGATTTAAAACCGCTGCTGTGCAGCCATTTTGAAGATAAAAGCCAGGACATGTCCTGCGCGGGGATCAAAGTCTACCCGGCACTAGGTTTCGATCCCTGGCCTTCATCGCGTGACGAGCAGCATAAAGTCGCTTATGTGTATGACTTCTGCATCGAACGCGGCATTCCGATCACAGCTCACTGTAACCGGGGCGGGTTTGTCTGCGGCAACCCGACCCAGGTCGAAAAACGCACCCACCCGTTGCGCTGGCAAAAGGGGCTGGACCAGGAAAGGTTCAGCAATCTAAAAGTCAACCTGGCCCACTTCATGTCCGAGAAAAGATGGACGCCCCATGTCCTGCGTCTTCTGCAACGTTTCAAGCAGGTGTATACCGATATTTCTTTTGTAGGTGCAAACATTGGCTACTACCGTAAATTGGGCTCGTTACTGCGGCGCTTACCATCCAAAAATACTGCATGTGTACGAGATCGCTTGCTTTTCGGAACCGATTTCATGATCAGCCTGTCTCGACTCCCTTCATACAACCACCAATACGATCTCTTCATTCGTACACGTCATATAACAAATGAGGACAAACACAAGATATGCTCCGCTAATCCAAAGCGCTTTCTGGAGCGAACGACTTGAAGCCGGACAATCGGACGCAATTGGATTTGGAGCGCCGAATCCTCCACGGCCTGGCCTGGCAATGGGATCATATCATGCTCGAAGTTGAATGCCTTAACCTGCCACAACCACGAAAACCGCTTTTCCGCATAGCATCTTCGGCCAACCACTGGGGTCATTGGTCCCGACGCCGGCGCGAAATTGTACTCAGCCGCGACCTGATCTTGCATCATCCATGGGCCAGCATCACCGAAGTACTGCGTCATGAAATGGCCCACCAGTATGCCGAAGAAATACTCGGCGGCGATTCAACGCCCCACGGGCCACATTTCCGCAAAGCCTGTAAACTCCTTCGCGCCAATCCCGCATCCAACGGATCGTTTCCTACATTGCGTGAAAAATGGGCTCAACATGATTGCTCCGAGAATGACAAGATCATGCTGCGCACGCAAAAGCTACTGGCGCTGGCTGAAAGTTCCAATCTTCACGAAGCGGAAGCAGCAATGCGAAAAGCTCATGAGCTGATGTTAAAATACAATATCAACCTTGAACAAGACCATCGCGCGCCACGCATGTACAGCCTCTGCGCAGGACCTGCCGCCATGCGTCACGCTGCCTGGGAATACGAGTTATCTCATTTAGTCAAAGCCTTCTATTTCGTCGATGCCATTTGGATATCAACGTTCATTGTTCCCAAAAACAAGACAGGCACTATCCTGGAACTCAACGGTACAGAACAGAATCTTAAAATCGCGGCCTATGTGTACGATTTTATCGCCACATCCCTGAATCGAGAATGGCGTCGCTATAAAAAAGACCAGCATGTATCAGGTTACCGGAAAAACGACTTCATGATTGGCGTCCTGAACGGTTTTCGTCAAAAATTGAGTCATGGCAGTGATACATGCACGAAAAAAATGGGCAACCAATCGACCATGGCCCTGGTCCCAAAACAAAATCAATGCTTAAAGGATTATATGGCTTATCGTCACCCGCGCACACGCACCTCCCGTTTAAAGCCTCGCTATATGGATGCTAACGTGATTGAAGATGGCAAGAAAATCGGTCGAACGCTGGTGATAGCCCAGGGCATTGAAAACCACACTCAGCACAGGAACCAGCTCCTTGATTGATCCCTACTCAACAGCAAAATCAACCATTTTATTTATCTGCACAGGAAATTTCTACCGCAGTCGTTTTGCCGAAGCCTTCTTCAACAACCATGCAAATCGTCGCGATATTCAATGGTGCGCCATTTCCCGTGGATTGGCGACCCACCTGGTAGTCGGCCATATCTCACCCTGGACCCTTGAAGCATTGGAAAAACGCGGCATACCACTCAACTGCACAGGACACACCTGCATACAATTGGAAGAACAGGACCTGATCCATGCTGATCGCGCAATTGCCCTAGAGCATGAAGAACACTACTTCCTAATGCAAGATCTGTTCCCCACATGGGCAAACAGTATCGAATACTGGGATGTGCCGGATATCGGCGACATATCAACGGAAGTGGCTTTTGAAATTATTGAGGACCGCGTGACCAGCTTGCTGGATGAGCTCCAAGCGGATTCATAAAAAATCGCCGTATCCCCTTGACTCGTTGCGTACAAAATGCCATAGTTTGATCCGTTGACACGGAATACACAACATGGAATTTCATCAAACTGTATACATCAAAGCACATCTCGATCAGTTTTGGGATGCATTGACAAACCCAAGCCTGACCGGCAAATTTTTTCCCGCGCCACTGGAATGCATAGGCTCTCAACCCGGCGCACAAATCCGGTTCAGTGAAGACGGCAAAACATTTGCGACAGGGGAAATCCTCGAGATTCAACGCTCTTTATTATCGCACACATTCGCTTTTCCTAAAAACGTCATAGAAGAACCATCCAAAGTCATCTATGCAATAGCTGAACAGGAAAGAATCAGCAAACTTAACATGAGCCACATTTGTTTTGAATCTTCGGATCCATCCTATGAAGCGTGCGCCGAATGCTGGCCGCTGATACTGAGCAGAATCAAAACCTGGATGGAAACGGGTGAATTGGATGATTCTCAGGAAAAGTAGCTAAAACTTTTCAAACTACTCGTCGCCACGACCATTTGCATGGTCATCGTTGCTATTTTCCACCGAATCAGGCATTTTACTGAGTATAGTGCTGGTCATCATGAAGTCGGCGTCATTCTCTATCAACAAAGTGACGTCAGGGATCGGTTCCTCCTTATCCAATTCAATCAATTCCATGATTGAAGCGCCAACCAAAATCCGGTCACCAATACCCAGCATCTCGTCATAAACACGGTTGCCATTGAGAAATATGCCGTTGCTGCTGCCCAAATCTCTAAGATGCACTGCGCCATCAGAAACCGTTATCGAAGCATGCTTACGCGATATCATCTTTTCATTGAGAAGGATATCCGCCTCCCGGCCACGTCCCACAATGATCTCACGCTCTTCCTCCAGCGGTATTTTTTGCCCTTTATGCTTACCGGTATGGAACAAGAGTCCCTTTTTCTTCATGATTCTTTATTCCCTCACTCTTTTCTAACTCATAACCATGTAAATATATAGTAACACGTACACCATGGAATGCACTTCTTTTTTACGAAAAACACAACGGGCTGGACACATCTCCGTTTTTTGAAGCAACTCACGATCCATGAACACCATCACTCACCTCACGCCATGTAGCCATATTAACCACCAAGGTACAAACATCAGCACAAGCATCTATAATCTTGATGGCAGATTTAACTTACTTTAAATGTTGATATTTTGTGAATAAGTAGTATAATAATATAATAGTGTTGTTTGATATGGGTATATTGCGACTTTTCCATTTTCCAAGTTCAATAAACGACCATTGGAATAACCGCCTTTGTAACATATAATATTATAAACTTAATTGAGAGAGGAAAATCATGACCATAGACCTGACCATTTTAACCTCCGAACAGACGGAGCGGATGCAAGCCATCCTGTTTGAAATCAATCAATGTAAAGTGCGTATCGAGCAATTGCAGGCGGAATATAACCAAATCGTCGCGGGGCAATCGGTCGATTCTGATGCGTTGCTGACCAAGCAGGGAAAAATCCGCCAAAGAATGAGAATGTTACCCATAGTGATTTCCATTCTGGAAGATAACGAAAACAAACCGATGACATCCGCCGAGATTGTACAGGAACTGCATCAACGCAATGCCATGTTTAACGAAAAAAAGAAAAACTCACTTTACAACATGCTTTCCAAAAGAAAAGATGTCTTCGTAAAATGCGATGACCGAAAGTATCGCCTGGTGAAAAGAAGAAAAAACACATAACAAATCCAGATTCTTTCATAAATCTTATCGTCTTGAAGGTAATGAGGAATTACGCATCTCCACGAACCATTTTACCATGACGTATCGCAGCCCACCTGCTGGGCCTCAAATTATTTTACACATTTAATCCCAAATTATGGGCGCATGGATTGCAAGAAAAAGCGCTGGATGGTGGTCGATGGGCTTATCCGGGGAGGGTTCCGCGGGCTTCGACGATCTTTAGGCGGAATCGCGAGATCCTTAATTTGAAACTTTTTGCGAAATTTGGTCGTAATCATTTGAGCGTTAGGACCACTTGCCGTCTCCAAAAGATTTGTGCAGTTTTTTGCCTTGATAGCTGATGGATTTTCGACATACTGAATGCACAATTCGTGACTCTTAAATCCATTGTGTTCGATGAAAGGAAGCCAATGAAAAAAGCAATTGTTTGGTTGGGCATCATAACTTGTTTGGTAATGGGCGTTTTCGCCGAAGACAACGGTGCCATAGGTTTATACGGTTCTTATTGGAAACCCAAAACAGCAGACCACGCGTTTGCACCAGGCATCCGTGTTGTAGCTACTGGCGATGAGTTAGGTTACCTTGAATTACGCGCATCATTTTTTCCGGGCATCGAAGACAAAGATGACAGCGATATCAAGGTGGATGTGATGCCAATAGAAGGCGTCATCGCCTATCACTTGATCAACCGGGAGACGTTCAAGCTATATACGGGCGGCAGCATTGGTTATTTCTCCATGGACGGCAAAAGCATATCGAAAAATGTATCGCTTGATTTTGATGGCGAATGGGGTTTCGGCTTGCTGACCGGCATGGAATACAGAATGACGGAAACCATCTCTATCTTTGGCGAAGGCCTGTATCGCTGGCTCGAAATTACAGGTCGCTATAACACTGAAGACCTTGAATTCGAAACCGATGTTGACGTCGATGGCTTTGGAGCCAACCTGGGGCTGATGTTCCGCTTCTAGGCCATCTCCATTAACCAATATCAAATAGCGTGCTGTATAGGTTCTGCCAGAATATTATGATCGTATAGCCGATGTAAACCATTAGAGCAAGGTAGATCAGCACCGGTATCAAACGTGCCGACCATCGAATCATGTTTTCGGCATCTTGCTGATACATGTCAGCAACTTTACGGACCATTTCATCGTTGTAACCGCTTGTTTCGCCAGATTCCAGGAGATAAAAGGCTGGATTACTTTTTTCTCCTGATACTATATAACGCTTGAAAACCTGCCAGAAAGGAAGACCTTCTACTTCAATACGGTTTGCGGTCAAATGAAACCGCTGGCGAATAGATGCATTACAGCAGACATCGGCTGCCAGATGAACAGCCTGTACGCAACCCAACCCTGCGTTAAGACCAAGGGCGTATGCCTGAAAAAAACGTGCATAATCCAGCTTGCGCCAAACCACACTGACTAAAGGTAAGGACAACTGCACATTGCCCAACCAAACGGAGTTATGTGCATGCACAAGCTTTCCAATTAGATTGAATGCACAAAGGATCGCCAGTGGCGTCAACCAGAAAAGGAACATCTGCGCGACCGCACTCGCTGCATCAAAATGACCGGCAACCAGCCCCATGAGCGGAATGCACAGTCCAGCAACAGTATACAGCAAAACAGGATACCACAATCCCGAGGTAATTGTTCTGAGTGTGTTCAAACGACGCTCCGCCCAAGACCCCAAAGCACGCAATACGATTTCAAGACTGCCCGTATGTTCGCCTACAGCAACTAGACGGACTTCCAGCGGACTGAAATGTCGCGGAAAAAATGCCATGCAATCCGCCAACGTCCCTTCACCATGCTCAATAGCCTCTGCCATGCGAATTGCCACTCTTCGGTATTGCAAAGGCATGGGTTGACGCAATGCCTTGGATAACGGAATTCCCGCATCATACAAGGTTGCTATCGATGTGTAAAACTGGATCTTGGGTTTCAACATCATTCTGGCTTCACACTATCTTCACTATTCGTCCACACCGTTAAAGCCGCTTTCAACCGCACAGCATCTTGGTACTTATTGCATACATCAATAAAACCACTGTATTCGCCAGGGATATTGGTAGCGATAGCCTGAAAATGCAAAATAACAGCAGATCCTGGAGCCATTGCAACCCCAAAAGGCCAACTCCGCTGCCCCAACACATGAAGTGACACAGGTTCACATATCGGCTCTGTTTTTAGTATATGAAAACCGTCAAGAAGAGATTTTGAGATATCGACACTCTCCAACAAGATGGTTTGATTTTGGTTGTTCGTAATATGCAATTTAATCGCGAACTTATCTCGGATCGTCACCCTTTCGGGCATGCTCAAGACCGCCTCCGGTACAGGATGACGCGAACGGTAATACAGCCACAAACCAGCCAAGCCAGATATAACTGCCATAAACAGCACTATTGCACCAACACAACCATATTTCTTCATAACGCTATTACAGCGCGAAACATGCACATTGTCAATCACGGACCACAAGCACATGAAATCAGGTTGATCCCTATTTCATTTTCGCATCGATACCGGTCCGGATCGCACATTGGAACCCGAAATCGTCGGTGCTGCGGATGATGCCGGCCGTGATCGTGTTCGACGTGGAACATACCAGGACCGGTACACGATGCTCGTCATTGGCCAGGTCTTTGCCGGCCCAGGCGCCCATGGCAATGACCAGATCAAAGTCGCCGCGTCGCAATTGCGCGAGCAGTTCGGTCCTCGCGCATGCCCATTCCTCTGTGCGTTTGTAGTCCAGCCTTTAGGCTGCCTCGGAACTCGGCGATGCGCCCCATTTTTTCCATCGTTTCGTTTGAAATATGCGAATGGATTATGATTTAGTAGGCAAGTGTCGTTGATATTGGAAATTTTAGGATTGTTTACTTTTTTATTTATGTATTTACGGAGGCTATGCGATGAGAATGAAGATAGATGGCAGATCCAAAGTGATAGCGGTGATTATGGGCGGCGGCGCCGGCACGCGGTTGTATCCGCTCACGCGCGACCGCGCCAAACCCGCCGTACCCATTGCCGGCAAATATCGGCTGGTGGATATCCCCATCAGCAACTGCATCAACAGCGGGTTGCGCCAGATCTACCTGTTGACTCAGTTCAACAGCGTATCGATGCACCAGCATGTGCACAATTCGTATCAATTCGATGAGTTCAACCGTGGTTTTGTCCGCATCCTGGCCGCGCAACAAACTCCAGATTCGGAAAGCTGGTACGTGGGCACGGCCGACGCCGTGCGCAAATCGTTCCGTTATTTTCTCGACGAGCAGCCGGACCTGATCATCATCCTGTCCGGCGATCAACTCTACCGCCTTGATTTCCGCCGGGTCATCCGCCAGCATCTCGAAACCGGCGCTGACGTGACCATTTCCACCAAGCCCGTACTGCGTCGCGAAGCCGGATCACTCGGCATCATGCACGTGGACAACGAGCACCGCATCACCCGTTTTGTCGAAAAACCGGGCGACACGCCGGAACTCGACACCCTGCGCGCCCCTATGTATCAAGAAGAGCGCTACCTCGCCAGCATGGGCATCTACTGTTTCAACGCAAAGGTTCTCAAAGAGTTGCTGGACGACGAAACGAAAAGCGATTTCGGCAAGCACATCATACCGTCCACCATTGACAACTTCAATGTCTACAGCTATGTCTTTGACGATTTCTGGCGCGACATCGGAACCATCGGTTCGTTCTGGGAAACCAACCTTGCGCTGACCGAAATTGTGCCGGAATTCAGCTTCTACGATGCCGCGGCCCCGATTTTCACCCATATGCGCTTCCTGCCACCATCAAAAATCAACTGTTGCGACATGAACCGCTGTCTGCTCTCCGAGGGCTGCATTATTTCCGGCCATCGCATCCTGCACTCGATTGTCGGCATCCGCGCCATTGTCGGCGCCGGCACCGTGATCGAGCACAGCGTGCTGATGGGTGCGGACTATTACGAAAAGCAAACCGAACCCGGCCAGCTACGCATCGGCATCGGTCGCGAATGCTACATCCGCAACGCGATCATCGACAAAAACGCGCGTATTGGCGATGGCGTCTACATCTCTCCCGAAGGCAAGGAAAACGGCACGGCCACGGAAATGTACACGATCCGCGACGGCGTCGTGGTGATCCCGAAAAACACGGTCATTCCCGATGGGTTCAAGATTTAACCGGGGTTGCGGAGCATGACGCGTGTCGCCCTGGGCATGAGCGGTGGCGTGGACAGCAGCGTGGCCTGGATGCGCCGACGTGCGCGAGCGTCCGGCG
>CAZOLK010000030.1:15125-34589 GCA_964580325.1 uncultured Verrucomicrobiota bacterium | reverse complement strand
GTGCAACCGTTTCTTCCAGCAGTTCGGGCAGACGGTGCAGCAGAAAACATTCGCCCACCTGGCGGCCAATGGAAAAGACCGGGTTGAGCGCGGCGCCGGCTTCTTGAAAAATCATGGACAGTTCCTGACCGCGGATGGTCTGCATGTAGGTTTCGCCGCGGCGCAGCAGATCGATGGCGTACGCCTGGTCCCGGCGGTTGAAGAAAAGCAGGATCCGCCCGTCACGGACACGGCCGGGCGCCTGGACAATGCGCATCATGGAGCGCACGGTCACGCTCTTGCCGCAACCCGACTCACCGACTAGGCCGTAGATCTCGCCTTCGTGGACCGTGACACTGATCCCGTTCAGTGCGCGCACGACACCTTCGTATGTGTGGAAATCGGTGTACAGGTTCTCGGTGGTCAGCAGCGGTTGCATCGGGTCATTTCCTCCGCATCCGAGGATCGAACGCGTCGCGAATACCGTCGCCGAGCAGGTTCCAGCCAAGCACGAACAAGGCAATGGTGAAGCCTGGGATAAAGACCACATGCCAATGGGCCAGCCGATTGCCGGGCGGACCCACGATCCAGTCGCGACCTGTAGAGACCATCTGACCCCAGTCGGCAAACCCTTTCTCCGCGCCAAGGCCGAGGAAGGAGAGCGCCGCGGCCATGAGCACGGTGGTGCCGATGCGCATGGAGGCCAGGATGATCAGCGAATAGACGGAGTTGGGCACGATATGTTTCCACAGGATCCAGGCATGGGATGCGCCGCATGCACGGGCGGCCAGCACATAATCGCTATCGCGCACGACCAGGATTTCAGAGCGCATGACCCGCGTATAGGTGGGCCAGCCCAAGATGATCAGCACGACCACGATGGAATAGATCCCACGCCCGAGCGCCACGACCAAAGCCATGGCCAGGACCAGGAACGGGATAGCGTAGAAGATATCGGCCATGCGCAAAATGCCCTCGTCCACGAGCCCGCCGAAATAACCGGCCAGCGCACCGAGAAACAGCCCGACCACCAGGTTGGCGGCCACCACGCCGAGGCCGATGCCGAAAGCGCCGCGCGCGCCCCAGACGATGCCGTAGAAGGTGTCGTACTGGCCGGGCAGCGTACCGAATGGATGAGCGAGCGAAGGCGGCGAGGGTTCCGCACGCCAGCCGTCATGGGGCATCATGTAGGGTTTGGCCGGGTTCTCAGGTGGCGCGATCCACGGCGCCAGCACGGCCAGCAACGCAAAGAACAGGATGATCAGCGAGCCGATTACGGTCAGCGGATTACCGAACAGGCGCCGGAAGAGAAACAGCCATTCGCGCAACCGTGCGGAATGGCGAAGCGTGGATTGCGGATTGCGGATTGCGGGGATTGGGTTGTTTTCGTTCATGACAGACGCACCCGCGGATCGACCATGGCATAGAGGATATCCACAATCAGGTTGATCAGCACAAAGATGGCGCCGAGGAACAGGACGTTGAACATGATGGCCGGCGCATCGAGCTGGCTGGCTGCGCGCGCCATCCACCAGCCGATGCCCTTGCGGTTGAAAATGGTCTCGGTGATGACCATGCCGCCCAGCAGGCTGGCGAACATCAGGCCGGATACGGTGATCACTGGCAGCAATGCGTTACGCCGGGCATGCACGCGGTTGACGGTACGCCGGTCAGCGCCTTTGGCTATGGCGGTCAGCACATAGTCCTGGCCCATGGCCTCGAGCATGCTGGAGCGCATCAGGCGCATGATCAGCGCGCTGCTGATGACGGTCAGGTTGAGTGCGGGCAAGATCAGGTGGTAGAGCCCGTCAAAGAACAGGCGACCGTGCCCGTTGAGCAGCGCGTCAAGGGTGACCATGCCGGTATAGCGCCGGACACGCTCGCTGAAATAGAACGTGCGACCTGCATCGGACAGCACGCCGGGTGGGAACAGGCCCCAGACACCGTAAAGCAACATGAGCAGCAGCAGCCCGAGCCAAAAGGTAGGCAGCGAATAGCCGACAATGGCGAACAAGCGGATCCCATGATCGAGAGGTTTGTTTTTATGCACTGCGGCCAGCGTACCGAGCCACACGCCGAACAGAATGATCGGCGGCGTGGCCAGCAGCACCAGTTCCAGGGTGACCGGGAAAAACTGACGGAACCCTTCACTCACCGGCGCCGCGGCCGTGGTCGAATAGCCGAACTCACCGCGGAACACATGACCCAGCCAGCGGCCGTACTGCACTGGCGCCGGATCGTTGAGCCCGTATTTGTCGATCAGTTCCTCGATCTGCTCGGGCGTGATTTTCTCGTGCTTGACAAACGCCGCCACCCGCTGGGACGGCGGGATAAGCATTAGCACGCAGAAGACCAGCAGCGAGACGCCGAACAGCACCAGCACCATGAACAGCAGGCGGCGCAGGATGTAATGCCATAGACTCATGCGGACTCGTGACCTTTACGGCGTCTTGCGGAACATGGCGAAACGGTAGGCGTTTTCCATGGGATGCCAGACATACCCCTGGACCTTGTCGCGGAAATAGCGGTTGCCCCTGGACTGGTGCATAACAATACCCAGCGCGTCTTCGATCCAGATCTGTTGCAGGCGATAATAGATGTCGCGTCGTTTTTCCGGGTCCACAATCAAGGCGCCGGCGTCGATCAACTGGTCGGCCTCGGGATTGCGGTATCCGCAACGGCTGGCGAACAGGCCCTGGGAATGGAGATAGGGCTGCATGAAATTGGCTGGATCCGGAAAATCGGCGGCCCAGCCGATGTTGAGAATGGGCAACTGACGCTGGCGCTGGTAGTCCAGGATCTGGGCCCACTCGATACCACGCACATTAAGGGTGAACCTGGGATTGAGCTTTTCCAGGTTCTCCTTGAGCAAGTACAGCGCTTTGGCGCGGATATCGTTGCCGCTGTTATAGAGTGCGTCAAAGGCAAACCCCACTTCCCAGACCTGGCCGTTCCAAGCCTGGCGGAAATGTTGCTCGGCTTTTTTCAGGTCAAACGGCTCGCGCCGGACCTGATCGTTGAAATAGGGCAGCCCGCGGACATGGGGCGTATAAATAGTGACGCCATTGCCGGCAAGGATGTCGTTTATATAGGTGTCCTGGTCCCAGCAGCAGATCAATCCTTGCCGGACATGGATGTCGCGCATGAAATCGGGCGGGATGCCTTTGCCGTCGAGTTTGCCGGAGCCGGTAAACATTGCGCCTTTGATGTCCATATTGAAAATCACGCCCTGCATGATCAGCATCTGGAGATCGCGGTAAACCTTCAGGCCTTTTTCCTGATCCACTTCCTTATAATAGGTGGGCTCTACTTCGACCGCGTCGGCGTCGCCCTGCATGAGCATCATTTTACGCGTCTGCCATTCGTCGACGATTTTATAGATAGCGGTTTCGGTGGCAGGTGGTTCGCCCCAGTAGTTGTCGAAACGTTTGAAGACTACCTCGGTTTTCTTGGTCCAGCGTTCGAGTCGGTAAGGACCGGTGCCTGAGGCGACTTCGTAAAGCGTCTCGGCGCCTTCATCCGGATTGTTGAAACGCTCCCAGCTCGTGGATTTTCCGTCCCAACCGCCTTGCTCGGCGACGAACTGCCTGTCGACGATGGACGCCCAATAGCCGGCCAGGATGGAAAGGAACGGCGCAAAAGGTTTGGGCAGCCGGCAAACCACCTCGTCGCCTTCGACCTGGACGCAGCGCGCCACGGCGTTGAAATCCAGATCGATCTTGCCGTCCTTACGCGACTCATAGCGCCCGAGCAGCGGAAAAGAAAGCAGCCAGCAGGGACCGCCGGAGGGATCGACCACCAGCGCGCGTAGGAGCGAGTAGCGCACATCTTCGGGCATCAACGGATTGCCGCTGTGAAAAACCACGTCTTTGCGGATCTTGAAGCGGTAGGTTTTGCCGTCTGCGCTGATGCCGCCATTGGCGCGGGTCGGAACTTCTTCGGCAAGCACGGGTATGAATGTATCCACGGCGCTGCCGTCATAGGCGATCAGGGTTTCGTACAGGTTCTGGATCTGGGCGCCGGACGCGCTGTCATAAGCCTTGACCGGGTCCAGCGAATCGATGGTGCCATGGGTGGCATACACGAAAGTTTTCCGGCTTTTATCGAACGCGACCGTGTCGCGGGTATCCGGTTTGGGCCCATCCGGCGGCGCCGCGTCATAGGGTTCAAAACAACCAGTCCCAAGCAAGACCGCTGTCAGGGCACAAAACGCACGTATCATCCGCAAACCGTATTTTAACATAATGGATATCTCCCGCTCTTATCAGTATGGCGCCATAGCTACCATGGCATGGTTACCAAAGCAAGCGAAAAGGACAATTGAACATTGGTCACTGGATTGTAGAGCTGTCACGACTGCTCAAGCGAAAGCCTGATCGCCCGGTCGTGCGGTTTGGCGCCTTTGGCCAGCAGCGAGTTCGTGGCCTTGGGTATATGGAGATCGAACAACCTGCTGATCACTGCTGTGGGCGGCGACCAGCGCGCAGCGCATCTTCAAGTTTCCGCGCGGTGCACAAAGGCGCAATGCCTTTATCACGAGATGGCTGGGCTTCAGGGGCGGGACGCCCCAGCCACCAATTCCGCTGCCAACACATTGGCGCGATGGAACAATTCCGCTTCGTCCAGGTCGCACAAATGCCCTTTCTCGACCAGGATCCGACCGTTGACCATGGTCCATTCCGCGCGCTGACCCGCACCGCAGAACAGGAGCGCCGAGCCCGGATCGTGCAGGGCGCCGGCAAAATCGATGCGGTCCAGCCGGAACAGGACCAGGTCCGCGGCCATGTTCTGACGCAACATGCCAATATCGTCGCGGCCCAGCAACCTGGCGCCATGGATGGTGGCCATGGCCAGCACGTTTTGCGGCGGCATGGCATCCACACCCGTGCCGATGCGGTGGACCAGCAGCGCCAACTGCATTTCGCGCACCATGCTGGAGGCATCGTTGCTGGAACTGCCGTCCACGGCCAGTCCGACGCATACGCCTTTTTCCAGCAACTGCGGCACTTTGCAAATTCCGGAGCCGAGGCGTAGGTTGGAGCCGGGACAGTGGGCAATGCTTGTGCCGGTCGCGGCCAGCCGCTCGATCTCGGCATCGTTGAAATAAATGCCGTGCGCATACCACACGTCCGGTCCGACCCAGCCGGTCTGTTCCATATACTCCAACGGACGCATGCCATATACCTCGCGGCAATAGGTCTCTTCATCCACGGTTTCGCACAGGTGCGTATGCAGGTGCAAACCGCGCTCGCGAGCGAATGCGGCGGAGCGCTGCATCAGGTCCGTGGTGACCGAGAACGGCGAGCAGGGCGCCATGACAATGCGGCACATGGAAAACGGCGCCGGATCATGATAGGCGGAGACCAACCGTTCGCAATCCTCCAGGATCGCATCGGGTGATTGAACAACGTCGTCGGGTGGCAATCCGCCCTCGGACTGGCCACGGCACATGCTGCCGCGCGTGGGATGGAAACGGACCCCCATTTCACGCGCCACGCCGATCTCCACATCGATCAATTCACGGTCCGTTGCCGCGGGAAAGAGATAGAGATGGTCGGACGTGGTCGTACAGCCTGAGAGCAGCAGTTCGCCCAGAGCCACGCGCGCGCTGACCTCGATGGCTTCGGGCGTCAGGTTGCGCCAGATAGCGTACAGGTTGGTCAGCCAGTCGAACAGCTTGGCGTTTTGCACCAGGGGCAGGTTGCGGGTCAGGTTCTGGAACAGGTGGTGGTGGGTGTTGATAAAACCCGGATAAGCCACGCACCAACGGCCATCGATGATGCGGCCGGTACAACCCGCGGCCAAGCCGGGTCCGATACGAGTGATGCGGCCATCCTCGACCAGGATGTCCACGTCATGCAGAACAGGCGCGGCCGGATCCATGGTGACCGCGGTATGGATGTCACGAATGCATATCATAGGGAAGCATCCTTCTTGGTGGGCAAACCGGTCTGGGTTATGACGAATGTCTTCAGCAACGGCGGCTCCATGTTGCACAGGAGTTCGTAATAATCGAAAATTTCCTTGGGTTCCATGATCCGCAGCTTGCTATACAACTCGATATTGTTGCCCAGGGCATACACATCGAGCGCCACCCTGTCGCGCTTCCCGTGGTACTTGATGTCATAGGCGCCGCAGAGCAACATGAAATGGGTCAACAACAGGTAGTCGTATTTATATGTGGAATTCATCAACGGTTCAATGACATCGAGATCGAGCATGACATTGATCGACGTGGAATGTTCCAGAAAATGATGGGCCCACATCAGCGAACGGCGCCAAGTCTGGTTCACCGGCACATGGGGTATCTTCTCGGCCAATTCAACGATATAGTCCAGGTCCTCGTGATGGTGCGTCTCGCAGTGCATCACTTCGCACCCGACCTGGCGAACGAACTCGTCCAGCGCCTGACGGCCCCGCGTCTTATTTTCGAGAAGACAGGTGAAGCGGATCTTGATAAAGGAATGCGCGTACGACGATAAGAGGACGGTCGAAGCAGCTTTGCTGAACTCGGGGGAGATCGGCAAATGCTCGCTTTGGATTTCATAGTCGGCCCGATGAAACAGCGAAGCGCCGGACGTTGAACCCACGACCATGTTGGTCACGGTCTCGAGCTTGATCTTGTGATGGAGTTCCATTTCCTCCATTTCCCCCAGCATCTGCTGGATCTTCTGGAACTGGTTGGACACGATCCAGGCCCGACGCCGGCCGCCGATATCCTCCACATCGTCGGTGTAAAGAAAAATATCCGCAACCATGTTATCCTCGGAGTGATAGCGCAGGCAGCAACCTGCGCCGCTCTTTTCGAAATCCCTGACGTTCTGAAAAGACAACGCCGCAAGCCGAAACGGGAACGAAAGACCGGTCCACGGATGGCGATAGACGATCGAGTCACTCTGGACACCGGTCGCGATAAACAGACCCAGCGCAACCAAGCGGGAACAGCGCATCATTCAACCGCCTCCTTTTTACGAACCAAAACCAACACAACCTCGATGGTGATCCAAACCGCCAGGACCAGGGTGGCGCCATTGATCACGCTGAGAAGTTGTTTGCCTTTTTGTATAAACAGCAACTCATTCAAGGACACACTCCAGAGGGTAATACAGAGCATAAAAACCGCGGGAATGCCTGTAGACAAGCACGTCCAGCCACCTTGCGCACGCAGGTAGATGGTGATCAGCAACAACACCAAAGCAGCCAGCAACTGGTTGATCCCTCCGAACATGGGCCATAGGTTCATGGCCCCGACCCCTTTGGTGCCGGAGGCAAACGCCAGACTGCCGGCTGTGACTACAGCAATCAAGGTGGCGATGTACTTTCCGCGCAAGGCTTTAAACGGCATAATCTCGGCGATGATATAGCGCTGGATGCGCGTGGCTGAATCGAGTGTTGTACCGGCAAACGACGCGATAAAAACGCCGATCAGGACCATGCCCAGCGTTTTAGGCACGCGTAGTGTTTGGATCATGTTGGCCGAACCAGCGACCACGGCATTCAGTTTGGAGCGCAGGTTGCTGGTGAGTGACCCCCAGGCTTTGTAGTTCTGTTGCCAAGCCTCGGCGCCGGTTAGGATCTGCTCCTGGGCATGGACCGCGCCATCGGGAGCGGCAGACGCATCAACCTTCATGCCCAGTCCGATGCCGGCCGTGACCGCGATGATGACCAGGGTGGCCAGCATACCTTCGGTCAGCATGGAACCATAAGCCACAAACTGGGCATCGGTTTCGCGAGCCAGTTGTTTGGCTGACGTACCGGACGAAACCAGCGAATGGAAACCGGATACAGCGCCACAGGCAATGGTGATGAACAGAAAAGGCCACATGGACGGCGCATCGTCAGGCACGTTGGGATTGATGGCCGGCGCCACGATCACCATGCCGCTGAACAAGCCCGAAGCAAGTACGCCCAAGGCCAGCAGCACCATGGCGATGACCAATTGCCATGCATTGATATAATCGCGCGGCTGGAGCAACACGGTGACCGGCAGGGTTGAAGCGATAAAGGCATAGATCAGCAAAATGACGGTCCAGACACCAGTGTCCGGCATACCCGCGATGGCCGGCATGCGAAACGGCAACCACCAACCGAGCACCATACAGAGATACAGAGCGGCCACGGCCACAGCCGTCGAAACGGCCAGGTTGGCGCCCTTCTTATAGATGAACCAACCCAGGCCGACAGAAATGGGGATCTGCAACCAGACCGGCGCCACGGCTTCGGGAAACATTTGGAAAATCAAGGCAATGACCAGACCGAACACGGCGATCACCATGAGCAGCTCCAGGAACACGACCAGGAAAAAGGCCAGGCGTACGCGCGGTCTGATATAGCGGGCCGTGCATTCGGAAATGGATTTGCCCTGGTTGCGCAGGGACACGACCAACGCACCGAAATCGTGGACAGCACCCATGAAAATGGAACCGAAAAAGACCCAGAGCATGGCCGGCAACCAGCCCCAGATCACTCCGATCGCGGGTCCGACGATCGGACCGGTGCCGGCAATGGAGGTGAAGTGATGCCCGAACAGGATGCTCTTGCGTGTGGGCACATAATCCTGCCCATCCTCCATGGCTTCGGCCGGCGTCTTGTTCGTATCGGCGATGCGAAAGATTTTTTTTGCCAGAAAACGTCCATACGTGTGATAGGCCGTCACATAACCGAGAAAAACCACCACCATCAAAAGTATCGTCGTCATTACGTTGCCCTTTACATTAATCTGTGCGCAAGAGTAACACGAATCTTTTGCGAATTTCAAGTCCGGGATGCAGGAGAGGGGAGCAAATCATCTGCGATCTGGTTCCTGATTGTGAGGGCGTCCCGCCCCTGAAACTTTACGAAGGATTGGCAATAGCTGAGATGCCCGTTCTACAAACAACCAACTTGGCCATACGTTAATTTTAGGGGCGGGACGCCCTACTATCAACTGATCTTATGGGCTTTACGGTTTCGCGGGAATATCCAGGTACTCGAGAGGTACGTGGTCTGTAAGCCAGACGCCGTTTGCCGACAAGTGGAACGTGTGCCCTGCCGCTGCCATTTCACTCGCCTTTACGTTCAAGACCACCGGACAGCCATGACGTTGGCCGACTTTGCGGGCCGTTTCCGCGTCCGGCGATAAGTGAATATGTTGCCGGTTGCCGGCTATCAAGCCTTTTCCCTTGATCGATTCAAGGAAGCGGAAGGCTGTGCCATGAAAAAGACGGTCCGGTGGTTGGACCGGTGGCAAATCAAGGTCTACCGCCACGGAATGGCCCTGGCTGGCACGAATATAACGACCGTCATCGCTGAAAGCAAAGCGTTTCTTGTCGTTTTCCGCCACGATCCGGTCTAGCAAAGGGCGGGTAAGCGGCTTGCCGTTGCCCCGCGCCTGACGCAGCAAAACCTCCACTTCGACCCAGCCGTTGGGATCCAACGTCAGACCGATCGACTCCGGTTGATGCCGCAGCACATAACTCAGGAATTTGCTCAGCTTGACCAGGTCCGCAGCCATACGCTTGCTTTTTACTTACGGCGAATTGGTGGACGTTATGGCCGGGAGAAAGATCTCCCATGGATAATCGTCGGTTTTCTTTTCGCGGATGGTAAAGGAAACCTCGTGCGGTGTTCCATCCATCCACTCGATGTAACCGACATCCTGACTGGGCCGATAACAGATGATGGTAAATCTGTATACCCCCGGCGAGGTGGGCAAATTCTCGGGATCGATCACCAGGGTTTCGTATATGGTTTCACCGGCAGCGACATTGTCGAAAAAAGCCCAGACATAAACCAGGGATTCAGACTGCCACGACATGTAACCGATTTTCGCCTCCCAACTGGCATAACTGGTCCCTAACCAGGGCGATGACCCGGTATTCTGCACCGCAACATTGATGGCAAGCGATTCCCCGACCGCTATCGTCGGCACATCGGTAGACTGATGCAGACCGTCATAATCGGCCTTGGCATCGCCAACAATCGTCAAGACCAGCATAAGCTGGAAAACGAACAGCATAACCGGGCGACACGTACACTTGCGCAATTTACTGTATCTACTCATCATAGCATCAACTCCCAAAGTTCAATTCTTAACTCTCTTCACCATAGATCTTTTGTTCGAATTCCCGCTTATGTCGACCGGTAAGCTCGTGCGCTCGGCCTTCCAATAATTCGCGCAGGGCTTCCATTTCAAGCGCGGAAAAGTTGCGGCCGTTCAAGTGATGGTTTTCGAAAGAGCTGTAGGCCTGGGGCGCTACAGCTCTGGCGATGCCGGCCATGGCTTCAGCATATTGACGGATCTCCCACTGAGCGTGCGGGTCCAGGCGCAGGGCCAGGAAGTGGAACAAATTGTGCAGATCCATCTGCCAGTACCATTGCGTGTAGAGCGACAGGGGCAGGTTGATCCGGGCCAGTTCGCGCGCGATGTTGTCGTCAATCATCTCCTCATAAGAGGCATAGACATCGCTCTGATCGCGCTTGATGATGCCCAGCACCCTGGCGCGCAGTTCCGCGGGTACTTCCTCTGACGCGCGGCCCTGCTTGTTGTCCGTGCTTTGAAACTTGATCTGCGCCTCGTCCGGCACATAGAAATCGCTCTCCATGACACTGTAGCGTCCCGAGATTTCGTTCAGCCGCGCAGTGCGATGGCGCACCCATTGGCGCGCCACGAAAATGGGCATCTTGCAGTGGAACTCCAGCACCACGTGCTCGAAAGGTGACGTGTGGCGATGACGCATCAGGTAATCGATAAGCCCCGCGTCATCGCGCACGGACTTGCTGCCCGCGCCGTAGGAAACGCGCGCAGCCTGGACAATGCGCGCGTCGCCGCCCATGTAATCGACCAAGCGGACAAACCCGTGATCCAAAACCTTGATCTCCTGGTCCAGCAGGGCTTCCGCCTCGAATACAAAATGGTGTGCCATGTTTTTCCATCCTCTTGCCGACGTTTCTCGACCATTCGTTACTTGGCCATTTCACGCAGCACATACTGTAAAATGCCCCCGTGAATATAGTAGTCGACTTCCACGGGCGTGTCCACGCGAATCTTGACTTTGAACCAGATCGGTTCGTCCTGATCGCGTCTGGCGCTGACATCGACAACTTTGCTCGGTTGCAGGCCTTCGCCGATGCCGTGGATGGTCATCCGCTCGCGTCCGGTCAGCCCCAGGCTCTCAGCGTTGGCGCCGTCCGTGAATTCGCAGGGCAACACGCCCATCTCCACCAGGTTGCTGCGATGAATGCGCTCAAAGCTTTCGGCAATGACCGCTTTGACGCCCAGCAGATACGCGCCCTTGGCCGCCCAGTCGCGCGAGGAACCGGCGCCGTACATCTTGCCTGCCAGCACCACCAGCGGCGTGCCCTGCTCGTGATAGCGCACGGCCGCGTCGTACATGGAAAGTTTCTCGCCCGTGGGCTGGAATAGGGTCCAGCCGCCCTCGTGGTCGACCAGCAGGTTGCGAATGCGGATGTTGCCGAACGTAGCGCGCAGCATGACTTCATGGTTGCCGCGGCGCGAACCGAACGAATTGAAATCGGCGGGATCCACGCCATGCTTGCGCAGGTAGGCCGCGGCCGGACTGTCAGCCGGAATGGCGCCAGCCGGCGAAATATGGTCTGTTGTGATGAAATCGCCGAACAACCCCAGCACGGCCGCGTCGCGAATATCGTCCGGTTCGGTCGGGGTCATGCCCATATCTTCGAAAAAGGAAGGCTCGCGGATATAGGTGGAGTCCACCTCCCAGGGGAAAACCGGCGCCTGTTCGGTGGGCAACGCGTTCCAGATGGGATTCAACTCGGCCTCATGCTCATAGACCTGACGATAGAGCGCCGGATCGGCGGCCTGATCGAGCAGCTCGCGGATTTCATCGGGTGTAGGCCAGAGATCGCGCAGGTAGACGGGCTGCCCATCGCCGGCGGAAGCGATCGGCTCGTTTTCCAGATCCGTGCAAACGCTGCCCTTGAGCGCAAAAGCCAGCACCAGCGGCGGTGAAGCCAGGTAATTGGCGCGGGTCAGCGGGTGGATGCGGCCTTCGAAATTGCGGTTGCCGCTGAGCACGGCAGCCACCACCAGGTCGTTCTCGCGGATGGCTTTGTCAATGTCCGGATCGAGCGGTCCGCTGTTGCCGATGCAACTGGCGCAGCCGTAAGAGACCACGTGGAAACCGAGTTGCTCGAGGTCAGCGAGCAGGCCCGTGTTCCGCAGATACTGGGTGACCACGCGCGATCCCGGCGCCAGACTGGTTTTGACCGTGGCCGGCACGCGCAATCCGCGGGCCACGGCCTTGCGCGCCATCAGGCCGGCGCTCAGCATGAGCGAAGGCGTGGCTGTGTTGGTGCAACTGGTGATGGAAGCGATGACCACGGAGCCGTGACTTAGCGTGCCTTTGCCAGGCAGGGCCACGCTTTTGCCGCGGTCCGCGCCAGCCACGCCAAAGCCTTTGCGATCTTTGGGTCGGGCCAGGCCGTCGGCGAACACGGCGCCCAGGCTGGGCAGCGGAATGCGTTCTTGCGGACGGTGCGGCCCGGCCAGCGAAGGTTCGACCTGACCCAGGTCCACCTCGACCACATCGGTGAACTGGCCGGCAATGTCTTCGTCGCCGCGCCAGAGCCCCTGCTCTTTGCAATAACGTTCCACCAGGTCGATCAGGCTCTCGTCGCGACCGGTCTGGCGCAAGTATTCCAGAGTGGCCTCGTCAATGCCGAAAAAGCCCATGGTCGCCCCGTATTCCGGGCCCATGTTGGCGATGGGCGCACGATCAGTGAGGGACAATTTTTTGCAGCCTTGACCAAAGAACTCGACAAACCGGCCGACCACGCCCTTTTCGCGCAGCAACTGGGTGACATATAGGGCAATATCCGTGGCCAGCGCGCCAGGGCGCAACGCACTGAACAGCCGCACACCAGTGACGCGCGGCGTCACCAGCGGGATGGGCTGGCCCAGCATGGCGGCTTCGGCTTCGATGCCGCCCACGCCCCAGCCCAGGATGCCCATGCTGTTGATCATGACCGTATGCGAATCCGTACCGACCAGCGTATCCGGAAAGACCACGCCGTCCTCGACCCTGACGCAACTGGCGAGCGATTCCATGTTGACCTGGTGGATGATGCCCAGCCCCGGCGGGTGGACATGCAGCCTGCCAAACGCCTGCTGGCCCCATTTGAGGAAGCGGTAGCGCTCGTCGTTACGCTCGAATTCGCGGCGCATATTGAATTCGAGCGCATCGGCGCTGCCGGCACGATCGGTCTGGATCGAATGGTCGATGATCAGGTCAACGCGCAGGCGCGGTTCGATCAGGCCGGGATCCTTACCCATGCGCGCCAGGGCGCTGCGCAGCGCGGCCAGGTCAACCACGCATGGCACGCCGGTGAAATCCTGGAGCAACACGCGCGACGGCATAAAAGGGTATTCGTCCTGAGCCTCGATGTCCGGCGTCCATTGGGTAAAAGAGCGCACATGTTCCGGCGTATAAGCCGGGTGCGCCTGCAGACGCAGCAGCGACTCGAGTAGGATCTTGAGCGAAACCGGCAGGCCGGACACCCCGCCGATCTCCTGGTCCAGCGCGGCCAGGCTGTAATAGGATAACTTGGCATTGTCCCTGGTGGTCAATTCTTTACGAGCAAAATCAAAATCCGACATGGCGTTCCTCCGGGTTGAGCGCCGCGACGCGACGACCTTACGCAAAACGAAACCGCAAAAATAGACGCTGTTGTACGGTTTGTCAATGCCAATCCCAGTTCCATGACATACAAATCCGAAATCCGATTCAGCTCGTTTCGTTGCATACGCGTAATGGCCGAGGGTAGCCAATCCGGGCCCGCTGCCCGCTCAATGAAAAAGCCCCCTACAAACCCGGAAGCGCCTTTCTTTTATATCACGTTACCACGTTACTCTTTGGCGCGCAACCGGTCCGTCACATCCAGCACACTGGTGCGCACGCCGAGATAGCGTCCATCATGGGCGAGGACCGGTTTGCAGCAGATGCTGATCCAACGCTGGGCGCCGTCCTTGCGCCGGATCGGCAATACCGTGTCGTCGATTGCACAACGATCACGTATCGCACTTTGCAACACATCGCGCAAACGCACATAACTCTCTTCGTCCGCGGCGATCACGCGCAGGCGGTCGGGCAGTCGGGTGTACTCCTTGGGTGTATAACCGGTGATGCGTTCCACCGTGGAATTGGTCCACAACAGGCTGCCGTCCGGTGCAATCCAGCTCTCCCAGGAACAGGACGTGTCCGTAATGATATGGAAGCGATCGAGATGTTCGCGCAATACGCTTACCGCCTGGCGCCGCGCCGCGCCCAGAGCAGCCATGGTCAGGAAAAGCAGACTCAGGCAGAGCAGCACGGCCTGATGGAACAACATGCGCGGACCGGTCATGGCGGTCAACAGCGCCAGTGGCCCAATGCCGCCGGCCGCGGACAACGCGACCGACGATCCGACCAGCAGCAGGGCCAGCGCTGTGTGCCTGGGATAAAAGCGCAGCGCTGGCCAGAAAAGCAGCAGCAATGGAATAAAAGCGTTGATGGCCATACGCCAGGGCGGCAGGCCCGATTGAATGCCGAAAACCACCCAGCAAACCGCGCCCAGGGCGGCAAACATGGCGACACCCTCCCAGACCAGGCGCTTGTCTTTTGCTGAACCTGCATCCGGCGCCACCCCCCAACCAAACAGACAGGGCACGACCAGCAGGTTGCCGCACACCACGGACGCAGCTTTCAGTAAGCTCAGGATGCCGAACAGGTAAAGCGGTTCGAAAAACAGAATCGGCAGACAGGCGCAAACGCCGGCGCTAACCGATGCTGAAAAAAGGGCATAGATCGAGGAGGGGCGCGATAAGTGGAACAGGCCTCGTTCATAGCGTTGCGCCAGGTAGGCGCCGACCACCGCGGCCATGTTGTCGCCCAGCGCCATGACCAGCGCCGTTACCGGTCCCTGCGGCCATTCGCCTAGCACATGCAGAGGCAGGGACAAGGCCAGGATCCAGTATAAACTGCTCGGCTTCAACAAGAGAAAACCCATGGTCACGCCGATGTTCAAGCGGATGACCGGCAGAGATTCCACGGTGCAAGCCATTGTCAAGCGCCAGGCCAGGGCTTGGGCCAGGATGAACAGGGCCGGCCAAGCCGCGCTGTTCATCATCTCACGGCAGGGCAAAACAGCTTCATCCTCCAGAGTCGGACACATCGCACAGGTCGGACCAGATTCTACCTTGGGCATTGGATCTTCCTTGTCGGCTATAGGGTTACATCCCGAGCACATCTGCGGCTCGCGCTTTCAAGACAGCGCACTCAGTCAGGTCAACGATGCGCGGCGGGATAAACAGCTTTGGTTCGCGCCCCTGGCATTTCCATTCTTTGAGCTGATTGCGGCACAACTTCTTTGTTTTGCGGCAGGCTTCGTGCAATCCCGCGATCAACGCGTCAGGCGGCAGCGGATAGAGAAAGCATCCGCAATCGATCAGGGTCGAAAACAAATCAAGCCAGGGCTCGAGCACGATCAATTTCAGTTCGGGACATAGCTTGAGCCACTGCAATACATGGACCCAGTTTCCCGGCGCAAGCACGACCAGACCATGGCGCTCTGGGTTAAACCCGCTGGTCGCGCGGAACGCGGCAATATTTTGTTCCGCCTCTTCGTACATGGAGAACAGGGCGGAAAGCGGTGTTGCCTCGCCGTTTCCTGTTTTGAGCGCGACGTGTTGCAAGGTCTGATTGACCAGACGCAGCTCATAACGCGGCGCCAGTGGCCAGCGCTCGCGGTCGCGCAGCGCATCGGCCAGCTCAGGATTGTTGCGCCGCACGGTATCCAGCGCATGCCCACGGAACGCGTCAAAGCGGTAGGGCCCGAAAACCGGGGCGTCAGCCGGCGTCGGCGCGCCGTCATGACCGGCAGCCAGTGCCGCGCGGACAGCGTCTATATCGTGCTCCAGGTCGGTGCACAGATCGTGGCCCAGGCGGTAGCGCGCATGCAGAAAGCGCAGTTGCGCCTGCGGATCGTTTTCCTGGCTGATCATACCGGGCGTGGCTTTCATGATCCGGTCGACGTAATCCATGATTTTCAACAGCCATTTTTCGGTTTGCCTGCCGCTACGCTGTTCCTTTTCGCGTTCCAGGTTGCGCTGCAAATCGGTCTGCAGTTTGCGCACCTGCTCCATGTTGACCGGATAGCGCTCCAGTTCGCGGCCCAGTTTCTTGCAAATCGCGAGCATATCGGCGCAAACCGCGGCATAACCATGAAACTCATCGCCCATGGCCGCCAAGGCGGCCGGTCCCGGTCGGGACGGGTCCGGTTCCTCCACCAGCAGTTCACGCCGATCAGGCGGGGCAGCCCCGCAAGACGCACGGAATTCTTTGATGGTCATGCGTATCGCACCCTGAATTAGCGCGCCTCCCTGGGTGCAATTGACGATCGGCACAGCATCGGGATCGCGTGCGTGGTGCGCGGCGAGAAAGTCCTGGATGGCTTCGCGCAGCACTTTCAGGTCAGTGGTGGTCCGCACTGTACGGCCTTCATTGCCCGGGATCTCGTAGAGGATATCGCCTGAGCAGACCTTGCTGCCCTCGGCATGGCTGACGCCTGAATCAGCGATGCTCAGATCCTGGCCGACCAGCGCAATACGCGCACAACCGAGTTGCAGGCCGATGTCTATGGCATGGATCGAGACCGTTTTGTTCAGCGCGGCCCGGTTCAGACGCAAACCCAGCTCGCTCATGGTCACGTTGAACGGGATCGAACTGCCCTCGAACCAGATCACGCGGGCAAAACGCTCGCGGATTCGGGCCGACAATTCGGTACAGGCGGCCAGCGGACAGCGCAAATCCAGGTCAGCGGGAAAAGACCACCAGGCGCGCGCATCGTCGGAGACCACCAGGTCGGGCTGGATCCCGGCGCGCAACAAGGTGGGCGCGGCATGGCCCACCACAATAACGATGGCCTGCTCGCGCATAACCTTGAGCTGCTCGATTTGGCGTGCCAGCGAAGGGCCGGCGCCACAGACCACGGCGTCGACGCCAGGCGGCAGGCGGTTCAAGCGCAATCCGGCATGGCGCAGCATGGACGGCAGATTATGCAGCGAACAGCGCAGCCGCAGCAACCCGCGGCTGACATCCTGGTTCAAGTTCTCGATCGCGGTCTTGATGGACTGGTTGACCTGTTCCACGACCTGCGCATACTGCATCTGCGCCTGCTGATCGGCGATCAATTGCACATCGCGGTCCGCAACCAAGGAGACCAGCAACGCGGCCTTGTCGCGGCAGGTCGCCTCCGGATCCAGCAACGTGACCAGCGTGCGCTGCCGCGGCTGGTGGGCAACCTTGCGAAAGCTGAGAAAAGCAGCCTGTTCACAAGGCGTGGTCAGCCAGAGCAGGTAGGATCCGGCAGGTAGTTGGCCGCGAATATGCTGGAGCTGGTTCAGATCGGGCGCACCGGCGCAAACCATAACTGCCGGCGCATTGGGCAGTTGCTCAGCGCCCTGATCAGCCACCGGCCCCAAAGCCAGCAACGTGTCCTGGTAGAATTCCTGTAAAGTATCCACGGATTGGTTCATGCAATGGCCTCTTGCAACGCCAGGCTCGTCAGATTTGCCGCTTTGGCGCTGCAGGCCGCTATACCAATATGCCTGGTCATCTTATCTCCTTAAGGGATCTTACCATTTTTGTTTACTTGCGTACACAAGACAAGGTATACTATATTGATTGATTGAGAGAGGCAAACAGTATTCATCCAGTTTCGGAAACGTTAACTTTTTTGAACGGAAGCCCGTCGAGTTTACCGGGGCGGGGCTTTTTCTTACATCCAGGCGGCATCCTGCTCGGCGTTGCGGATGTATTCTTCCTGTTCCTTGAGGTCGTCCACCTCGCGCTGCCAGTAGGTGCGTGAGCCCCAGCTCGGTTCTAGGCGCTTGAAACCGCCGTCCGCGGCCTGACGTACGCACCAGGCCGTGAAATGGACATAGCGCATGGTGCGCAGCGGCTCCACCAAACGTAACGAAGCGCGATCGAAATCGCGGAACATTTCGTAGCTGTCCAGGAACCAGTCCAGTTCCAGCAATACGTCGCGCAAGCGACCGGGCAGCAGCATCCAGACATCCTGGGCTGCAGGACCGGTGGCCATGTCGTCGAAGTCGATGACAAAGAACGATTCGTTTGGACGGTAGATGATGTTCTGATGGTGGCAGTCGCCGTGTAGCCGTATCTCTTCGAGATCCTCGAACAACGGGGTCATGTCCGCGATCAATCCGCGCACCGTATCTTCATAGACAGAGCGGAATTCGGACAGCAGATCGTCAGCGGCCAGAATAGTGGCCAAATGACGTTCGGTCGCTTCCAGCGGATGCCAGCGCACCCGGTCGCGCGGCGCATGCTCCGCTCCGACCACATGGACACGTGCGATAAGGCGACCCAGTTCACGCCACTGCTGCTCATCGAACTCGTCGCAAATGCGTCCGCCCTTTTTAGGGAACAGGGCGAAATACATGCCGTTGGCTTCATGCACCGATTGCCTGTCCGCGTTGAGCAGCGGCGCGATGACCGGCACTTCGAACGCTTGCAGTTCCAGCAAAAAATCGTGCTCGTCCCGCAATGCATCACGCGACCAGCGGCCGGGCCGGTAAAACTTGACGATCACGGCTTCGCCATCCGCTTTGAACACTTCATAGACCCGGTTGATGTAGCTGTTGAGCGGCCGGCAGATATTGGAGCAGCGTGCGCCTAGGGCAGTCTCCACCATGTCCAGCACCAGGTCGGGCGTCAGATGATGAAAATCCGATTCAGGCGCCTCGTTGATAATATTGCCGTTTGCCTCATGCATCATTTCAGGTGTTTCCTCAAGGCGCCAAGGCGCCGGCCCGCGGATCCTGGTCCGCTGCGCCGGGCTGACCACCCTTTTTCGGGTTGAGCACGTAAAAAGCAGGCAAACCCTTTGCGCCCAACGCCTGCATAATGCCGCGCGTCGGCTCAGGATCCAGGGTTTCTGCCTGATACTTGATGAACAGGTAAGGTTCAAGCCGTTTTTTGACCTCGACGTTGGGAAATGTGCCCGCGCTCATGGCTTTACAGCTTTTACACCAGGTGGCCCAGAAATCGATAAAGACCGGCTGGCCGACAGCATGCGCTTCCTGCAGCAGCAGCGGCAATTCGTGAGCCGCATTGTCGTTGGTGATGTTGATCACGCCTTCTTCAACATTGGTTTGCGCGGTTGGGCCGGCAAAAGCGCGGACCGCCTGCCAGGCATATAAACCAGCCAGGATAAAGATGAAGATCGCAAATACAACCTTGACGCGCTCCATCCATTTACCGGGTTTGGGCAGGAATGAAAGACCTGCGCCGGCCAGCGGCCAAGGAAGGGCCATACCCAGGCCCAGCACAAAAGGCAGGGCCAGCCCGGCCTGCAAGCCGCGACTGAACAGATTGGCGGAAAGCGCGAGCACGGCGATCAGCACAGGCGCCACACAGGCGCCAGCCAGCAACGCGGCGACCGAACCCATGGTCAGCGCAGTGA
>CAZOLK010000030.1:0-15115 GCA_964580325.1 uncultured Verrucomicrobiota bacterium | reverse complement strand
TGAGGAAACCGCCCTCTTTTTGCTCGCCGGCAGGTGGAGAAGCCCGATTGAGCCGTGACAGATCGATCACGATTATGTCCAGCATGGCCAATCCCAACACCACGAATATCACCGCAATGACCAGGTTGAACCAGGGCGAGGAATTCAGCGCGCCAAACTGTGAATTGGTCAGCACCACGACCAGGCCCAACGCGCCGTACACCAGCGCTATGGCTAGGCCGTAGACGCTGCCCAGAGCAAATCCGCGCGCACGCGAACCAGCCTGGGCGCCGGCGCCGATGATGGCCAGGTTGATCGGGATCATGGGCAGCACGCAAGGGGTCAGGTTCAGCAAAAACCCGCCGATCAGGATCAGAAGCATGGTCGGGATCAGGCCATATTGCTCCAGAAACTGGACCGGGTTGTCAAAAAACAGGGTCCACATGCTTTTCTCGGTCTGATGTCCTTCGGCCTTGTCCAGAAAAGCGATAAAGGCGGTTGGCCCCAGGTAGCCCACGCCGCGGTTGGCTATGTCGAAGCGATCAAGCGCCTGGCGCCAGTCAGCGTCGAAAGCTATGGGCTTAGATGCCGTTTGCTCGGCGGCAGTCGGCTGCGCCTCGGTTTCCGTCGCGTCTGGAGCGGTCGGTTGCGTCCAGGCCACGTCCAGGTTCAAGGTCTGCGGGAAAAAGCAGACAGAATCGCTGCAGCCCTGGTACTTGACAACGATCGCGACCGCCTTGCCGCTTGCGCCCCGGACGCTGTAAACAGCATCAAAGCCATGATCGTATAGTTCACGATCCTGGCCGCTCAACTCGTCGAACTTCTTTTTAGGCTCAAGCACGTTCGCCAGCGTCAAGGTTGCGCCGCCCTCGCCCTGCACCTTGATGGTGTCGGCATAGATCATATGCCCCGGCGGAATCATGAAATGAACCTTAATCGCGGCTTCACCGGGTTGCTGCTCAGCCTTGACGGTGAATGGGACATCGAACTGGGCGAATGCTGATGACACCCATATCGTTAAGGCCAGGAGTACCAGGCCGGAACAGTTCACGCTATTTTTCATCACGGTTTCCTCTGATTGAATTTGATTCATCAAACTTTCTTTGCGGAGACAGCGGCCGTGGCCGGTGTGTTCAATGCGTCAGTTACGCAGCAGCGTGGTGGAAACGCCCTTGTTGTCATTGACGAATATACTGCCTGGCAGCACGCTGCCAGAGGCGGTGTAGGGCTGGCCGAAAATATCCACTGCACTGATGGAAATGCGATCACCGGTCAGGATGTAGACGCCTGTGGCGCTGAATTCCGTTCCTGTGATCAGGGCCGTGGTATTATCGCGCAGATCGATCACCAGATTGGATCCATCGGACGAGACACCGGACCAAACGCCCACCACGGCCACCATATTGGTATCCGGATTGGGTTCCGTGCCGCCATTGCTGGCGCCGTTATTGGTATCGCCGTCGTTCGTGTCGCCCGAGTCGCTGGAAGAGGAATCGCCGTCACCGGATCCAGCCACGGCCAGGGCCACTCCGCCGGCAGCCAGGGCAATGCCACTGCCCCATAATAAAGGCTTTACATAAGATTTCCCGGAGCCGAGTTCCTTGGCCTTGACCCGACCGGTGGATTTATAACCCTGCATCACCAGTGAGCCGCGGGTCGTATCCAGCAGACCGGCCTGGTCGCCGGCATACATGCCCTCGGCCAGCACGCCGAACTTCTGTTTTTGCGGCACCGCGTGGATGGCCAGCTTGTCGGGAAACCCGTAAATATGCTCCGCAGGCGGATCCAGTTCGGTATAGACGGTGAGAGCCCCCTCGGTCGAGACATACTGCCATTCCGGCACAGACTTGGCCTGGCCACGCGCGAGAATAAACTCCTGGGAACGAGCCACTTGCTTCTGTCCATCCACGGCGAGGAACACATACTCGATCTCCTTGGCAAACCGACCGGGCGCGGGCAGGTAGCCCTTGAACACGTCGCCGTCCGCACGCTTCATGCCCACGAAAAAGAAGACCGGCTCACCGACTACACGGAAATAACAGCGCGCATGCTCGATGCCGTCCGCATCAATTATTTTAGCCTCGACTTCAATGCGGTAACGCGGGATGAAAAAATCGGGCGCGCGATGCTTGATGGTGGTCTTGGCCGCCCATACTCCCGGAACAACGACCAGCCACGTCATGGTCATCATAAACAAAACTCGTCTAGCCATCATGGTCAAACCTCTCCATAATAAACAAAGCCGCCATCATATAACCGTCGACAGCGTGATGCAAATGTAAATTCAGAACAGTATCCGCAAGGGGTGCATTTCGCTTCAGCCTGAGCCATGACAGGAACTGCGATCGACCTCCTGTTCTTCACTTATTTTCGATCAATAATAATTGAAAATGGTCAGCAATCGCTTGACCGTGCAAAGCGTCAACGGCCCTGCGGTGACGATCCTTCAAGGCGGGGCGACCTGCGCTGCGCCTTTGTGGGCAGCCATGCTGGCGGGCTTCACCATGAAGATCGGCGGCAATTCCCAGTCTACGTCGCTTCATCCAGGCCGTGCTCGGTTTTCTCCCAGTAGAATGGATTGGTGAAAAGTTGGAGGTAACCTTTGAGCGCGCCGAGGGAGATCAGCACCCAATACAGCGGCATGAACAGGGCGTGGGGGATCAGGTCGTAGAGCCGCCGTTTCAGGCAGGCCATGACGTGCATCAGGATGAAGAGCAGATTGGCCAGCAACAAGGTGCAGGTGACCGCGAAAAAGGTGATCGACAGGGTGCGCCAGACCGGATGCTCTTGCGGACCGGCATAGATCATGGGCCAGACAACGTTATTCATCAGCGCCGCGCGCGGTCCGTTGAGCACTTCGCTGAAGGTATAGCCCTGGTGGATGGCCTTGAGCATGAAAAACCCGTACAGGCCGCCGATCAGCCAGAAAAAAAGGTTCAGTACCATCATGATCGCGCTGCCGCCGACCGTCAGCAGAAAACCGAACAAGCCCCAGGGCCCGAGACGGCGCAGCGTGTCGACGGGATAACGCATGTGGGTCAGGTGGGTCTGAAAAAAGCCTTTGACCCAGCGCGAGCGCTGACGGATCCAGTTCCACAGCCGCGGGTTGGCCTCTTCCCAGGTGGTGGATTCGACCATGCTGGTGCGAAAGCCCAGTTTATAGATGCGCACGCCCAAGTCGCAGTCCTCGGTCACGTTGAACGGGTCCCAGCCCTGGATGCTCTTTAATATGGAAGTGCGGAAATGGTTGGACGTGCCGCCCAAGGGCATGGGAATGCCCAGCATCTGCAAGCCCGGCAGGTAGAGATCGAACGTGGTGCTGTATTCGATGGTGAACCATTTGGTCAGCAGGTTCTGGCGCGGGTTGTAGAAGTTGAGCCGGGCCTGGATGCACACCACTTTGGACGGGACGCGGGTAAAGGCGATCAGCACTTTTTTCAACTGGTCCGGCTCGGGCCGATCCTCGGCATCGTAGATGACGCAATATTTGCCCCGAGTTCTGGCCAGCCCATGGTTACAGGCGCGCGGCTTGGTCTTGGGCTGCATGTCCGGGACCATGATCGTTTCAAAGCAGGCCGGCAAGTCCAGCGCCGCAATGGCCGCGCGGGTAGGCGCATCGTCCGCTTCCAGGAGCAGTTTGACGTCCAGTTTATCGCGCGGGTAATCCAGAGCCATCAGGTTCTTGACGATCTTGCCGGCAATATTGGATTCCTTGTACAGCGGCACCAGGATCGTGTAGACCGGCAAGTCCTCATCCTTGAGCATGGCAACGTCATGGTCGGAGATTTTGAGCGTACCGCAACCCAGCAGCGAAAGACCGATGGCGCAACTGCGCAACAGGATCACGCTGAAATAGATAAAGGCAAAAGAGAAATTGAGTATGCACAGCATCACGTCCCAGCGGTAGGCGAACTCGAAAAGCAGCACGGTGAGCAACGCCAGGTACCAGGCCACCTGCCACCAGCGCATGAGTATGTGGGCGCAATCGCGTTCATGGCGGCGGATAAAGGCGGCGGAAAGGTCGTCGACATAACTCAGGCTTCTCATGAGGGGTCAGGCTCCAGGTTGGTCGCGGTTGGCGTCAGCGGTCCCACTCGACGATATAGGCAGCGTGCGATCGGCGGTGAACGGAAATCCAATCGCCGCGTTTGATGGCGTGAAACATGATGCGCGGCCGGGGTGAATCAGCGTCGTTGGGGCCGGCGTAGCTACGATAGACCGGCGGTTCGCCGGTGGTCCAGCGGTCCTTGTTGTCGCTGCCCAGCATCAAACCCAACCAGCAGCCGCGCACGAAATCAGGCAGCAGCGACAAGGCGAAATCGTGCTCCTCGCGACTGTCCAGCGTGAGCAGGTGCCCGCCCATGGCTTGGGCCTTGTCGCGGGCAACGTCCCAGGGAACCTGCTCGGGAACAGCCAAGTAAGCATGACCGCGAAAGGTCCGCGCCATCTCGCGCAAGGCCCGCATATCGCCGTTGCGCAAGAGCGCCATAATCCTCACATCGCGCAACACGCGCGGCATCGCGCCATACTCTTCCCAGGAGAACAATACGCGATCAAGGGTTGCTTCGTCGACGGCTGTGGGCTCGACCAGGCATTCCTGAGGAGCGGGAACGGTTTCGAACGGGATCAGCGACTCGAGCGGGTTGCCCAGGCAGCGCAAGCGCAAAATCGGCGCATTGCGTAACGGCACGAGGCTGGTCACATTGCATCCGTCGCAGTCGAAATTGCGCAGCGGCAGACCGCTCAAAGGCTCCAGGCTGGCAATGGGATTGCGCGCGCATGTTAGGTGCAACAGCGTGTTCATCCCAGTCAACGGGGTTAGGTCGGTTACGCGGTTGCCGGCAAAATACAAAATCGCCAGCGACATCCCCTGCAAGGGCGCTAGGTTTTCCACCTGGTTGTTGTTGAAATAAAGCATATCCAGCGGCGCGCCGGCTATGGGCGAGAGATTCTTCACTTTATTGCCGCTCAGTCCCAAAAAACGCAGCGGCATACCGCGCAACGGCTCCAGGTTGTCGACCAAGTTATCGCCCAGCGACAACTGCTGCAAGCGCATGCCGTGCAAGGGGCTCAAGTCTTCCAGTTCGTTAGCGTCGCATTGTAGCCGTTCCAGGGGCATGCCTCGCAAGGACGCCAGCGTATGCAGCCGATTGTCCGCACAGCGGAGATCGACCAGCGGCATGCCTTCCAGCGGCGCCAGGGTCGAGATCCGGTTCCCCACACAATCCAGGATTTCTAGTTTGAGACCGCGCAGCGGTTCAAGGCTCTCGATAAAATTATGCTCGCAACGCAAACGTTTCAGGGTTGCCAGCCCCTGGACGCTTTTCAGATCGCACAATTTATTGTTGCCGCAGTTCAACGCAATCAGCGGCATATCCTTGACAAACGCCAGCGATGCGAGGTTGTTGCCGGAACAATCGAGCCACATCAATTCCATGCCGGCCAATGGCGCCAGGTCATTGAAACCAAGGCCTTTGAGATCCAACCGGCGGATATCCCCGGAACCGGCAATACGCTCGAGCAGTTGCTGCCCCATGTGCGACGGCGCCTGCGTCTCAGACAACTCGACCAGTTCCAGGGCCACCTTGGAATTCGGCTTCAGAGCCAGTACGTCGTCCAGTTGACGCAGCGTCTGTTCAAACTGACCGTTTTTCCAGGACGTGATGCAATCGGCCTCCATCATGCGGATGCGATAAGGCGAGTTGGGAAATTCGCGCAGCATGCGCCGACGCAGCGCATGTTTCACCTCTTCATTTCCCAACGGATAACGACAGGCCACGAAAAAAGCTTTGGTCAGGGCACGCTCCTCAATGGAACTGCCGGCAAAATCGTTGGCGATCTGCTGATACTGGCGAATCGCGTGCTGGGGAAACCCTTCGATATAAAGCGCGTCGCCGGCCACCAACGGGCTAGAACGGCGAGGCAGGCTCATGCGCGATACCTGCATGGACATGATATCCACCTCGCTCCATGTGCGAACGCCGATCCAATCGTGGTTTTCGCCCCCAAGCGGCAGCAATTCCATTTTCTCGTGCACCTGCTCGCCATCAACCAGCAGTGTGAGCATTTCATCCTCGCGCAAAAACGAGAGGCGATACACCTTGCTGGTTTCGAAAAGGGCCGGCGATACATCGGTCAGGTTGGGTTGCCGCGCGGTTTCGTTGCGTGAAATGTAATTGCAGGTTCCATACCAGCCGCCGAACTGACAGGAATACCCAGGCGGCACATGGCCGAATATGTCGGGCTGCATGCGCCGGCTGTTAACGAAGATTTCCAGCCCATCCACCTTACTGGGCCAGCGCACCTTCAAGTCGACACGCACGCTGTTACGCACCTTGAGATCTTTGAGCCAGAACATGCGGTCCGGCAGCATGCGCAGACCTTGCTCGGAGCGGAGTGACGGCTCGATCGATTCCTCCAAGTTTTTCCAGCAGAAAACCAATGGATTCAAATCCGCCTCCGCACGCGTGAAATCCTCGCTGTAAAGCAACTCCCATTCGCCGAAGCGGCTGTTGTAATCGCGGATGAAATAGCCGACAAAACCCACCAGCAAAACCAGCGCCATTACAAGCGCGGATTTCAGATATAGGGTATGGCGCGCCCTGTACAAACGCTTGCGCCGTACCTTGCGCACCTTGTCCAACAGTTCCACATGGCGGATATTGAGCGGATCCAGCAGGCTTTCGGCCAAATCCAGATCATTATGGGACAGAGCGCACTCGGCATACTTGACGATCGAACGGGCCAGTCCTTTCTGGGCGTTGCGATTTTCAGGCCACAGTTTCAAAGCCTGCTTGTATGCGGCCAGCGCCTCGGCATAGCCTTCGTAGGCCCCGGTTTCGCGAGCCCGGTTCAGTTCCTCGTCCGCCATGGAAACCAGAGTCACGCTTTCGACATGACTGCGATATTCGCGAATCTCGCGCTGGAATTCCTTGACCGAAGCATAGCGTTCCTCGGGCCGAAAAGCCATGGCTTTGAGCGCTATGTCCATCAACTCGCCCTTGACCGCGGTTGGGCCGATGATGTTGTTGGCCGCGTCTTTGACGCACTTCTTGGCATCCATTTCGACATGGGGCGGTTCGTGGGTCAGGATCTCGTACAGCATTGCGCCCAGCAAATAGATATCGCTGTGATAACCGATCGAACTCAAATCGGCGCGCGCCATTTCCGGCGCCATGTACGCAGGCGTACCGCACAGTGATTCCCCAGAGACCAGTTCCGGTTTGCCCTCGCGGTCCATAGAAATGGCGATGCCCCAGTCCATGACCATCACTTCGCCATAGTTGCCCAGCATGACATTTTCCGGTTTCAAGTCGCGGTGCACGATACGCTTGCTGTGGGCAAACGAGACAGCATCGGATACGCGCAGCAGAATATCCAGGTTGTCGGACAGGCTCTTGCGGTCAATGGCTTCGTTCCAGACACGCCCCTGGATTCGTTTCATGGTGTAAAACAACTGGCTGTCGCCGCTGACCGCCACGTCGTGAATGGGCACGATGTTGGGATGCTCCAAAACGCCCAACATCGCGGCCTCGGTCAGAAACTCGTCTCGTCGCGCCTCGTCATCGCGGATCTCGGGTCGAATCATTTTAAGCGCGATGCGACGGTTCAGCGAAGTCTGCCGCACTTCAAAGATCAAGCCCATCCCGCCGTCACCGATCTGTTCGATCATTTCGTACTCCGGTGTGGCAGGAACGCCGGCGTCAAACGCCGTGACGTCCTGTTTGCGCAAAGACATGACCGTCGACATGCGGGCTGTCGCTCGACAGGACGTCGTTTGACGGGTCGGCGCCGTCATATTTGCCTCCCGTCTCACATCCGCGTCTTCCGCCCACACTGTGTCGCGCTTTTTACGAGTTTCTCTGGACACAGACTGCTGCTTTCTTTACTGATGTATACAACTGTCTTTAATTATAAACCTATTAAGCCGATTTACAACCTCACTCGACAATTTTCTGTCCTTCGCCTTTGCTGCAAATAACGACAGGCCCCGTCAGCTTGACATCGGCGCCGAACCGGACATCTCCCTGTACGGTCAAACTTTCACAGCCGATCAACGACGGCGCGCCATGGGGAAAACGCTCCTGAAAATGGTGGATCAGTTTGTAATACTCGGGATCCAGCTTGATCACGATATGGCCCAGGTTACGGGCCGGATTGGGCGCCACCTGCTGGTCGTCGTCGAGGATGTAGCAATCCGACCAGAGCGCAAGCAGGTCGTTGGTGGTTTTCACCGGCGCAAAGCGTGTCCGCGGCACGCGCAACACGGACGCATGGTCAAACACGGACAGCGCCGCGCCCATGGCGGTTTCCAGTTGATAGACCTTGGGCGTGGTTTTGTCCCGCGGGTTCACGGTTTTTGTATTGCGGATCAGCGGCAAACCCATGATGTTGTCGTTGTCGGCCAGTTTTTCGGCCAGCGCCTGGAGATTGATCCAGAGGTTGTTGGTATTGAAATACTTATTCCTACCGACGTCCTGAAAATCAGCCATTTCCTGTTCTGTACATTGGGCTGCTTCGCGTAACAACAGCCCTCCGCCTTTGCGCATGGCCACGTGTCCACCCTTCTTGTCCGCCTCGGTCCGGTCCGCGGTTTCCATCATGAACGGGAAGCCGCGCTCCGCGAAGTAGCCCAGGATATGCGGGTCCAGCGCAGCCCCCAGGTTGTCGGCGTTGGAGATGAAAGCATAGGCATAACCTTTGTCCAGCAGGCATTCGAGCAAGCCGGAGGTGACCATGGCCGTGTAGATATCGCCGTGCCCGGGCGGGCACCATTCCTTGTCCGGATCGTCCGGCCAACAGACTGGGGTCAGACTGCCGATCAAGATTTTGGGCACGCGATGCTGGAGAAAACCCAGCGGAATACCGCTCTGACCGGCGGCCAGCTCCGGGTAGGCGGCCAGCGCCTGTTCGGTATCCGTTGCGGTGTTGAAGCTGTTCATGAAAATCAGGGGCAGGTCGCATGCCATCTTTTTGCGCATGCGCAGAACCTGCCGCGCAATAATGTCCAGAAACGACAACCCCGCCTTGGCCGGCAGCAGCGACTTGGCCTTTTGCAAGCCCATGCTCGTGCCCAATCCGCCGTTCAACTTGATCATGACTGTTCGCTGCAACGCGTCCTGACCGCCGGCAGTGCAATCGTCGAGTTGTTCCACGTCCAGTGCTTCGGTCAGGGGCTCGATGGTGGCTGGGTCGATCATGCCGGTCCGACCGGAACACAACTGATCGTAGTAATAAAGGAAAGTACGAATGGCGAGTTCCGGCGCATGGTCCGCTTCCATGCGCGCAACAATGGGTTCATTCATGTGCTACTCCTAACAAACAAAAGATTTCAAGATCAGCAACAGGCCCACCGCCGCCAGGTACACAGCAAAAGGCCGCAGCGACGAGCGGCGGAATAACCTGAGACATAAGTCAATGCAACCCAGGCTGACCAGAAAACAGACACCAAAACCCACGGCCAGAAGCCCCGGTTCCACGCCGTTGTTCCGCGCTTGCAGAATCTCCGGCAATTTCAACACCATGGCCCCCAGGATGACCGGGATGACCATGAAAAAAGCGAATCGTGCGGCACGCTCGCGGCGCTGGCCCGTCAGCATGCCGGCTGACATGGTCAAGCCCGAGCGCGAAGCGCCGGGCAGCAGGGCAAACACCTGGGCCACGCCCATAACCAAGGCCGTGAGATAACCCAGACGGCCGGTTTCACGTCGTTTGATTTCGCAAAAAACAAACCATCCGGCAGCCAACACCATCACCACACCCACCATCCAGCCCTTACGCATGGCTTCAACCGCATCCGCCAGCAGCGGCGCCACCAAAACCGCCGGCAACGTAGCCACAATGAGCAACAACGGCAGACTGCGATAAAAATCGCGGTCCTCCACGGTCGGATCCGTAAAGCTGCACAAAAAAAGCAACCAATCGCGCCAGAAATAGATCAACACCGCCAGCAAGCTGCCCGCGTGCAAAACAATATCGGTCATCAAACCGCCCTGGTCCGAAATCCCGAGCAACTCACGCACGACCACCAGGTGACCGGAGCTGCTGACGGGCACGAACTCCGTAACTCCTTGAACCAGGGCCAGAACAAGGATCTGGATCAGCGTCACCTGCGCTCCTGGATGAATTGACGCAGAAAGCGCACGTCATTCTCATAGAGCATGCGAATATCCGGGATGCCGTAAAGTATCATGGCGATCCGCTCGATACCCATGCCAAACGCATAGCCAGTGACCTCGTACTGGTCATAGCCCACAACGCGGAAGACGTTGGGATCCACCATGCCGGCGCCCATGATCTCGATCCAGCCGCTCTGCTTGCACACCCGACAGCCAACGCCATGACAGACATGGCACGAAAAATCCACCTCCACGCTCGGTTCGGTGAACGGGAAAAAGTGCGGGCGGAACCGCACCTTGGCGTCGGCGCCTAGCAACTGCTGAGCAAAATAGGTCAGATCGCCCTTGAGATCAGCCAGCGAGACCTGCTTGTCAACGTAAAGGCCTTCGACTTGGTGGAAATTGGCGCTGTGCGTGGGATCGGGCGTATCGCGGCGATAGCAGCGCCCTGGCGCGATGATGCGTACCGGCGGTTGATGGCTTTCCATATAGCGCACCTGAACAGGTGAGGTATGGCAGCGCAGCAAGTCCCCATTCTCCAGATAAAAGGTATCGCTTTGATCGCGGGACGGATGATCCTCAGGCGTGTTGAGCGCGTCGAAATTGTTGTATACGGTCTCGATATCCGGCCCTTCGGCCACGGTGAAGCCCAGTGTACGGAAGATACCGGTGACGCATCGGGTGATTTTGCTGATCGGATGCAGCGACCCCAACGGCCGCCACTCGCCGGGAAGGGTATAATCGAAAAAACCGGACTCTGCCGCCTGCTCGCGGACTTTATGCGCTGCCTTGCACGCTTCGAGCTTCTCCTGCAACTCGGTCTTGAGCTGGTTGGCATAGCGCCCAAACAGCGGTCGATCCTCAGGCGCAGCGTCTTTCATGCCCTTCATCAACTCAGGGACCAGGCCTTTGCGGCTCAGGTACTTAATCCTAACATCCTCCAGCTCGCGCAAATCAACCGCGGCGTCCACTTCGGCCAGGGCCGCATCCTTTATGTTTAAAATTTCATCCGGCTTCATATCTCACTCACAACACTTTTTGAATGTCGGATAGCGGATCTCGGAATGATGAGTATAACCGATTAGAAATCCGACATCCACAATCCATCGGCATTACGCCAGGAAAGGACAGCATGCCGTTTTGCAGACCATGGGAAAAGACTTTTTTTAGGAAAAGTAATGTTCCGTAAACACGGACACGTGCATGCAAGTCAACTCATGACTTTTTAGAGCAGAATTTCGCACGCGATTTCACTCCTAGAATGGCAGTCGCGGATGCTTGACCGAAAACATACAAAGTTTTAAAAGTCTTAATAGATATTATAATGAATAGATTAAATCATTCGTCATGGCAAGCACCGATATCGTTGCCGGGAAACTGCATGGCCATGGCAAATTCCATTTGAAATTGCAGGTCTTGCGATAAATCGACGTGAACGCTTTTCTTGGCAAGCGCAATGGCCCGCGACCTTTCTTCACGAGCCAATAACGCCAGTTTGGCGCCTTGTGATGCTGCATTGCCGATAAAACGAATCCGTTCGCATGGAACCTGCGGCAGCAAGCCGATACGGCGTGCGTTGCTGCGACGAATGAAATTGCCAAACGCGCCGGCCAGCAACACGGCATCGAGGTCTTCGGCTTCCAAGTCGGCACGGCGCAATAAAATATTAATGCCAGCTCTGATCGCCCCCGAAGCCAATTGCAGTTCGCGCACATCCTTTTGCCACAGGTAGATCGGTTTGCCGGACGCGGAATCTTCCGCGCCGACCAACCGGAAATGCGTCTCGTTTCCCATGGGTGTCAACCGTTCGCGCAAAGACGCGGCCAGATCTTTGGGTGCTTCATCCGGGGGCAGAATTCGACCGGTTTCCTCGATGACGCCAACGCGCAGCAATTCGGCAACCGCATCAATCAGGGCTGTGCCGCATAAACCTACGGGCCGCGTATTGCCAATGACATTGATGAGTACATCATCGGCAAGAACCACTTTTTCAATAGCACCGGCCGTAGCCCGCATACCCTGGACAATGCGCGCGCCTTCAAACGCGGGACCTGCCGCGGTGGACGCTGCTTCCAGACGTCCGTCGTGCGCCAATGCGATTTCGCCATTGGTCCCGATATCCAACAAAAGGGTCGGTTTTTCCACGCGATCCATACCCGTGGCCAACATGCCGGATACTGTGTCGCCGCCGACAAATCCGCCGATCTGGGGAAACATGAAAACTTCCGCGCCTGGATGGATCGAAAGACCCAAACGGGATACCGGCAGCATCAGAGGCTGGTCCGTTACCTGGGCGAAAGGCACTTCACCCAGTGCCGAAGAATCCAAACCGCACAAGGTCTGTTGCATGGTCGCATTGCCGGCAACGACCATTTCATAGATCCGGTCGGCTGCCATGCCCGCTTTTTCGGTCAAGGCGTGAAGCAGATTGTTGAGGGCGCCCACGATGCTCTGTTGAAGTTCAGCCAACGCACCCTGTTTTTCCCGGATGCGCGCGATACGTGCAATCACATCGTCGCCAAATCCAACTTGCGGATTCATGCCGGAGGCCACGGCACACTCTTTGCCATGCACGAGATCGTAGAGCGTTGCAACCAGCGTGGTGGTTCCCAAATCCACGGCCACACCATAGGCCTGCCCGGATGTATCGCCCTTTTCCAAACCGATCAGTCGATGGTCGACCTTCACCGCGGTGCCTTGCCAGTCCTGTTTGCGCAGAAATCCAGGCAATTGCTGCAATAGGCCAAACGGGATATCGAGATCGCCGATCTGATCCGTCAACCGTTTTGCATCGGAACGCGCATCCGTACGGCAAGGCGGTTTCAGGTTGAAGAACCGTTTCGTCACCACGGGATGGAACGCGGAATCGATGCCGGCATCGTGGGTTAGTATCTGTTCGGTTGCTTCGAATAGCGATTCGCGTGGAATGTCCACGACGCAATTCGTCTTGATTTTCGCGCAACATGCCAGGTAGACGCCTGGCTCCATTTCCGGCATGGAGGCAGGATGTTCCGTGGCGGATTCGACTTCACCCTGGACAAGCCTGACTTTGCACTTGCCACAAGTGCCACGACCGCCGCATGGAGTTTGAAGAATAATGCCGACACGCCCCGCTGCTTCAAGCAGTAACGTGCCAGGTAACACAAAGACCTGTCGGCCGCTGGGCTGGAAGATAACTTTTAGCTCTGTTGGTTTCATTTTTTCGTACAACTCAATTCATATAATTGTTGCCCGTAAAAGCATGAAATGTGCCAACCCATCATCTTTCTTGAATTGATGTTAATACAGGACTGGATGGCGTCTGTTCATCGATGGTAAGGGCGTGCGCTATGCGACCTGAATATGGTGCATTAAAATCCCGGCAATGATCTTGCTCTTGCACGATAAGCCTATCATATCCGTGCAAAATGCGTAACTACCATTAAAAGGAACTTGCCGATGAACCGTTTTTTCGTTGATTAAGGATTGAAATTTCCCCGCCATTGTATGCAGATATTGGGGTTATTGCTGAACTGTACATGAAGGGGTTTACGATCCATGAAAAAACCGCATATTATCGTGCTGATGGGGGACGAACATCCCGTTTTCTATGCCGGCTGCTATGGCCATGACCTGGTGCGCACGCCGACCCTCGACGCGCTGGCGGCGCACGGGGCCGTTTTCGACAGCGCCTACTGCGCCTCGCCCATTTGCGCCCCGTGCCGGGCAGCCATGATGACATCGCGCTACGTCCATGAACTCGAAGTATGGGACAATGCCTCGCCGCTGCGCTGCGACTGGCCCACGTTCGCTCACGATTTCGGCGCTGCCGGCTATCGCACTGTGCTGTGCGGAAAGATGCATTTTGTCGGACCTGATCAACTCCACGGTTTCGAAGAACGCTGGACGCCTGACATCTATCCCGCCACCGTGGAATGGACGCGCTCCAACCGCGCGGCCGCGGCAATCAATGACGGCGGCCAAACCATCCAGACCGTTTACGAGGCCGGCCCCGGTCACTGCCAGGACAACGATTATGACGACAACGTGTGTGCACAAGCCGAGGCCGGTTTACGCCGTGTGCTGACCGAACCTGACCGGCCGGTGATGGCGGTCGTTTCCTTCACGGCGCCGCACTTCCCGTTCAAGGCGCCGCAAAAATACCATGACCTCTATCGCGACGCGCGGATTCCGCTGCCCGAATGGCCCGAAGACTATCGCAAGCGCGAACACGCCTATGTTCAGGGTGTACGGCGCATGATCCAGCTTGACGAACCTGTCCCCGACGAGGTTTGCCGCACGGCGCGCATCGCTATCATGGCGCGCACGACCATGCTGGACGATTACCTTGCGCGTGTGATGGCAGCCGTGGAAGAGGCCGGGTCAGACAGACCGACTTATATCGTCTATTGTTCAGACCACGGCGATATGATGGGCGAGCATAATCTGTGGTTCAAAAACACGGCTTACGAGTGGAGCGCGCGCGTGCCATTCATAATCGCCGGTCCCGGCATCGAACCGCGGCGCATCGGCGAGACGGTCAGCCTGCACGATCTCAACCCAACCCTGGCCGGCCTGGCCAGCATTCCTATGCTGGACTATATCCGTGTGGGCCGTGACCTGGCGCCGCTGTTACGACAGGAGCGTAAATCGCAGACCGGCGAAGCGATTATCGAGAACTACGGCGAAGGCATCTGGAAAGGCGTGCGCACGATCGTCCGCGGTAAATGGAAATTGAGCGCCTGCGACGGCGCCGAACCTGAATTGTTCAACCTGGAAACCGACCCGGGCGAATGGCGCAACCTGGCAGCCGACCACGATCATGCCGCGATACGCGACGAGTTACTGGCCGCGCTCCACGCAAGCTGGGCCGATCCGGCCAGTCTGGACGAGAAGCGCTGGCAAAGCGAGGAGCGCCGGCTGGCCATCCTGGCCAGTCACCGCGACCGGCGCCGCCCCCTGCCGATGTGGCAGGACGACTGGCACGCGATATAATCGATTGTATAGGACGTTGAAGATTCTCGATGCGTTACGCTTGA
>CAZOLK010000029.1:0-34960 GCA_964580325.1 uncultured Verrucomicrobiota bacterium | reverse complement strand
AAGAGCGAAACCGGCACTGCCTCCGTCGCACAACAGCATACCTACGGCATCAACCTGGACGGCGCGACTTTTCACTTATCCGTGTCAAGGCTGTTGCCATCGTTCATCCACTCTTTGCATAGTGACGTTGTTTCTCCTGTCACGATCCATTAACCGCGGGAACCTTCGCTCAGCGGGTGTTAGCCGCCTCATCGCTCGCCTGGTTACTTGCCTGTCGTTGTGCGGCTCGATGCTGTCTTAGACTCTGGGGGTGGCGGCATCAGACTCGTCTATAGCATCTATGCCTGTGGGCTGCGCCCACAATGAAAGGATCGGCCCATTCCCCAAATTCGGATTTCTCGGAGCTAGCTATGTGTCAGATTCAGGGCTACACCCTTCACATCGCTGCACTTGCTACTCTTCTTTCTTCCTTGCGGATTCAGTTATTTCACTACCGGGCGGTTGACTATTCCTTACCCGGCGAGTTCTGAGCGCCCTTCGGCGCTGTCCTCTTCGACCGGCAACCATTGCCAGGTCACCCATTATTCAACCTCCTTTTGCATCTCTCATCCATTCCCTGTATCCTGAATCCTTCGCATCTCGCATTTTGCATTGTTCATCTTTGGTGCACTGCAAATTGTGCAACTTTTTTCTTTTTCACACCTTGACTTATTGGTATTTTGTTGCAATACCATTTTAAGCATGAAAACGAGTTTACGCCTATTTCAGCAGGGTTGGCATATCGGCCAGGACGTACCTGGCAACCGGTTGGTGCTGCATTTGCAGGGGTGTAATATGCACTGTCCCTGGTGCGCCAATCCAGAGGGCATGCCGCTCAACGGCGTGCTCATGACCACTGGCGCACCGCTGCTCGATGCGTTTTGTCCGCACGGCGCCATCCGTAACGGTCATCTGGACCGCACTCATTGCGCGGCTTGTTCATCGCGCGCCTGCTTGGTGACGCGGCGCAACAAGGCTATGCAATGGTCCTGCCGCGATATCGGGCTGGCGCAGCTACTGGAAACCATCGATCAAGCGCGCCCCCTGTTCTTTGACGGCGGCGGTGTCTTTGACGGCGGCGGTGTCACCTTGACCGGCGGCGAACCAACCCTGCAATTCGATGCTGTCAGCGATTTCCTGCACATCCTGAAAGCGCGCGGCATTGACACGGCCATGGAAACCAATGCCACCCACCCGCGCCTGTGGATTCGTGTACCGGTACTTCCCGGATTCAACGCGGAACCCGTTGACGCCGAGACGCTGGCTCGCCTGTTCACAGTCTGGCAAAAACGCAATCCCGGCATTGCGTTCAAACCGCTTCAGGGTCACACATTCGGCGATACCAAGCGTCGGGCGCAAGGGCTGGCCGCAGCTATGACCAGCCCCAAAGGCGCGGAAAAAGCCTGGCACCGCATGCTCGACATTTTTAAGAACCATGAACTGAACGTGGGTGACCGGAGCTGGGCCATTTCGCAAAACCTGATAGCCGGAGGCCGAGCGAATGATGGACGCGACCTGACCAATCCCACCTCTTACGCGTTACTCGACGCTTTTTACAAAACCAACTTTGCCCAGCCCATTCTTTCCATCAAGCTCCATGCCGGCACGCCCGGCGTACTGACACCGTCGCTGTTCAATGACGATGCCCTGTTCAAGAACATGGAAGCCAACGGCATGCACCGCGACGACCTGGAAGATTATGCCGTGACCGGTTGCCAGGAACCGCTGATCCTGGGCAAAGACAACGGGAACACGACCAATAGCTGGCTGAACCTGGCCAAAATCCTGGATCTGCACCCAACGGCGTCTACATCATGCGTATCCACGGCACATTCGTCAATTTCCTGGACCTGTCCCACGCAATCCAAGAGGACATCATTGCACGACTCGATCCAACCTCAACGCAGATTGCAGCGCAGACGCCAGCCCAGGAAGCCCTGGCCCTATGAACAGTAAAAGCACGGAACAAGCCAATCCACTCTACCTGCGTCTGCGACAAGACCTGTGCCGCAAAATTTTTGATGGCCTGTACGACGACGGCGCGCACATCCCACCCAAGCGCGAACTGGCCAAGCAGTATGGCGTGAGTCGGGTCACGGTGCGCAAGACCCAGGGACTGCTTGAAGAGGAAGGGCTGGTTGTGCGCACCCAGGGCAGCGGCACGCGCATTCGTCTGCGCCGCGGAGGCACGCCCAATCCCATGGAAATCGTGGCCCTGGTCGCTCCCGCGACCAACCCTTTTTTCTCACTCTTCATCCATTGCGCGGAAGCGGAAATCGAACCGACCGGCGCGTTCGTCATGCTCAAGCTGACCCGGGCCGACGGTCGGATCACGCTCAACGATTACCTGTTCCGACTGTTTCAGAAAAACATCCGTGACGCGGTCATCTGGTCTCAGGACCAGCCGTTCGATCCAATCCATCTCCAACGCCTGCGCGGCTTGGGGATGAACCTAGTGCTGTTCGATACGATTTGGGCATCGCCGTTTGTCGACAACGTGTGCCTGCACAACGACGCCGCTGTGCGGAATCTGTACACGTTTTGTCAAAGGCAAGGCTGCCGCAACATCGCCTACCTGGGATGGGACAACCAACGCCTGTCCAGCGTGCGTGAGCGCGAGGCCGCTTTTGTAGAACTGGCCAGCGACACAACACCGTATCGCTTGGTCTGGGATGCGCGCGATAAACTCGAAACCAAGCTGGAAACCTGGTGGGCGGCCCGGCAAAACGATAAGCCGGACGCCTGTTTTTGCGCCGATGGCGACATCGGCATTGCTTTGCGCAAATACTTGATCAAAAACGGTAAAAACCAACAGTTGATCGTATGCATCGATGATTTGCCCGAAGCCGCGGAACTGGGGCTGACCGTCTATGCCCAACCCATGGAAAAACTGGCGCGCACGGTCTATGAATGCCTGATCCGCTAACACCGCGAAGCTGAAAAATGGAAAGCCGGCACCTACCGCATCAGCGGATCGCTTATAAAAAGGAGTTCACGGAAATGAAAAGCTTGGGACTGGACATCGGCACCACCTCCATCTGCGGTGTGGTGATGGACACGGAAACAGGCGTGGTGCTATCCACGCGAACGCTGGCCAACAACAGCGCACTGGCCGGAGAAAGCTGGGAGAAGCTGCAGGACCCCATCAACATCATGAACGCCGTACAGGAACTGCACGATGCCTTGTACAATGAACACCCTGACATCGAGGCCATCGGTCTGACCGGCCAGATGCACGGAATTCTCTACCTCAATGCCAGGGGGCAGCCGGTCAGCCCGTTGTATACCTGGCAGGATCAGCGCGGCCAACTCCCGTGCGAGAACGAAGCGACTTATGCCCAGGTCCTGGCTCAAGCGACCAACTACCGACTAGCCACGGGCTATGGCTGCGTGACCCATTTCTACAATCAACAACACGACGCAATCCCTAAGCAGGCAGCAGTCCTGTGTACGATCCACGATTATGCGGCTATGCACCTGGCCCAACGTTGCAAACCTATCATCGACGTCACCGACGCAGCCAGCCTGGGGTGCTTCGATCCGCAAACCCGGAACCTGGACCGCGATGCCTTGGAGCGCGCCGGCGTGCAAACCACGTTGTTGCCGGCGCTGGGCAACGCGACCGAGCCGCTGGGTGAAACCGAACAAGGCATACCCGTAGCGCCGGCCATCGGCGACAACCAAGCAAGTGTGCTGGGCTCGGTTAGCGATCTACGCAACACACTGCTGGTCAACATCGGCACCGGCAGCCAGGTATCGCTCTACACGGACCGTCTACCCGCAGTTACAGGCCGTGACGTCGATATACGCCCCTTCCCCGGCAATGGCTGGCTGCAGGTCGGCGCCGGGCTGTGCGGCGGTAAAGCGTACGCCATGCTGCACGACTTTTTCGACAGCGTGCTCGAGACCTTTGGTGCCCCACAGCATAACGACCTCTACAACATCATGAACGCCCTACCCTGCCCTGACGAACCGCTGCGCATTGACACCACCTTTTGCGGCACACGAGGCAACCCGAACCTGCGTGGAGCCATAAGCGACATCAGCCTGACCAACTTCACCCCGGCCCACCTGGTTCACGGCATACTGCAAGGCATGGTGCACGAACTGTACACCCGTTACGAAAAGTTCTGGCTGAAAAGCCGGCCACCCGCACTTGTCGGCGGCGGCAATGGCATCCGCCGCAACCCCCAGTTGCGCCAGGCCGTGGAAAAACAATTCGGCTTACCCTTATCCATTCCCCAACACAGCGAAGAAGCCGCCTACGGCGCGGCGCTCATGGGCGCCGTAGGCATCGGCGCCATAAAAAGTCCGCTTGACGCGGGAAGAACCATCAGGTACGTTGGTGGGTAATGCAAGCAGAGCTTTTAAGGACCATCGGGCAAATACTGGACCGAGGACGACGGCGCCCAGCTCTGCGATCCCAACATCATGAACGTACCGGCTCTGCGGCTTGGCCCGCATATCGACCAGATCAAAGCGGTCAGGGCCTACATCGGTATGGTCAATATGCTCGATGCCTATATCGGCCGCCTGATCGAAGTGCTGGACCGGCTCGGCGCTCGTGAAAACACACTGATGTTGTTCACCACGGATCACGGGAACAACTCGGCCATCACGGTCTGTGGGGCAAAGGTCCGGCCGCTTACGACGACAACATGCGCATCCCCTGCATCCTCAACTGGCCGGTCGGTCAGCGAGCGCCGATCGGCCGCACATCGTCCATGTTCAACCTGGTCGACGCCATGCCCACCTTCCTGGCCGGCATACCGATTCCGGCTGGCGTGCAGGGCATCAGCCAGTTGCCGCTGCTGCAAGGCGAGACCGGCAACCTGCGCGACTGGGCCCTGGTCGATTTCCTGGCATCGGTCCGCTTCCACCAACAGGTCCTGGTCCATGACGGCTATAAACTGGTGGTCTACCGCGACCAGCCCTATGGCGAACTCTACAACCTGGACGAGGATCCCGATCAATACCACAACCTGTTCGACGCCGAAGAAGAGAGCGCCATCAAAATGCGTATGCTCCACAAACTGGCCCAGGTCAACATGGAAACCGCCGGCATCATGCCGCGCCGCATCAGTCACGCGTGAGAAGATGAACAAAACTTTTGACGGGACATCCGACAATTTGCGCGCAACGACCGTTGTGCCAACGCTGGAAATTCCCGTTAGTCACAACGCCGTCTAGTACGCTTCCTTTCTGGCCGCATGGGGTGCTATCGCGGCAAATCCGTGTTACTTGATTCGCTATGTCCGGCTTTGCTATCCATCCGCCGTCAGCTTCTTCAACGCCTCGAACTTCTCCAGCGCTTGACCAGAGGCAATCGCTTCCCGGGCTTTGGCCAGCCCCTGCCTCAGGTCCGGGGCCAGGCCGCCGGCAGTGATGGCAGCCGCGGCGTTGAGACAGACAATGTCCGCGCGAGGCCCTCGTTCGCCCTTCAAAATCGCGGTCACCAATGCGGCATTTTCGGCAGGTTCGCCGCCGATCAAATCGCCGGCCACCGCCAACTCAAGGCCCAGGTCTTTCGGATCCAGCGTGTACTCATGCACCTGGCCGTTGCGCACTTCGTAGACCGATGTGGTGGTCGTGGTCGTGATTTCATCCAAACCGTCGTCACCATGGACCACGTACAGATGCACGGCGCCCAGGTCGCAGGCCGCTTTGGCCAGCACAGGCGTGATCGCCTTGCTGTAGACCCCCAGCACACCGCGCCGGGCGCCGGCCGGATTGGACAAGGGCCCAAGAATGTTGAACACCGTGCGTATCCCGATCTCGCGCCGCGGGCCAATGGCGAATTTCATGGCCGGATGCAGCGATGGCGCGAACAGAAAAGCGATCCCGATCTCCTGCAGGCAATAACTCATAACCGCCGGCACGCACTTGATGTTCACGCCCATCGCAACCAGCACATCGGCACTGCCGCATTTGCTGGATACGCCCTTGTTACCATGCTTGGCCACCTTGACCCCAGCGCCGGCCGCTACAAACGCGGCAGCCGTGGAGATGTTGAACGTCTGGGCGCCGTCACCGCCCGTGCCGCAGGTGTCTACCACATCCGAACTGTGCGCTTCCACAGCCGTGAACTTCTCGCGCATGGCCCGTGCGCAGCCGGCAATAACGTCAGGTGTCTCGCCGCGAATGCGCAACGCCGTTATAAAAGCCGCAATCTGAGACGGCGTCGCTTCGCCGGACATGATTTCTTTCAAAGTCGTATACGCTTCTTCCCCGCTCAATGATCGGCCCTCAACCAGGCTGGCTATGGATTCTCGTATCATTGTTTTTCCTCCTATTTATGGTTCGGTTGTTTCTTTGTCATCGTCGTCGGCTCTGTTCCGCGCCTCCTCTTCTGCAGATTCCGGCAACGCGTCTTGCACGTCCTGACGCAGCAACTCGCTCATCAAATCCAATCCATTCCGCCGAATCCGTTCGATCGCCATGATCGCAGCCTGGCGTTCAGCCTCTTTCTTGTTGGCCGCCGTACCTGAGCCTACAATATGTTCATTGAGATAAACATTCATGGTGTAGGTTTTGTCGTGTGACGGACCTTGCTCCTGCAACAGACGGTATCGCGGGTTGATCTTCCACTTGCGTTGACACGTTTCCTGGAGTTTGCCCTTAGGATTCTCAATGTAATCCACTTCCATACAATCCGAGAGGCGCGGCAAAAAAACGTTGCGAAAGATCTTGCGAACGGCCTGGCAACCGCCGTCAATGTATGCTGCGCCAAGTATGGCCTCCAACGCATCGGCCAGATTGGAAGTCTTGTTTGAACCACCGGTGAGTTGCTCGCCGCGCCCCAGCATCAGGTACCGGCCAATCTCGAGGTCCTCGGCGATCTCAGCCAGGGCGCGCGTGCTGGTGATGCTGCTACGCAAGCGCGTCATCTCGCCCTCATCCATGTGGGGATTCTGCTTGAACAGATACACTGCGGTCATCATCCCAAGCACAGCGTCACCCAGGAATTCCAAGCGCTGGTTATCCTTTTTGACATCTTCGTTTTCATGGCGGAACGAAGGATGCGTCAATGCTTTGGCCAGAAACTTGTTGCGCCAGAAACGGTAGCCGAGGGCTTTTTCGAGTGATCGGTATGGATTGGTCCAAAACATCATGCGCGCGGGTGGAATTTTTGGTGCACGGCAAGCAATTGAGCTTGATCGACATGGGTATAGATCTGGGTCGTGCCAATATCGGCATGGCCCAGCATTTCCTGGATGATGCGCAAAGGCGCACCATTGGAAAGCAAGTGGCTGGCAAACGAGTGGCGCAGCGTGTGCGGACTGACGGTTTTACCAATGCCCGCGGCCAGCGCGTAAAGGCGGATCTTCTTCCACAAGCCCTGGCGAGTAAAGCCTTTCTGGAATCGGGTCAGAAACACGGTACGATCCTTGTCATCCTTCACCTGCAATGGCCGGTATTCTTGAACATAGATCAGCACCAGTTCAATGGACGGCAGATTGACGGGGATCACCCGTTCCTTGTTCCCTTTACCGATACAGCGAATAAAACCGTCTTCCAGATGAAGGTTCTCCAGCTTGAGGAAGGCCAGTTCCGAGACACGCAATCCCGTGGCGTAGAACAATTCCAGGATCGCCCGGTCGCGCCGTCCATAGATGGTGTCCAGGGGCGGCGTCTGGAGTAACCGTTCGACTTCAGCATGGGTCAGGATGTCGGGCAGCAACTGCCATAACTGCGGCGAATCCATGCTCTCCGTAACATTGCCCGGGAGCACGCCTTCATAAAATAAATAGCGAAAAAAAATCTTGATCGAAATCAGGCGCCGCGCCAATGAAGTGGACGCCAAACCACGGTCTTTTTCCATCATCAGGAAATCGAGGATCATCTCACGGGAAACATCATTCAGTTTCTTCTCGTCAATGGTTGCCAGATAAGTAGCGAAAGTGCGCAAATCCAGACCGTACGCCTGGCGCGTCTGAACGCTAAGTCCACGCTCCAGGCTTACGTAATCCAGAAACTGCTCGATCGCCGCTTGCATCATGCCGCCATGACAACCCCTCAATCGACATTGTCCGGAAGATGCCCGGTGAGCAACCGGAAAGCTTCCAGATATTTTTCGCGTGTTTTAAGTATGACCTGTTCCGGCAGCGTCGGCGCCGGCGGATTTTTATCCCAGTCAAGCCCTTCCAGATAATCGCGCACATACTGCTTGTCAAACGACGGCGGGGACTGGCCAGGCGCATAGGTGCTTTCAGGCCAGAACCGCGAACTGTCCGGCGTGAAAATTTCATCGATCAGGACCAGTTCGCCATCCACCAGGCCGAATTCGAACTTGGTATCGGCAATGATAATGCCGCGCTCAATGGCCTGATCGTACGCAAACCGGTACAAGGCCAGGCTGATGTCGCGCACTTTGGCGGCCAGCTCTTCACCGAGACGGGAAACCACGACGTCAAACGAGATGTTCTCATCGTGTCCGGACACAGCTTTGTGTGCAGGCGTAAAGATGGGCTCATCGAGCCGGTCCGCCATTTGGTAATGCGCGCGCAAGGGCAAACCGCAGACCGAACCAGATGCTACGTATTCTTTCCAGCCGGAGCCGATCAAATATCCGCGTACAACACATTCAACGTCGATAGGCTCAGCTTTGCGCACCAGCATGGAGCGCCCTCTGATCAAGTCGCCATGCGGCGTAAGCGCCTCGGGATAGTCCTCGACCTGAGTGGCCATCACATGGTTTTGAACGATATGGCCAGTCCGCTCAAACCACCAAGCAGCCATCTGGTTCAACACCATGCCTTTTTGCGGAATCGGATCCGGAAACACGCAATCGAATGCCGAAATCCGATCCGATGCCACAACCAGTAGCTTATCGTCCAGCTCGAACACCTCGCGCACCTTGCCGGACTTGAATTTTGTAATACCTTCTAATTCAACTGAATATATACTTTTCTGCATGCATTCCTCTTCATCGTTGCGTATGTCTGCACCCTGACGGCACGATGAGCAAACAGCGTCATCACCCCATCACAGTGAACGCATACCAAGCTTCATGTTCACTAATCCGCGTTAAATGCGGCGTTGGTCGAAAACCAGAGAGACAGGAAAACGAAAATGTACGTCAGCGGCATCCTTCCGGCAGTTTCTTTTTTGCCTCAGGGTCGGCCATGGTAGAATTGGCGTCGAAACCTGCCGAGGCAATTACTTTTTCGATGTTCCTTTCGCCCAAACTTTCGTTCTGGTAAGTAAACACAACCAAACGGTTCGGTATATCAGGCTGTTTTTCGGTGATGAAACTGCCAAGTTCAGCATTCAATGCGTTCTCGATAATGCGCCAGCATTCCTCGGACTTCATTTCAGGAACGCGCACTTCCATCACCGAATGTTTGGGCCGGAAGCATCCAGCGCAAACGATCATCAAACCAACCAGTAATAGGGACCAATATTTCATAATTTTTTTCCAGAGGCAATTCAGCAGTTTTTGAGTAACTTGACGGCAGCCTCAACAGCGGAACGCGCATTTTCGATGCGCGCCTCAGCCTGCAAACGGGACATGCCGGGACCGGTCACGCCCAGCCCCACCGGCTTGTCGTATTGCAACGCGAGATCGATGATTTTGCGTGCGGCTTGGCCCATCACCACTTCGTCGTGCTGGGTATCGCCTTCAATGACCACGCCAAGTGTCACGGCGCAATGAACCTTATCTTTTTTGAGCAATCGATTCAACGCAAATGGTATATCATACACGCCCGGAACACGCATGACGTCCTTGACCTGGCAACCCAGGAATTCAGCATGCGCCTTTGCCCGTTCCAGCATCATCATGGTAATGTCGTAATTGTACTCGGAAACCACAATTCCCAGATTAATCTCGTCGTTCTTCACCTGCAACTCCTTCTCTGTTAAGGGTATTCATCAATGATACGGACCGCCTCCACTCGCGCTGCCTTCCAAGCCGCCGACATCGCGAAATCCCTGGCGCTGTCCAGTGCCAGCCAGCTTGATCAGCATCTCGGGCTTGCACAACAGATAATAAGCGTTCAGCGCATGCTCTTCGGTACGATTAACGGTCAGGTCAACTAAATCTTTGGTATTGTCCACTTCATCCATGTGCACAAAAACCTCAATGATCGGCCTGTTGGTCATCAACTGGGCCATGATCAATCCCTGACTAGCCTCATGGGCGCACGTCTTGTCAATGGGTTTGTTACCGGGCATACCCAAGGCCATCACAAGATCACAAGCCTGTTCTTCAATCAAGCGTTTACATGCCACGGGCAGATCCTTCATACCCGGCACAGTCATACGCAGGATGTTCAAATACGCCGTAAGGCTTTTCAGTTTGGCCACGGCGATTCGTCCCATGTTGACGCATGCAAAAGTCGTATCGACAACGCCTATTTTATTATTTGCATTGGATAAGGACATCATAGTGATCGAAATGTACAAGATTGCCCGATTATGTCAAGTCTTCAAAGTTGCTGGATGCTGGAAGAGGAACATTCAATGCTGGATGTTCAATACCGAGGCGTCAATCATTTGAACGCCGTACAATCTCGGCGTCGACCATGTAGATCACGTCTGCCGCTATGCGGTTGGCGTGATCCGCGATGCGTTCCAGACGTCGTGAAACCTGCAGCAGGAGCAGCAAAGCCTTCAAATCGGGAGGATTTTTCTCCATGGCCGTGTATAACGCATCCTTGATGTCGTTGTGCAAAGCATCAATGTCGGCCTCCTCGCGCATCACCTCACGAGCCAGCGGGGAATCGAGATTGACCATGGCATCAAGCGACTTTTTAAAAGCGGTTTTGACCATGCTGGCCAAGCCCGAGATGTTGAGGGGCGTGTTGGGCTTGGGATATTTGCGTAGTTTAATGGTGTTCTTGGCCACACTGACCGCCAGGTCGCCAATACGTTCCAGGTCGCTGTTGATTTTGAACGTAGCGGCAATGAAACGTAGATCAATGGCCACTGGTTGATGTAGAGCTATGATTTTAAGGCACTCTTCCTCAACCGCCACCGCCATCCGATCTACCCGTTGGTCAGCTTCGACGACCCGTTCCGCCAAGTCCTCGTCACGAATTTGCACAGACCTGGCCGCCATGCCGACATTTTCTTCGACAATGGCGCTCAAGGTCAGGAGCAGCTTTTTCAAGCGCTCGATCTCTTTCTGCATATGGAGCGACATACAAAAAGCTGCGGCAGGATATGTTGCGCGCAAACGCTATGGCGATCATACCCTATGAACAGGCTTTGCGGGATGGTCCGTAAAGCCCGTTCGATGTTGAAATTTAACCAAAGCGACCGGTGATATATTCCTCGGTCTGTTTCTCTTTAGGATTGGTGAAGACCTGTTTGGTCTCGCCAAATTCCACCAGCACGCCTTCGTACATGAACGCGGTCAGATCGGAGACACGTGCGGCCTGTTGCATGTTGTGGGTTACTATCAGAATCGTATATTGACCACGCAATTCGCCAATCAAATCTTCAATCTTGGTCGTAGCTTTGGGATCCAACGCCGAAGTCGGCTCGTCCATGAGCAGAATTTTCGGTTTCACCGCCAACGCGCGCGCCAAGCAGACGCGCTGCTGCTGACCGCCGGACAAACCCAGCGCATTGGCTTTCAGACGATCCTTGACCTCCATCCAGATCGCTGCCTGCATCAGACTGCGCTCAACGATCTCCTCCAGCTCGGACCGCTTGTTGACACCCTGCAGCCGCGGTCCATAGGCGATGTTATCAAAAATGCTTTTGGGAAACACATTGGGCTTCTGAAACACCATACCGACCTGTAAACGCAACTGAACCACATCGACATGAGAATCATAGATGTCTTCGCCGTCAAACATCATCTCACCCTTTACATGACACACCGGGATCAAATCGTTCATACGGTTGATTGCGCGCAGCAGCGTACTCTTGCCGCATCCACTCGGTCCAATCATGGCTGTGACGATTTTGGCCGGGAATTTGGCATTCACTTTTCTCACAGCCTCAAAATCCCCATAAAAAATGGAAAAATCTTTGGCTTCGACATGTATGTCATTGTAGTTGATAGGTGAAGCATCTTTACGTGAATCATCTGCGAATTTGGTCATCGCCTTCATCGGAATACCTTCATCCTGAGCCTGTTTCTGTGATTGCTGCTGGTCCATGGGTGAACCTTCCAGTTTGTTTTCATCCGTGGTTTGCGTCATGATATCATTATCCTCTCAACTTCTTCGAAATTCTGGCTCGCATGATAATAGCCACGATATTGAGCAACAATACCACAGCCACCAAGGTCAACACCATACCAAACTGAACATGCCGTATTTCATCCACGGCCTCATGCTCGGTACAAAGATTGTAAATATTCCAAGGCATGGCCTTGGTCGGCTCAAAAAAGGCCTTGAAAATATTTGCCGGACCTTCACCCAGGCTGACCGCAGCGGTGAAGATGATTGGAGCGGTTTCACCCGCGGCACGGCCCATGCTGATCACAATACCGGTCAGAATGCCGGGTAGCGAAGCGGGTAGAATCACGGTGCACACCGTATACCAACGACCGGCGCCCAATCCCATGGCTGCTTCCTTGTAGGTTTTGGGCACGGCCAGGATCGCCTCTTCGGAAGCGCGAATTACCGTGGGCAGGATCATCAGGGCCAGGGTCAGCGATCCTGAAATAATACTCTTATGCCCGTCCGCGATGTTCATGGCATTAAGGAAGAACGCCAGCCCGAAAAGACCGAAGACGATGGACGGCACACCGGCCAACGTGCTGATACAGGTCCGAATCAGGGTGATCACCTTGCCCGGTTTGGCGTATTCGCAGAGGTAAATGGCCGCGATGATGCCGATGGGCACCGCAAACACGATGGCGCCAATGGTCAACAGCAGCGTGCCGCGCACTTCCGACCCGATGCCGCCGAAAAAGTGGTCGGCTTTTGACTTGTTGTACAAGAAACCGCAATACATGGTCATTCGCGGTCGCAGCATATCCTCGAGGTTTTCTTCCATGTATGCAAAAATGGGTTCCACCGGCGTACCCGCATAATGCTCTTTGCGGGGACGCAATTCAGCCACACGTTCGACAACCTCTTTGCCCCAGCTTTTGTTGGTGACCGAAACATACACTTCTTCATAAAGCAACTTGTGTAACTTCACCTGAGCCCGATCCCAGCGTGTCTGGCCGAACTGCTTCTCTAACAGCACGGGCTGATCCTTTTTGGGATCAGGACCGATCACGGCCCAGACCATGGATTCCAACTCGTCGTACTTGTTTTGCCGCTCCTGCAAATCAGGACTGTCCAATTCGAGCTTATACGCGTCCTTCATGGTGCGCAGACCAGATTTACGCAACGATTTGAGCAGATCTTCCAACACATCCGCATCATAGGTAGCGCCTGCCAGATGGGTTTCGATTTTCTCGATTGTATCAGACATCTCCATAACACTGGCAATACGCTTCTTCAAATCCTCGACATGACGCCATTTCACGCCAATCGTAGTCTCCAACCCTATCTGCTCGCCCCGCATGTTCTGCAACTCGTGGTATTCAGGACTGTACAAGGTCAATTCCCAATCCTTGCGATTGCGTTCGACATTCTGCAACAACTCGTTCAAGGTTGCACGAAGAGGCGACTGGACCATAGCGACCGTATTGGACTTGATCCGCACCTCGAGTTCGTTCGCCTTGTCCACATCTTCGAGAAGCCTGGCATAGCTCGCATATTCATCCTGCTTTTGCATGAGACCATACAACTCGGCAATGGTGTTGGAAGCGGATGCAATGGTTGCCATACTTTTTTCCTGCTGGCTTTTGAGCGAAGCGATCATCTCATCGGTAGCCGCGCCTTCTTGAACGTCTTTCAACAAAGTGCTCAACCCCTTCTTGACCTTCTCTCGGTTTTCCCCCGTGTTGATCTCATCGCCCAGCTCATCTATTACATCCTTGCGATAATCCCTGACCGCGTCTTCCTTTTCATCGATCAACGTGATCTTTGCTTCAATTTTCTGCTTATGTTGCAATAACGGAGCTTCGTATTCGTCCAGGTAGGCATAGACCTGCTGACGCATTTTTTCAGCCTCGGCAGCCTCTTTGGCCAGCGCGTCAGGCATCTCGTAGACATAGCGTTCGCTCTTGAGTAAAGCTTTACGCTCTTCTTCCGGGGTCTTGTCAGTAATATAGACCGGCTCTTTGCGTTCCTGATACGCGGCCAGCGCGGTTTCCAGTTTCTCCCGAGCCTCATTGATGGTTTGTTCATCCTCGATCAGGTCCTGCTCCGACACTTTGCTCAAAGCGTGTACATTGTTGATCTTCAAGGATAACCTGCGCGCATTCTGGTCCGGACCAGTCAGCCTGATCGATCGTATCTTACGCAAACGACGTATGCGCTCGCCGGCAGACTGTTTTGCCTCGGCAAGCTCCTGCTCCGTGCCGCGTTTCTCATCGATACGATCCTTCTCGCCCCGCAATTTATGGATCTCCTTGGCATGTGTTTTCAAGGCTTCTATTTTGCCTTTTTGCTCGTTCACATGGTGATAATAAGCCTTGGCATACCGTGGAAAGATGAATTCCCGATCCAGCATACGCCGAAACTCGACCGTTTCTTGAAAGAAATATGCGTCCAGACCCCGAATGATGATGGGAGCAAGTACAATCAACAGCACAATGGCCATAATGGCGATGGAAAAATAGCCCATCGCTGTAAAAGATTGATCCAATAAATTACGTGTCTCGCGTATCATAAGTTATTTCCCAAGTTTTTTGCGTTGTATATTGACGACCCATTGACTGGCCAGATTCATAATAAAGGAGATAATCAGCAACGCCAGAGCCATGACGAAAAGTACATGATAACGTGGCGTGCCGCGGGCGGCTTCACCCATATCGCCGGCAATGCTGGCGGTCAGGGTACGCACTGGTTTAAAAAAGGTCCAAGGCGGACTGGGAATCTGCGCGGTATTGCCCGAAGCCATCCAGACCACCATGGTTTCGCCGATCACGCGCATGATGCCCAGAATAATCGCAGCGATGATGCCGCTTAAGGAAGCTGGAATTACGGTCTTTATCATGGTTTCGGCACGCGTGGCACCCAGGGCATAGGATCCCTCGCGCAACTCTCGACCCGCGGCCTGCAAAGCATCCTCTGAAACGCTGACGATAGTGGGCAATGCCATCATGCCCAGGATAAAGGCAACATTGAGCGCATTCGTGCCGCTGTCGATCTTGACCATCCAGAGGATTCTCCCACCCCAAATCAGGAAAAGGACAAACAGCCCGCCCCAGATGCAATAATGAATAGTACGTCTATTGATTCGCGCGGCGGCGTCTTTGACGTTTTGCGACAAAAAATCGCTCATCACGACCGTTACCACAATCAGTACCGGCAAAAGCAGGAGCAAAAAAATGACCGCAAGCAAGGGGCCTCCATGATCCTGTAAAACAGGCGCGAATACGACTAGGGCAAAGAAACCGAAAGCCACGGAAGGAATCGCGGCCAGAATCTCAATCACCGGCTTGACAATCTGACGCACCGAAAAAGGCAAGATATCGCTCATACAAACCGCGGCGGACACTCCGATGGGCACGGCGACAATAATGGCGCCCAGCATGACCAGAAATGTTCCGTAAAAAATAGCCAGCGTACCGTATTCGGGTGGGTCGCGAGAGGGATACCAACGCGTGGAGGTCAGCAATTCATAGGTTCTGGGGGCGATGACCGGATACTCGATAGCATAGGTCGGCTTGGTCAGGATCTCCATGTTCAGGGCAATGTTATCTTGGCTCGCGATCATGCCCAGAGCTTTCTTGATGTTGCGGCCTATCACAAAATGCTTGTTGGTTTTGGCCATTTGCACTTCGATGTGTTCCTGTTTCAACCATTCCATAGTCGGCTTGACATGCCTGGTGATAATGGAGGTGAGTTCAGCCGGTTCAGCCATAAGAAGCTCATCTTTCATATCTAGTCTTTTCAAGGCTTCACCAAGTCGTTGCTCGCGGTCCATGGCGCTCATCTCTTCGAGCGTTTTCACAATGCCGCTGAACTTGACGTCATTGGTGATGTTCAGATTTTGCACGCTTGTTAATACGGATCGCATAATATCCGCGTCAGCGTCCGGTTTATCCTCCTTCAAATCGATAATTTTGTCGATGGTGGCATCTACCATCTTCACTTTTTGTTGAGCCTTCTTATAGCCTTCATCCTTGTATTCTTCATAGACCGTAAAGAAAAAAGGAATGGAATCCTTACCGATAAAATAAAAAATGAATAACACGGAAATGAGCGACAACGAGGTAACCGTGAATAAAAACCCCCTACCTAACAACCCCCCAATAAATTCTAAACGTTTGGCTTTGGCGCTCATCATCAGCGAACGCTTTGAGCTGGATGATTCAGACGATGATTTCTCTGCGTTTGACATAGTTCTGATCCTGTTTATCTGACGGCGACATATGGTTGGGACCGGGCTTCTTAGGAAAGGAATGCCCCGCCAGGCGGGGCACTCCTATCGTGAAACAATCTTATCGTGGCAAACGTCGACCTAGTAATCGGTCACCGGGACAAAGCCCTTTTCTTCCACGATTTCCTGGCCATCTTCGCTCAGGTACGTGGTGACGAACCTGTACAGCGGTGTACCCATTTTCGGATACTTATTGGTGTACATGAACAACGGGCGGGCAATGGGATATTCGCCGCTGCGGATAGTGGCCACTGAAGGCTTGATGCCGTCGATGGTCAGATTCTTAACGCCTTTGACAAAACCCAGACCAACGTAACCAACGGCGGCCGGCGTACTGGAAACTTTGTCACGGACAGCGCCGTTGCTACCGAGAACTTCTGCTTCCTGAGCGATCTTTTCTTTGCGCATGACCATCTTGTTGAAGGTCTCGTAGGTACCGCTGTTGGTATCGCGGGTAACGATGACGATCTTGCCGCCGGAACCGCCTACCTGGCTCCAATCCGTAATCTTGCCCATGTAGATGTCACGAACCTGATCCAGCGTCAGCGCCGTGGCTTTGTTGCTGTTATGCACCACAATGGCGATACCGTCCAAAGCAACCACGTGAGCGACGGGCATGATGCCTTTCAGTGCGCAGTTCTTGAATTCCGCTTCTTTCATGGGGCGGGACATATCCGCAACAGTGCAGGAATTTTCAGCGATAGCTTTGGCACCATTGCCGCTGCCAGATTCACTTACCGTGACTTTGACGTCAGGGTTCTTTTTCATGAAATATTCAGCAAACGCTTTGGCCAACGGACCAACCGTGGAAGAACCTTCGCACACAATCGTCTCAACGGCTTGCACGCTGAACGTCATGGCCATAACCACAACCAAAATAGAACTTACTAACTTCATTTATGCTTCTCCTAACCTTATTTTATTTTAATTTTAACCTAATTCTAACTTCACTCATTATTGTAGAGGCCCGCTAAAAGCGGGCCTCTACACCAACCAAATATATCTATCCAACTTAGAATTTGAATTTCAGATCCGCCTGGATCACATCATAAGTCTTCTCGGCATCGCCACGCTTGGCAGCCAGATAAGCCAGACCGAGATCCCAAGCATCCATTACATTGATACCGCCTTTGACTACATGACCTTTGGCGTCCGTGTTGCCGCCAGCAAAGTCGGAATCGTTCAATGCACCGACCACAGCATTGGCATCGACATCGCGATAATTATATTGGACAGACCATTTCCGGGGAGCTTTACCGGAAATTTTCAGGCCAACGCAATAAGCGGTATCGTCATTGTCAGCCTCAGTGTTGAGCGTATAATCACCCAGCACATTGAGTTTGACATCGCCCATTTTCATGCTTACATCAGCATAAGCCTCGAAAATATTGAAATCGTTGGCATAGGTCGGATCGCCAGAAACTTCAACCATTTCACCGTCTTCTTCTTCCATGGTGATCGTGACGTCCATGGTATTGCCAGCTTTTTCACCAGCAATGGGATCCATGCCTTTGAGTTCGTCATACATATAATAGCTGACGCCCACGCAAGCACCCATCTCGCCCATTTCAATAGCGCAACCCAGGTTGCCGCCGTACAGGAAGATGTCATCGCTGCCGGAACCGTCTTCTTCAACCCAGAAGTAACCGGCGTTGGCGTAAGGCTTGACACCTTCCATATCGCCTTCAAAGCGCAGCACGGCACCTTCGGGAGTCAGATCGCCGTCCCAGACAAGACCGAGCTTGTGGATGTTTTGGTTGAGATTGTTTGCAAACGGGTTGGACATTTTACCACCGAGGACTTTCAAACCGTCCGCGGCTTTCCACTCGAAGTAAGCCTGGTCCAGCATGAAGTTCTTGGAGGAAAAACCGCCATCAAGCGACTGGTTCGTGGATACCGGATCATCAGAACCCGAAGCAAAACGGGTTTTGATTTTGACGGCGTCATTCACTTTACCTTCCAACTTGAGACGCAGACGAATACGTTGACGGTTACGTTCTTTTGCACCATCGACATCTTTATACTCATGGCGGAAACGGAAGTCACCACCCATTTTCACCTTTTCGGCCCAGGCCGAAGGCTCTTTTTCCGCTGCTTGCAGCGCACTTGCTACAAACATGATGCTCAATGCAGCATACATCATCATTCTAGTTCTCATATCAGCTTTAGCCTCCTACTTTTGGCTTTCATCTTTCTTCTTTTTTTCAGCGATTCCTTATCGCTATTTACATACATCAACTCCCGTATTCCTTTTTGGAATACGAACATGATTAACAATTTAACCGCGCCAGCTTAGCAAGCTATGTGGCACTTACGCTAGTTTTTCTTTGTTAAGATTTTGTTAGCGGAACAATAGTTATTTGTAAAGGAAAAAAAACATTTTTTTTTGACTTACGAACATATTATTTATTCGGGAGAAATATTCGAAAGGTGCTTCCGCGCCCGGGTTCGCTTTCCACATCAATCCGTCCTCCGTGGGCCTGGGTGATGTGTTTGACAATGGCCAATCCCAGTCCAGTTCCGCCCAGCTTGCGGCTGCGCGCTTTATCCACCCGATAAAAACGTTCGAATAAACGCGGCAGATGCTCTTTTTCGATGCCATGTCCTTCATCGCGCACACTGACCACCACCCAACCGTCCTCCTCGTCAGCGGACAGCACAATGTGTTTGCCCGGCTCACTGTACTTGATCGCATTGTCAATCAAATTCACAACAGCCTGTTCAAGCAGCGGCGCATTGATCGTGGCTTTCAACCGGGCTCGGCTCTTCAATTCAATCTGCATGTTTTTCTCGCGCGCATTGGTATGACAGACTTCAAGGGCGCCTTTTAACACCGGACGCAAAGTCTGCACCATTTTCGACAAAACCTCTTTATTGGACTGTTGTTCCATCTGCGCCAACAACAGCAGATCGTTGATAATGGCGTCCATGCGTTCGGCCTGGCGATTGATGATTTTGATGAAGTGACGCGCTTCGTTCTTATCCTTGCCCCCGCCTTCCATCAAGGCCTCGGAAAAACCTTTGATAGAGGTGATCGGGGTCTTCAATTCATGGGAGACGTTGGACACAAAATCGCGCCGAATGGCTTCCAGGCGGCGTAACCGCGTGATGTCGCGCAGCACAATGGCAGCGCCGATGGTCTGGCCGTTGGCATCGTGCAGTACGGACGCATAGGTTTCAAGGATCATCTCGTCTTCGTGGCTGTAGATGGGAATTTCCTCTTCGCAAGGTTCGTTGCGGGCCAGCGCCTGGAGAATGAACCGCTGCAAAGCAGCATAGCGCACGGCTTCCTGGACCGTTCCACCTTTGACCTTTTTGATATCGACACCGAGAATACGCGATGCGGCAAGATTCAGGTTGACGACTTTTTCGTCTTTATCCACGGCCAGAATACCTTCGTTCAAGCTCTGCAAAATAGCCTGCTGGCGACCTTGCGTCCGGCGCATGGTTTCCAGGGTTTCGCTCAGTTGTTCGGCCATGCCGTTGACTGTTTCAGCCAATTGCGCCAGTTCCTCGGAGTTCGGCAAGAGAATACGCTGACTGAAATCGCCGCAGGCGTAGAGCATCGCCGCCTGCCTGATTTGCTCCAACGGCACGCTGATCCGTCTGACCACAACCATGGAGATGACAATGGCGATCAGCCCGATGACCAGACCGGCGCGCAGGATCTTGCCCAGCATTTTGTTTAACGTGCGATTTACCGAAGCCAGTGAACGACTGGTGGTCACTACTCCGAGAATCACGCCATCCGGCGCTTTTAAAGGTTCGGCAATGTAAACCATATACTGGCCCTGTTCGGCATTATAGCGTTCGTCATTGCCGATCTTACCGCTCAACGCCTTTTTGATCTCAGGCAAATCGAGCAAGGATACATCCGATTTATACATCGACGAGCGGACAAATAACTGACCGGACGGCAAGACCACGGCTATGTCCATGCCGGTTGCATCAGCCAGTCGCGTACACCATTCATACACCAGGTCAGGTTGGTGCGGTGCCATCATAGTCGATAACTGTTGCGCGATCAAATGCGTTTGCGCCGCCAATTGCGAAGACAAAGCCTTTTTATACAAACCTTTTATGGTAATGCATGCATAGCCAGTCACAGCCGCGATAGCCAGTATCACAACAATCCAATACGAGGGCACAAGGATCCAGAACAGACGTTTGCGTCGCATCACGGTTCCCGATTACAGGGCTGCGGGTCAATCTTTAAATCGATACCCCACGCCGCGCACGGTTTCAATCAATTTGCCCATATTACCCAGCTTCTTGCGTAAACCGACGATCTGTACATCGACGGACCGCTCGGTCACAGGATAATCCTCACCATGTACAGCATCGACAATCTGGTAGCGTGTAAACACCCAGCCGGCACGGCTGGCCAGCAGATTGAGAATGCGAAACTCCGTGAAAGTAAGGTCAACGAGCTTGCCCTTGATGCTGACTTCATGGCGACCGGAATGAATGATCAGATCACCGATTTTTATGACATCGTGCTCCTTCTCGCCTTCCACGACTTTCTTTTCAATGCGTCGCAATACAGTCTTTATCCGCGCCACCAGCACACGCGGACTGAAAGGTTTGGTGATGTAATCGTCAGCGCCCAGTTCAAGACCAGTGACAATATCAGCTTCGTCACCGCGGGCAGTTAGCATAACGACCGGCAGGTGCGGCCCTTTATCACTGTTCTTGATCTGACGGCAGATTTCAAGACCGTCGATGCCGGGCAACATCAGGTCCAGCAGGAGTAAATCAGGCGTTTTCTTTTTGATTGCCTTCATCGCTTTCTCGCCGGACGTCACGCCTTCCACATCGTATCCATTACGTGAAAGGTTGTATTTAATCAGCTCAAGGATATCTTCATCGTCTTCCACGGCCAATATGTATTCGTTCGCCATAATCTTTTCCTGCTTAAGACATTGAAAATTTAACAGAAATAAAACATTCACTTTGATAGCTGAATATCTTAAACATACAAAGCATAAAAGTGTTATTATTAAGTTAGAATATGTCTCCGGATAATGCTGAATGAAGATCGCAACCTACAACGCCAACTCGATTCGTACACGCTTGCCCGTGTTGAAAACATGGCTGGAAAACCAATGCCCGGACATCCTCTGCATCCAGGAAACCAAGGTGCAGAACGCGGATTTCCCCATAAAACAACTGGAGAAAATGGGCTACCATGCTGCTTTCCGCGGCGAAAAGTCATACAACGGCGTTGCCGTGTTATCCCTGACGCCCGCGGATGAAGCGAACGCCGGTTTTGACGATGGAGGACCGCGGGACAGCTCGCGGCTGCTGCGCGTCCGTTACGGCGACCTGCATATCATCAACACCTATGTACCTCAGGGACGCTCACTCGATCACCAGATGTATGCATACAAGAAGCGGTGGTTCAAACGGTTACGCAAAATGTTCAATCAGTGTTACGATCCGGCGCAAAAGGTAATCTGGTGCGGCGACCTGAATGTGGCCCTGCAGCCGGTCGACGTGCACCACGCCGAAGAGCATCAGCAACACGTCTGCCATCACATGGAAGTCAGAAAAGCGCTGCAATCGTGTCTTGACTGGGGTTTCATCGACGTATTTCGTGGGCGACATCCCGAAGAAGCAGGATACTACAGCTTTTTCGATTACCGACAACCTCATGCTTTGGAGCGCGGTTTGGGATGGCGCATCGACTACATTCTGGCAACCTCGTCCCTGGCTGCCGCGTGTTGCGACAGCTTCATCGACCTTGAACCGCGCCAGTGGGAAAAGTGTTCCGACCATACGTTTGTGGTGGCCGAATTCGCCTGTTAATTTCGAGCAACCTCATGGCACTGAAAGATATCCGTATCGTACTCGTCAGCCCGCTTTACGGCGGCAATGTGGGCTCTGTTTGCCGGGCCATGATGAATATGGGGTTGTCCAGGCTGGTACTGGCCGCGCCTCGCCCAGACTTGGATTGGGACGCCGCGCGCAAACTGGCCTACCATGCCACCCCCATTCTGGAGAACCGGCGCGAATACGCCACCACAGCCGCGGCAGTGGCTGATTGCAGCCTGGTCGCCGTAACCTCGGCGCGGGTCGGTTTTTATCGAGATCACGCCCGCACCGCGCGTGAGTGGATGCCCTATTTATTGCGCCAATCAGCCGAGAACAACCAGATCGCCATTGTTTTCGGACCGGAAGACAAAGGTCTTTGCAACCAGGACCTGGCCTTGGGCACCCAGATTGTCCAGATTCCCTCGACGCCGGAATATACGTCGCTGAACCTGGCCCAGGCTGTCATGATCTGCTGCTATGAACTTTACGTGGCATCCGATTTATTCGAACCAGCCGAAGAGCAGTTTCCCGAAGCGCCATCCGCGCTACGCGAACGCATGTTCGCTCAATGGCGTGAAACACTGCTGGAGATCGGATTTTTCAAGGAAGACAAGGCCGATCACATGATGCTGGGGCTGCGCCGCATCATGTCACGCGGCAAGCTGACCATGGCTGATGTCAAGATACTGATGGGCATGGCCCGCCAGACCCAATGGGCCGCCAGATACCAGGGAAACGTCGCTGGCGAAAGCAATGACAAAGAACGAAACACCCAATGACGGAAGAACGACAACGCACATTCGTCATTTTTTTACGTATCGTTATTGACTCGCTGTCAACTCCTTTGTATATGTAAAGCCCATTTATCGAAACGACGACAATTTCAAGAAGGAGAAATCTATGATCGTCACAACTAAAGTATTGTTTGAACATGCGTACGGTAAATATGCGATCGGCGCTTATAATATCAATAACGCGGAGCAGGTCATGGGACTTTTCCGCGGAAACATGGACAGCAAAGCGCCTTTCATTGTTCAGTTGTCAAAAGGCGCGCGCAGTTATACAGATAAGCGGCTGCTCGAAGCCATGCTTCGTGCGGCTGACGAAATCTTTCCCGATGCCATCTTGGCCGTTCATCTGGATCACGGCGATGAGCAGAACTGCTATGACTGCATTGACAGCGGGTTTTACAGCTCGGTAATGATTGATGCCAGCCACGAAGAGTTTGACGAGAACATTGCCATCACCAAGCGCGTCGTGGATCGCGCCCATGAAAAAGGCCTGGCCGTGGAAGCGGAACTAGGCAAACTGGGCGGCGTGGAAGAACATGTTTCCGTGGACGAAGCCGACGCCAAACTGACCGATCCCAAGCAGGTCGAAGAATTTGTCAAGCGCACCGGCTGTGACAGCCTAGCTTGCGCTATCGGCACCAGCCACGGTGCCTACAAATTCGCCGGCTCACAGGGATTGCACTTTGAAGTGATCGAAGAAATAGCCAAACTGCTGCCTGGGTTCCCCATGGTCATGCACGGTTCCAGCTCCGTGCCCCAGGACGAAGTTAAGCGCATCAACGAAGCCGGCGGCAGCCTCAAAGGTGCCAAAGGTGTGGATGAAGAACAGATCAGCAAAGCTTCCAAAATGGGTGTGACCAAGGTTAATATCGACACGGATGGCCGCTTGGTCTGGTGCCGCGTTCACCGCGAGAGTTTCCGCGACAACCCCGAAAACTTCGATCTGCGTCCTCCGGGAAAAATCTTCATGGCCGAATACGCCAAATACATCGCCCATAAGAACGATGTACTTGGCAGCTCCGGCAAACTCGACGAAGTGCGCGAATTCATCAAATCCAAGAGCGCCTGATCGCGGATTTATACATGACGACAGAAATCCTGGGCACTTGACCAGGCAAGGCGTGAACGAAGCAGCCCCCAGAACCTATATGGCATAGACGAGGAGGCAGCACAGTGAACAACGCGGCATGGCAGGGTACACAAGAGTTTATGTCGTCATGTATAGATGTCGGGCATCCAGCATGGTCCGGGTGCCCGTAGTATTTTTTTTAAAATGTCCATTGACTTTGATTTGATTTTTCGGTACAGATGACTATTTTTCAATCTAACCACTGTCGCGGGGATGTGCGGGGTGGTTAATTCGATAGTAGAAAGTGAGAAAAACGAACTATGCCGAACTTGAAAAGCGCTAAGAAACGTATGCGCGTGTCTGACCGGGCGCAGGCACACAATTTGACGATCCGAACACGGGTTAAAACCGCACGACGGAAATTCATGGAATCTGTTGACGTCAAGGACGCCGAATTGGCGACAGCCAATTATAAAATGTACTGTTCCGTTCTGGACAAGGCCGCCAAAACAAAAGTTATCAAGAAGAATTGTGCGATCCGCCGTAAGACACGTGCCGCCAACATGGTTCGCGCTCTGGGCAAAGAAGGTGCCTGATCATTGGTCGCCGAACATCGGCAAACCATTGGCTGACGGTTTTTCTAAACCGGCACTATTATTATGATAATCATTGACGAATCCGTGCGGTCCGTTGACCTGGTGCCTTTGCTGGAACGTTTCTGGGAGGTGTCCCGGGAAAAACTGGTCAGTATCGCCAAGTCATGGTTGCCATCTGCCGGCGCTCCGGTTTTCACGGTTCAGGGCATGTACACATCGCGCGGCTGGACCGAGTGGACGCAAGGTTTTCAATTCGGGTCCGAACTGCTTCAATACGACGCAACCGATGATGAGATCTGGCTGGATTCAGCCCGTGAAGCGACACGTCGCTACATGCCTCCCCACCTGACCCACTTTGGTGTTCACGACCACGGATTCAACAATGTCAGCACTTACGGCAACCTGCTGCGCCTCATGCATGAGCAAAGGATTGCGTATAATGAATGGGAACAATGCCTGTATGAAACCGCGTTAAAGGTGTCCGGCGCGGTCCAGGCGCGTCGCTGGACGCCTTTGCCGGATGGCGGGTTCATCCATTCCTTTAACGGTCCGCATTCCCTTTTTGCCGACACGATCCGTTCGCTGCGCACACTGGCCGTAGCCCACCGTCTCGGTCATGTCCTGCTTGAAGAAAACGACCTGAATGTTTCGCTGCTGCAACGGCTGATCCATCACGCCTGCACTACGGCGCGATATAATGTTTATTATGGCGAAGGGCGCGATGCCTACGATATGCGCGGTCGCGTAGCCCACGAGAGCATCTTCAACACCGTGAATGGCGCATATCGCTGTCCCAATTCTCAGCAGGGTTTCTCGCCTTTCAGCACATGGACCCGCGGATTGGCCTGGATTCTATGCGGTTACGCGGAATTGCTGGAGTTTCTCGATACGCTGCGGGATAAAGACTTTGAAACTTTTGGAGGTCGCCATGACATCGAAACGCTGATGCAAAACGCGGCCACGGCGACAGCCGATTTTTATCTGGAACAAACACCCGCGAACGGCATCCCTTACTGGGATACGGGCGCCCCATTGCTGCACAAACTGGGCGATTACCTGAACAAACCGGCCGATCCTTTCAATGCGTACGAACCTGTCGACAGCTCAGCCGCGGCCATCGCGGTCCAGGGCCTGTTGCGACTTGGCCATCGTATGGCCGACCAACCCGCGGGCCATCGCTATTGGCAGGCCGGCTTGACCGTCATGCGCACCTTGCTTCAGGAACCTTACCTGGCCCTGGATCCAAGACATCAGGGCCTGATTCTACACTCGGTGTATCATCGCCCCAACCATTGGGATTACATTCCGCAAAACGCCCGCATTCCGTGTGGCGAAGCAAGCATGTGGGGCGATTACCACGCCCGCGAAGCAGCACTCTACTTGAGCCGCATCATCCAACAAAAACCTTACCTGACTTTTTTCAGCGTCGCCGGATGTGACGGGTAAAGGAAATGCAAACAACCTTTCACTTGCCAAATCTGTTAAAAAGGTATATCCTCTGAACAACATTCGGTGAACAGTTTCTTGCGGAGGACCCGAACAAATGGCTGAGAACAAAATACCAATAATTTTCGATACAGATCTTGGCGAAGATATCGACGATCTCTATGCCTTGTACATGGCTATCTTACATCCGGGCTTTGAAGTATTGGCCGTGACCACGGTACATGGCGACACCCAGGCAAAAGCGCGGCTGGCCAAGAAAGTGCTGCGAATGGCTGGCTATACCGATATACCTATTGGCGCCGGCATCCCAATGTCCCAGGAACGCATCCGCCGCGGTCAGGATCATCCCGATCCGGCCAAAGCGGCTCGGTTCCTCAGTTATGTTTCGGAAACAGATCCGGAATGGAACCAGACGTTCCCCCAGGCGGAAGATGTATTACACACTGTGCTGGAGCAGGCCGAGGAATTCACCCTGGTCGTTGAAGGCGCTTTCAGCAATATTGCCGCCCTGTTGCGCGAAATGACTGTGGCGGATCGCCGAAAAATCAATTGCGCGGCGGTTATGGCAGGCGAAACGCAACACGTACACAACGAATACAATGTCCTGTGCGATCCCGAGGCGGCGGATTATGTTTTCAACAGTGGCATACCGGTATTTATGGCCACCTACTACCTGGCCCAACGGCTAAAAATGAATATGGACGACGTGAAACAATACTTTGGCGGCAGCCGGTATCCAGCACACCAAGTACTTTACGACTGCACCCAAATGTGGTTTGTTGACCAGGGTTGGAAACTGGGACCTGTCCTGTACGATCTCGTACCCCTGTTCTGGCTGCTCGATGAAACATGCGTCCGCACCTGTCAGGCCTGTGTTCGGGTAGAACTGGATGGCCAATATACCCGCGGTCAAACCATCCGTACGCCGTTTGGACACGGTATGGTTCAGGAATCGCTGGACCTGGACGCTGACGCCATGGTACAATCCTTTATCGAGATAATGCTCCAAGCTGATCCCAAAAACAACGCAACATCATAATTTTTGTTAATTATGAATGCTCGTGCTTGACAACAATCGGCAAGCTGTACTAGGCTGCAAGCATGTAAACAATAAGCAACCGGCAGGTTTTTCATGAGTGATGACTTCAATATTTTGGTCGTTAATGACGATTCGGAAAAGGCGGGGTTGACAGGCAACACCCTGTCGTCAGGATTGCCGTGTGACATCATCCTGACCACAAGCGCGAAAGAAGCCACGGAAGTGTTGCTGCAAAAAAATAATGTTGCTGTATTGTTTTGCGACTATGACCTGCCCGATTTAATCGGTTCCAATTTTCTGAAAAAAGCCAAGGAAATCAATCCGCCACTGGTCTGTGTCATGATTGCCGACATCACGGACATGGAAAGTGCCAAACGGGAATTTGAAACCCAGGGCCTCTGGAAATGCATCAAGAAACCCTGGAAAGCCGAAGGGTTGATCTCAGCGGGCCGTGAAGCGCTCAATCACTATGAAGAATCTCTCAAACGCAAACATATTTTCACGGACCTGGCAGGCAACACCGTTGCCGTCGCCAAGAGCGATATTGCCACGGAACGCGTGCGGCCCAAGACGCCGCGAGTTTCCCTTTCCTCATCGATCGCTCAGTTGTTCCGTAATTTATTCAGCGGCAAATACGATCCGGCTAAATTGATCGATAAACGTTACGACATCCGCTATCTGATCAAGGAAGGTGGAACAGGCGCGGTGTACAAAGCGCACGACACGTTGCTCGATATTCCCGTAGCCATCAAAGTCCTGTCGCCGCATTTCACCAAAGACAAGTATTACGTCCAGATCCTTTTTGATGAAGCGCGCATCTGCATGCAGCTTTCACACAAGCACATCGTCAGGCTGCACAACCTCCAGGAATCGCGCGGCCATTATTATATCATTATGGAATTCATCGATGGCTGTACGTTCAAGGATATCCTCAGCGTGCATGGCAAACTGCCGAGCGAAACTGTCCTACAAGTGCTCAACGTCGCGGCCGATGCCTTGGGCCATGCCCATCGAAACAAGATTTTTCATCGCGACTTGAAACCGCATAATCTGATGCTGACCAACGATGGCGTACTCAAAATCATCGATTTCGGCATCGCCTGCCTGGCTGGAAGCCGGAACCGGTTCGAGGTCAGCGGTACACCCTATTACATGAGTCCGGAAGTGCTGAACGGTCAACCCCAGGATGAGCGGGTGGACATCTATTCGCTGGGGGTAGTCATCCATGAACTTTTAACTGGTGACGTCCCCTTTGGCGACGAACCGCCTGTTGCTGAAAATCCCCATGTACAACCCGTAATATCCGAAGAGATCAAGCCTGAAATCCGTCAGGTATTGAAAAAAGCCCTGGAGTATGATCGGGAAGATCGTTGGAGCAATGTCTACAGTTTTGCCAAGGCCTTTCGCCAGGCCTACTACAAAGGCAAGAAGAAAAAGGGCGCGATTGCGCCCAAGCGATAACAGCCACTCGCTAGATCACCACCGAACCGCCATAGGCCAACGTAGCGCGCACATCGTCCGCGGGAACGCGCCCGACCGGCGTACCTGTGTGCAAGGCAAGGTAGGCCGTAACTCCGGCAGCTTCGCCGAGCTGGTTGGTGTTGACCATAACCCGCACTGCGCTGAAAGCGGTCTTGTCTGCATCCAGCATGCGCCCGGCCAGGATCAGGTTCTCAAAACCACCCGGAATCAAACAACGCAAAGGGACCTGGTAGAAAGTCGGGTCGTTTGGCTGCACCGGACGCCAGCGTCTCTGTTCCGGCGGACGACCAGGCTGTACATCGATCATGCGGCCATCCAGGTATTTAAAGGTAATCCCGGGTTTATCCTGGTGATGGGTGTCGACACGATAGCTTCCATTGGCAATGGCATCCTCAAACCGGCCCCCTTCCAGGACATCGCTTTCACTAAGTTGATATTGGCATTTGATATGACGCGTATCGCGGATGCCGATGGTAGCCGGAAAATCGAGCAGCTTGCTTTTTATTTCCGGACGTTTGGCGCGAAGCATATCCATGATGGCCTTGACTTGCAGGCGACCATCCATCTCGGCGCGCGTCAGATCGTCCGCATCGGCACAATCGACGCCGCGCACACGTGTACCGGCCAGCATGCAAACATCCGTACCAGGTAAAAGCCCAGACCAGACAAAGCCGGGAACCAGCCCATACCAGTCGCCATGACGCCAGATCAAATCGCCCAGGTCCAGGTCGGCCGAACGCGGCCAATGATCGATAAAAGCACAAGTTGTGGGTGGGAGCATGGCCTCATAGCGATATTGCTCCAGTCCAAGGCGACTGCACAAGTCACCGTCGCCTGTCGCATCAATGAACTGGGCTGCCCGAATGACGCCGCGGCCCGATTTGTTCTCAACCACGACACCGGCCAGTTGTCCATCTTCAAGATACGGAGCAGCAAAAAAAGTGTGCAGCATGGGCCGAATACCCAGGCCCAGAATGAAATCGTCCAACACGATTTTCAGATCGCCGGGGCGGAACTGGTAACCTTTGTTCTCGTCGCTGGAAAAAATATTCACGGCATTGCGCCTTTTCAGACGATTGATTGTCTCTTCGGTCACGCCGCCGATTATTTTTTTCTGGCACCTGGTATCAAGAAAATTATGCCAGGTACAGGTCACGGCTGCTACGCCACCGAAATAATTCTGCTTCTCCACCAAGGTTACCCGCGCACCGAGCCGCGCCGCACGTACAGCCGCGAAAACGCCGGTACAACTTCCCCCCAGCACGCATATATCAGTTTCGTCAATCACAGGTACATCGTCGCAAATGCGAACCATTTGCTTTACCTGCGTAGTTTGTGTTACGTTGCTTTCCATCATAACAGTCCTTTTTGCTCAAGACCATGATCTATCTTGTAACAGGTTCAGGCAAGGATAAAATAGCATGATCGATCATGGGAGGGTGTCCCGCCCCCTGTCAGACTAAATCATTTAAAACATGTATCATTTTTCCTTTATTCCCGGGGCATACTCTCGCCTTCTTTGCCATCATCCAACACGACATAGTGCCGGGCCGGCTTCAACCGCAGACGCCCCTCGTCCAGGGCTTTTTTGGCGCTTTTCATGCGCCGAGTCATGGATAGCGAATCAGCATCTCCAGTCTCTTCGAGCAGGAAAGGTGAAATGTCTGGTTCGGACGTCTCCTGCTGTTGTTCAGGCTGTTGTTGGTTGAAGGAAGGTTGGCTGGAACCTGACGAAGCTCCTTGATGCCGGTTTCGGCGCCTTAGTCGGCGCTGTTCACCATCGGCATCATGCCTGGACGCCGATTCAACGCTGGGATCAGATTGATCCTGGTCATGAACCTGAGCGCGGGCGCGCGGCGTCCGCGCAAAGGGCACGGCGATCAAGCAGGCCAGGGCCAGGGCGAACAGGATCAGGTCGCCGCCTTTAACCGGCAGCGTCCTGGTTTTCTTGAGTTTCAGTCTTTTTCTGGGCATACCAGGCTCCTTTGCATTGAAAAGCCTTATCCGGGCACAGAACCCGGCACTTGTTGCACAACACGCACTCAGAGAAATTGATGACACCATCCCGGTCGATCGCTTTGGTGGGACAAGCCTTGATGCAGATATTGCAGCGCCGACAGTCTTGTATGCGACGTAGGCGAAACAGGGTGAGCATGTTCAGCAGCGCCAACGAAGCGCCGGCCGGACAGAAATAGCGGCAATAGAAGCGCTCGATAAACAGGCCGGCCATCAGCAGTACAGCCAGGAAAACGAACACCGGTGCTGGTCCACGCAGACGGAAGGCGACAGCAAACGGTTCAAAGTGGGAGACTTCATAATGTTTATAAACAAAACCAAAGACCGCGAGCATGCCCAGCAACAGAAACTTCATCCATTTCAGCACCCGGTCGCGGCGCGTCGGCGTGGCCAGGCGCCAGGGCGAGAGCAAGGCCAGTACTTCCTGGATGGCGCCGAACGGGCAGAGATAACCGCAATAGAGCCGACCGCAGAGCAAAAGCGATACTAGGATCAGGACCAGGAAAATCCAAAGTAGCGGCGCCAGTTCAAAGGCCGGCAATGTACCGGTGATCACCTGCTTGATATGGGAAATGGAATAGAGCATGCCCTTATAGACGCCGAGGTAGAAAAAGCCGACAATCAGCGTCAGCCATCGCCAGCGAGGACGTTTGAGCAGGTAAACTGCCGCGGCCAGGATAAAAAGCAGCGTGACCATGATCGCGTCCGCGATCCAAGGCAGCGCCAGACCGCCCAAGGCGCCCACACCCGTAACGCCGCCACGGCCCACTACGGCGTTCATCTGGACCAGGCACTTTTTCAAGGTCAGGCAGACTGTACGCGACGAGATGGTGGCGCCGGTCACGCCCTGGATATCGGCCTTTACCTGTAAAGGCGAAGCGCCGGTCTTGCCGACGAATTGCTTGAGCCAGCGCTGGGTCTGGATGTCCTTGGTGTAGGCCGGCGTCTCCTTGTGACCGTACACGGTCAACTCGCGAATAGCGCCTTCGTGATCGAGCAGAACCAGCATTTCAATGGGCCCGCCAAACCCACGTACCTTGGGTGCCAGGTTCGTGGAAACAAAACCGTAACGTACCGGCGCAACCGGGGGTGGGGCGTCATAAACGAGCAGATGTGGGACGGGCAGCATCCGTTTTTCGACGCGCTGGGCTGCGGGATAAATGTTGCGCACAGCGCCAAGGCTGTCCGCGCTTGCAGCAGTGTGGACGCATGGCGGCAGGACCGGAATCAAAACCCATAAAAGGAAGAAAATGAGGAATTGTACCCGGCAGCGATTCCTCACCAGAATAGAGGAGGCCAAAGTCGCTACTTCTCCTTTTCTTCTTCAAAAGCTTCAACCGTGAATACATAGAGCGTGGTTTTCGGATCTTTCCAGGCGTTGCGCGGCAGGTGCGCTTTCTGATCCGCCAATTCGCTCAGAAAACCTTCTTTTGTATCGAAATGCTCCCACACCTGAGGCAGAAACACACCGCGGTTGAACATGCCGCGCTCGATGATGACGCCGTGTTTGCCCGGTTCGATTTCATCGGCGTTGGCCACCTTGCGTAAAGGCGACAAAACAGAGATCTCGATGTGCAGGTTCGGCACTTCTTCGGGCGTAACCGAATTGAAACGCGAGTCGCGCATGGCCGCCTGGTAGGCGAAATGTTTGACAGCCGCTTTCAACGGCATCTGCGGCTGGATCGATCCAATGCATCCGCGTAATCGCCCCTCGCAGGTGTGCAAGGTGACGAACACAGCCACCAGGTCGCCTTCGCGATCCTCATCGCTAATTTCGGGTACGTTGCCGGTACTGGCAGCATGGGCCACGCTTTCACGGGCGATGCGTAAGAGTTCCTGCTTGTCATACGGTATGGGTTCCATGGGCGCTCCCCCTTTTTGTTCGGCTGTTTGTCCTGTTCCGGATGGCTGGGCGCTCGAGAAAGCCACGGCGCCATAGCCCACCACCCGGCGTGCGTCGCTGTGGGGGCTGTCAGCGGAATTGCCATAGTTTAAAACCGTGACCGTATCGGCGCCCAGGTGCCGCGCCGCGACCAGTCCGGCCATGGTCGCGCCTTCGGCGCACATCACGCACTGCAATCCGTCCACGCCCTCGGCCATGGTTTTGGCGAAATAGGCGTGCAGGGCTTTGGCATCCATCTGCTTGATCTGCTCCAGCGTCTCAAGATCGATGCGGCGCGCCGCTTTTTCAGGCGGATAATGGGTCATATCCGCGGAAATGAGCAGCAAAGTCGGGCTTTTGCTCGTGCCGATCACCTCGGCCAGGGCCTGGCCCACGTTCTCGCACTGGGTCGGTCCGGGATTGCTCATCAGGATGGGTACGATCTTAAACTGCTTCAGTGTTTGCTGGAGAAAGGGAAGTTGCACTTCCAGCGAATGCTCCTGGGCATGGGCGCCGGCAAAAGAATCGAACGCGTCGTAGTTCTTGACGATCCGTTGCGCCAGTTCTGTATCCACGGGCACGATACCTAGGGGAGTGGCGAATCCTTTATCCGTGAACACAGCGGCTTTGGGCATAGCGTAACCGACCCTGTGGGCCAAGCCCAGCAGGATCACGGTTTTGAACTGTCCCGCCTTCAGTTGCTTATAGGCGTGTGCGGCCACGGCGCCGGAAAAGACATAGCCGGCATGGGGCGCCATCAGGGCCACCAGGCGACCTGGCACAGGTTTGACCTCGGCCTGATTCAAGAACGTACCGACCATGGAAGCCAGTTCGCGACCGTTGCCGGGATAAAACGAACCAGCCACGACCGGCGGTCGGATCGCACCGGGGTCGACAACCTGTTCCTGGCCCTGGGTATCGCCGGCATTGCAGGAAATCAGCAGGATCAGCGCAACGCATGACGAAGCACGAAACAGCCAGTGACGAAAGGCATGATGCATGCCGAAATACCGCATGAGGGAAAGCATGACGACGCACGAAAGGTTGAAGGTCGTTCGCCGAAAAAACGGAATCCGAAAACCGTAATCCGTAATCCTCATGTTGTTCCCTCCTCGTTCTTGTTAAAACGCAAGCTCATCGCCTTTTCCGGGCAGGTGAAGGGAGATTCGAAACGGGTGCAGTTGATGCAGCCGGTGTACAGTTTATGCATCAAGGTTTCCTTGGGCACCTGTACAAAGCCGAATTTGCCGAAAAAATCGGGTTTAAAGGTCAGCGCGATGATTTGCTCCGGTTCCCACTGACGGATGCGCCGGATCACCTCTTCGACCAGCAACCGGCCAATGCCCGCACCGCGCTGTTCGCTGTCCACGGCCAGCGACTTGATCTCTATCGAGGGATGCTCGAGTGCGCCCAATTCAGGCAGCACGCCCCAGGAGACCACGCCGACGATATGGCCCGCGGTTTCCGCCACAAGGAAGCGGTCGATGTTCTGCAGGATATCGCCTATGGGCCGCGGCACCAGTTCTTCGGGATGGCGGCGAATCAACTCGAAGATCGCCCGCGTATCGCCGAAATGGGCTGAGCGGACTACAGCCAGGGTTCCGTCAGCGTTCATCAGGCATCACCGCCTTTGCCCATACCTTTAAAAGCGCTTTGCTTATCAGCGAAAAGAACGTTGAACGAGGTCAAGCTGCCGTAACAGCGGGTGATGTACGCTTCCAGCTCGACTTTCTGTTCCTGGGAAAGGTCGGGATGGTTGTTGATTTTCTGTTCCATTACGCGCAGTTTTTCGCGAATGCCGATGATTTTTTTGAAGAACGCTTCAATGGGCAGGCTTTTACTCTGGACACCGGTCGTACCCGGAATCATTTCCAACGTACCGCCTTTCCAGCGCTTATTCAATTCCAGTTCAGTATCCAGCCAGCCGTAATCGCCGAGCACTTCGCGCATGGCCTGCTTGATCCGGTCCAAATCCGCATCGCCATCGGTTTCCACGGTTTTCAACTCGCTGTAATAGGATGCGACGATATGCACGTCGCCACCGCGGAACTGGATGGCATAGGCGTCATTCTGGTAGCCAATGATGCGACCGCGGCCAAACGTGGGATGGGTCACGATGGAACCGATACCGAGCAACTCTTTTTTTTCATCTACCGCAGAATCGCTTTGCGCAAGATCCGAATCGGCGGCCTGGTCCAACGGGTTATTCTCCTGCATGGTGTCTCCTGGATGGTGTAGCTTTACCGAAAGGCTTAACTGTTTTTTGTGTGTTTGCTTAAAATGGGAAACATGTTGGTATTCATATACTCGGCCCAGGCCGTCTCGATAGCCGGCCAGGGCGCGATCAACGAGTGCGCGGTCCGACAAAGCTTATCGATGTAAGCCTTGACATCGGCAGCGGATTTGCCGACGCTGGCTGCGGTGGCCTTGCTCTTGCGGCGG
>CAZOLK010000028.1:19166-36832 GCA_964580325.1 uncultured Verrucomicrobiota bacterium | reverse complement strand
TCGTTGCAGTCCAATAGGTTATGCTCAAAATAAATTTCTTATCTGCCAATTTTCAAGGGTGTTGAAAGTATGATACAGGATCTCTTGTCTCAGCCACAATGGTCCCGATATCACCTCCAATTCCCAATCCCCGCGTGTAAAATTCCAATACATTGCCGTTAATGCCATCCAAAACCGCGATCACCGCCATGCCGGAATAGACATAGAGATACTTCTTGGTCTGCCCTGCTTTGCGACACGCCGTCCTAACCCGTCATACCAGTTCCGCAAAACCGTGACGCCGTTGCTGACCACCGTCAGTAATTGACCGACGGAAACCGGGATGTTGGGTATGAAAAAACTGCCATCGTTAGTGTTGACGCGACAGGCTTTGCCTTTGACAGTTTTCAACGTTTGAGATCCCAATGCGTTGGCATTCTATTCTTTATGTTGCGCTCCCTTGGCATAGCTCATGGTTGGTTAAAATTATGCCTCTTCCGCCAAGTGCATGGGTCATTTGCCGAAAACATTAACTGCATTTCCTTGGTTAGCAATGCGATGCGATTCTTACTCAGAGCGTTTTTTTCAGGTTCAGGATCACGTAGACCAAAGCGAATCGCCTGGAATCGTCAATATGGCGCGGGATAAAGCTGTATGCCGGTATGTCGCGCCTTTTTTTATTTTAGCTGCTCCCCATTCATTTGCCGGAAGACCCAAAATTGAAGGCAAGATCATAAGACTAACCTATGGCGTGGGCAAGAATGTCAGGTAACTCAAACAAAACTGGACTGGCCAGTAACCAGTGCAACACGGACAGCCAACTGATAAGAACCACAGGCGTCATGCCCAGCAGTGTGGTATAGGCGTTTCGGCAGTATTAGGCGGAAATGACCGAGCAAACGCAGGCTTCCGCCAACCCTAATCCCGCTGGTAGCGGATTGGGCATCTTCGGCGGCCTGCTTGTCGCGTTGTCCGCGCATTTTATTGTAGCGGACAAGCTGGCAGCTCTTGTCGGGGATCTGAGATCGCGGCGATAAAGTCGAGTGGTGTGAAGATGCGGAAGTTGGCGTTGATCTTGGGGTTCATGCCCGAACGGTAGATGATGGAACCATCCGGGGCGACGTGCATTTTTTCCACTCGATTTGTCGGTTACCAAAGATCTCGTGTCGCGTTCCGTCCCCGGCGATGAAAACTCCTGAAAGACCATCGGGCAGTTGAATGTCCCAATGGACATCCTCGCACGTACCGGCAACGGACAATTTCCCGCGTGGCGTCCAGACGCATGCCTGGATTCGGGTCAAGAGACCAGGCTGTGGTCGGATGACCACGGACTCGAAACCGAAGCCGCACGGGCGGATGCCGGCGATGCCGGCGATTGCGTGAAAGAGCGGATGCGCGGACCAGCCGTGGCTGTCCGAGCGGGTTCCGGGCATGCTTTCCGGCGTGGTTCGCAGATCCAGTTCGACGAGTGATTTCCAGCTTTGAAACCGCCGGAAGAGCAGGTCAATATGGCCATGCCTGGTCAGGGCTTCAAACAGATGATGCGAGAAGAAAGGTTTGAGGGATGTCATTCCCTTTGACTTGTCAAGAAAGTCGCCGGCGGCTCCTTCCAGGGCTTGGAGCATTGACGTTACATGAGACGACGGGCAATGGGGATTGAGCAACGCGAGTACCTGGCCGTGCTCGCTGAAACTGTCGATTCCGGGTGTGTCGGCGTATAGGCCGCGTTCGGGAACCCAGAGTATCTTGGCGCACGCCTTCCCCACGGTGTCCGCCATCCGCCGCCACCGGGATGCCATCTCCGGTTCGTCCAGCCAATTTTCCAGCGACGCCAGGCGGTCGGCGGCGAGGACGATCAGCAGGTTCAGGAGGCCGCACACGTTGTCGCCATTCAGCGGCGGACCGCCCATGGTCCAGCCTTCGGCCCAGTCGAAGTAGTGCCAGCCCGGCGGCGTCCGATACAAACCGTCGCATTGAGGCTGGGCGAGGAAATAGTCCAGATTGTGGCGCAGCGCCGGCAGGAGCGAGCGGATGAAATCGCGATGTCCGCGCCAAAGGGCGAAGTCGTGGACCATCAGAATGTACCAGAGCGAGAACGAGGGGATGATAGACGAATCGCCGGAGGCTACCGGGAATACGGCCTGGGTCGGGTTGCGCCCGCGGATCGAGTCGGCGGCCAGGACCAGCGCCTGACGATGCACGGGGTTTTCGCCGCCGGTCGCCAGGTGGCAGAGGAGGATGGGGTACATATCGCCGACCCATTGGACCTGCTCCCAGTACGGGGTGTCGCAGAAGGTCGATTCCAGACCGACCTCGAGTCCGCGCCGGCAGATGGGCAGCACGGCTCCGAGGAGTTTATCGTCGCTGTCAAACGTGGCCGAGAAGGGGCTTGGCGGCAGGGCGTCCTCGATCCGGAAGCCGGAGAGGGTGGCTTCGGCGTCACTGGTCTCGATCACGATCTGCAGGTAACGTCCGCAACGCCGCCAGGGAGTGGTCAGGTGATGACGACCGCCCTCTTCGAGAATCCAGGTGTCGCGGGGGCCGGGACAGAACAGGCCGTCGATCCGGGAGCGAACTTCCAGGGTGTCGCCGACCGACTCACGCTCTAGGGATTTCAGCAAACGCTCGGCCCAGGCCATGCCGATCTCAAGGCATCCATTCGACTCGACGTCCAAATGCGTGAACCCAAGCAGATAGTCGTCGCAATCGATCAAAAGCCGGACGCGCTGGTTGGCGGCGATGGTGACGGCGCCCCCCTTGACAAATTCGGCCCATGCCGGTGGCGCGATGAATGACGGATCGTCGGTGTACACATCGTCGGTGCCCCGGTTGGAGAAGTTCCTGACAAGCAGACCGGTGGCGTTTCGTCCGGTCGGCGCCTGGGCCAACGTCGACAGGAGGCGGCCGTTGTGGGGGTCGTTGGCGCCGCTTATGGCTTCCCGCGTTGCGAGTTCATCGAACCAGTCGCCAGCAGTTCCATCCGGCGGCCACGCCCCCGCCGCAGGGAGACGCTGCTCAACCGGTCCGAAGGCGATCTTCAGCGGATCAAGAATACCCCGTTTGCCGAAGGTCCAGCCGCCGGAGATGTCGCGCCACTGCCATTTCGCCCGTCCCGTGGCGATCTCGTCGAGCAGAGGATGGTCCGGATCGGTGCAGCAGAGGAATCCCGGGCCCAGGGACATGACCGGATTCGGCCGCAACGGCTCGGGCAGCGCGAAGACCCGGGCGACCAGTTCGTGCTGACCGGCGTCGAGATCGAGTTCGAGGGTGTGGAAGAACCAGCGCTGCGCGCAGCCGATTGACGGCCCGCGCAAAACCAGGCCGCCATCGAGAAACAGCTCGAACCACTGGTCGCCGCTCACATGCAGACGGAACGCGGTCGGCTCCGTCAGATCGAACACGCGGCGATAGAGCGTAACATGGCTGTCCGCGGGGGTGTCAGGGCGGGCAATCCAGCGTGCCGGCCAACTTTTCTGCAGGAGGTCCTCATGTGCGAAGGGGTCCTGTTCGAGGGCGGCGATTCGGGTTCTGTTATCATATCTTTTCACTTTTGATTTCCTTGTTGTTTTGAATGAAGTCGTTACGGCCAGCATGGGTCACAGACTTCGATCTCTTTCGACATAGTGGACGTCCGGCGCCAGGTGCTCGGGGTACTTCGCCAGCAACACCGCCCTCGCTTCCTGGCACAAATGGCACTTGTCGGCGTAGTCCTTTTTGATGGCGTACCCCAGTTCCGATGCTTCGTCCGCGAATACCAACGGTCCCTGACGAATCAGTGTGGACAATATGGGGTGCGTTCCCGCGTCGAAGTGGCGGATAATCTCTTCCACGCTTTGTTGCTTCACGTTTCCGACGGCCAGCGGCGCCAGGACGTGAGCCGCCCGGCCCTTGAAGAAAACAGGGTCCTTGTAGATTGTGGCGCAGGGCGTCCTGCCCAGTCTTGTTTCGAGTTTCGGCAAGCAGTTCATTGGTACGACGATCCAATGGATGCCGGGCGTCGGTGAAATCCAGGTAGGGCACTTCAATGACATAATTGCCATGCAATTCGTCCAATGCGCGGATAGCCTGTTCCACGCGTGACAGTTCAATGAATGGCTCGTGAAACGCTTCCACGCTGAGTGCCCACCGCGCAAAGTGGTTCGAGAAACGCACGGGCGGCGCCCCTGTCCACCGCCCAGGAAGCGCTCGATTCGACCCGTACACCGAGTTCGCGCCGCTGAACCATCCCGGCCAGTTCATGGGTCAGTCCGGGAAAGAGGCCCGGCTCGCCACCGAGCAGGACGACGAAACGTAGATTGTTGTGGTCCTGGAGGGCGGCGATCATCCGCGACGCCAGTTCAAAATCAATGGGGGGGGGTGAAGTTGTTCTTCCCGCCCGGAGGTGGCAATGATCGCAACGCGCCGAGCATTGGTAACTCCATTTTCAAGACGGACATCTATTGGACTCCCTTTTCCCGATTCCGTTCTGTCACAAGTGCCGGCACTGTTTCTTGTCCACATCTCTTTCCTATAGGGGCTTAGCCATATTCTGGCCTTCTCCACCGTTTTCTCGTCCACTTGATAACTTGACAAGAAATCGCTTTTCAGGCAGCGCGGGCACACACCCACTGGTACCGTTCTGAAATAGCGTTTTCATGGGATGAAGGTAGCGAATTGGGGTTGATGAGTCAAACAGAAGCTCAAGTTGCCCTCCGGGCGGTTCGGGGCATGCCCTGAACCGCCCGGAGGGCACGGCATCATGAAAAAAAGGGCGAAATGAAACAGACCATCCCAATCACGAGCGTTCAGGCGTTCGCGTACATCATCACGGGTTCGACATCAGGGAAAGGATCATCAAGCCAAGGCTCGATGATCGTTTCGTTTCCGGGGGGCGCACGGGATGGCATCACGCGTACACCTTGTTGCCAGAGTCCGAGATGCCGAAGAATGTGCTCGATCACGTCGCGATCATCGATGAGAGAAACAATGCGCATTTCCTTCTGGCATTTTGGGCACTTCGTGGTCAAATTACGAAGGGCCGGCCCACAGCTTGGATGGTTTGCGCGGGATCGGGATTTTTTTTTGAAGAAAATCAAGGCGCTTGGCGCGGTACGGCAAAACAACCGGGGGAAGATGATGACAGGATTTGTGTGCCCCGACGAATCGCAGCCATGCTCAGGCAACTCTCAAAGGCGGTCCCACACTTCGTCGCACGCTTTATCGTCTACGCTTCATCATACACTTGTCGTCTACGCATCGTCGCACGCTTTATCGGCTCTTCCACTTCGTCGGCTTGAGCATGGCCCCGCTGTCCGCTCGATGAAAAATCCCTTTACAACCCCGGAAGCGCCATATTCAATATCCACCACGGCACATAGCCGCAATCGGGCTATTGATCATCGGTGTTGCCGGCGGTTTCTTTCAGCTCCAGCTCATCGAAATATTTTTTGACCATCTCTTCGGCTTCACGGGGAATTTTTTCGCGCGATAAGTAGCCAGCCGCGTGATCTTTGGCTGCCCGGGTCACTTCAACGTATTCGGAGCGGGCCGCGCCTTTTTCAGGAACGCCCGAGACAAAGATCTGGTGTAGAATCCGGCCTTTCTTGATGCGTCCGTCTGAAATGCGATTCTTAAAGGCTGTATCCGTGGGGTTCTCGGGGGGGCGCCCACCACTGCCCTGGCCCTGGCCTCCGGTGTTACCTTGGCCTTGGCCGTCGCCTTCGCAGCTACCCCCGAGCTGGGCCTGTGCTTTGAGGTAATTCTCCATGGCTTTTTCGTCGAAATCGTTGAACGACTCACCCAGCATGGTTTGCTTGGCGTCTTTCATACCATCACGCATCTGGCGCAGATTCTCGCAATCTTCGCAGTTTTGGGCCATTTGCTCCATGGTTTGTTCGCATTGTTTGCACAGTTGGTCCATTTTTTCCGGCGAAGATTGCAATTCGCGCATAAGTTTTTCCAGATCCTTGCTCTGCTGCTGACCTTCCTGACCTTTCTGCTGGCTCATCTGTTTGGCCAGTTGCTGCATCTGTTTGGCCAGGGCCTCTTTCTGTTTCTGGGTAAGGTTTTTGGATTGCATCTGCTTGGCCAGGTCGCGCATGGTCTGGGCTACCTGCATCAATCGTCCATCGTTCAGTTGTTCCTGCAATTGCTCCAGTTTCTTCCTGGTCTGCGCGGCCAGGTCTTTGTCCGAAGTGTCCAGCGACACGGATTTGGCCATATTATCAAAATCGCGATGTTCGTTGAATTCCTTTTTATATTTGGACTCGAACTCGCCCATCTTGAGCAGGGCTTCTTCTTTGGCTTTGCCGAAGAGTTCCTTGGTCATGAGCTTAAATTCTTTGGTGATTTCATGGCTTTCGATGCTGGCGGAGGACTGGATCTGCTTATCCATCAGGGTCAGCCGCGATTCCAGACGCGTCAATCCTTTGCGCACAGCCTGTTTTTCGGCAAAAACCTTTTCGCGTTCCTGGCGGTAGCCCAGTAAATCGAATTCGGGCAGGAAATAAGTTCCCACGAGGATCGCCAACGGCGCCAGGCACCATTGCCCGGCCCAGTTGAGCCTGATCGGGAATAACCTGGCCGGCTTCTGCTGGACGAGTTTTTGTTCGGCTCTGCGCACAAGCACGACACTCACTTCATCGTCGGTGCGTTCCTCCAGGTCCAATCCGGTTGACACCAGGTTTTTCAGGCCGGCTTTGCGGTCGGTCAGGTAGCCGACATCGCGTATGGCCCGGGAGAGCAGAAGGAAGTAGAGCAGAAACACAATCAAGACCAGCCCGCCTGTAATGGACAGGAGATTGGCCTCGTCGATATTGAGCGCAAACAGCCTGACGCTGAGCATGGCCAGGGCGCTGACGACAACCCCCGAGAAAAAGACGACCTGGAAAAAGAGCCAGCTCCGGCTCATCTTGTACCATACGCAGAACGGTTGCAGGTTTTTATGCAACGTTTTATCCTTCATGGCGATATCCTCCTGTACGCGGATGCGAAGTGCGCGTTCCGCTATGATTGTTCTTCGTCGATTATACGATACGTATCGAGCAGCAATCCGATCGTACCCTGGTGAATCGTTTTGTCGACTGAATCGTTCTTGCATCGCAGGAAATAGTAGATGCCGTCATGTTGACGCAACAGGCGATGGACCGCCTGCTCGCCGCGGATCGTGTCGCATTCGGCATCCACGATTTCTCCGTCGATAAACATCATATGGCCGGCAATCTGGTGGTTGCCGTTTTTCACGCCCAACTTCCCGCCTTCTTTCGTAGAATTCAGGTATTGGATCAAATCGCCCAGGGTGGAGGCGGAATCGATCGAACCGCACATATCAGCGAGCGATTCCTCTTCGTCAGGTTCCAGTTCCCCGTCAGCGCTCAGGACGCTGGCAATGTCGAGTTCCTGGATGTCGCCGGCCACTTCTTCCACGATTTTGTCAACATCGACATCCTCTTCCTGGTCATCCACGGCCGGGTGTTTACCCATGAATTTGAGCACCATCACCACCACGACCACGCCCAGAATGATTATCAGCAACAGGAGGATCAGGATGATGTTGACGAGTTTGCCCGAACCGGTTACGTCGGCCAGGTCCAGATCGTCGTCGACGGCTGCCACCTGCTGGATGGCATCGGCTATATCGTCGCTGACAGCCTCCACGGTGCCGGTCGCGAGCAGATTTGTCGTCGTGACCGCCGCCACGTCCACTGTATCGGCCCGGGCCACTTCGATCAGGCCGTTGACCGTGGTCTCAGCGACGGGTTGGGTGCTGTCATCGGTGAACAGATCAGCGATGGCATCTAGTTCGTTGGTACGTAATTTCCTGACCGCTTCGGTAACCTTTGCCGTTGCCAACGTTGGTTGGCGGGTCCAATCTTCGGGAATGGCGTCGATGTTCAGGGGTTCGATCGGCTTGATGGTAAATTTAACGCCCACCTCCAGGGGCTTGACATCTTTTTCAGGAGGGGGTTTGGCCGCTGTTGCGGGTTTGACGACAGGTTTGGCGGTTTTTTCAACCTTTTTAGCTTCAGGTTCCTTGACCTGAAAATACTCATAGGCCGATCCCTTGGGCACATCGAGGGCGACCAGCATATCGTTGCGTTCGATGACCACCCGGTACATTTCATTGGTCTCGATGACCACGGGCAACTGCTCGTTTTCACGAAGATAAAGCGTGCCGCGCGTGGTCGGCGTTTCGCGCGAAAAATAAAAAAACTTTGGCCCGTACCAGCCGGTCTTACGGTTGGCGCTGTCACGGGAGGGTACGGCACAAACTTTTTTGCCGGCTTTGTCCGCCGTCAACAAAATGAAGTTGTCGTCATTCATGTCAAAGAAATCGAGGCGCTGGCCGACTCGGAAGGTTGCATCGATATCAGGAATACGCACTGGTGTTTTGGATTCGACCACGCGTACGTATCCTGACTTGCCCAGTTTCTTGATGCGCTCGAAAGCTTCCTGGCTCATGCTGTTTATTTTTTTGGCAGCTTCGGGATCGAGCTGGAAGGAAATGCCGGCCATTTTCTGGTTGATCATCAGACGCGGCTGCTTATTATGCGTGTTGACGACAATGCGGTAATAGTCTCTGGTGACGTCTCTGGTGACCTGATCGACAATGTACTCCTGGCCCTTGGGCAAGATCACTTCACCGGCCTTGGATTTGGTGTGCGTCGCGAAATAGACGAGTTTCTCGATCTTACTGACCCAGGCCGTGGGTTTGCCGAATAGTGTTTTTGTGGGCATTACGCCGAGCTGGTAGCCGCCGGGCCGTTCCTTGTTCTGGATCAGGACGACATAGTGGTCTTCATCGTACTGGAAATAGGGCAGGCGGGTCCCGACATCCACGGCGATTCCCAAATCTTCAAGGTGGACGCGGACATTGTCGCCGGTAATCAGCAACCTTCCGCCTTGAGCAGGGGCGTTCTGCGCTGGAGCAGCACATAAGCATAGGGCCAGTTGGATAATCACAACAACCAGCCATCTCCGGTATATGGGTGCATCTCCGGTCATCGGTTTAACCTGTGCCTGCCGCATCGTTCATATGTTTAAGATAAAAAATCGTCTGTAAATATTAAACAGTATATCCAACATTTTTCAAACAGCAAAGAATATACCACATTAAAGTGACGAACTCGCGAACCGAAGGGTGTTTTACGCCACTTTCCCTTGTTCGCGACGATAGTTTTCGGGTTGAACCTGTAAACGTCATCCATCACTTATTTGAGGTTAGCATATTTTTTAATAATTCCAAGAAGCAGTTTTACTTGAATTCTTAAAAATATTAAGTCATAAGAACAAGGACATGGAACGGGAATCGAATGGATAAAAAGCCGATCATATATTACATAAGTTCGCATGGTTTCGGGCATGGCGTGCGGTCCTGCGATATTATACGCTGGTTGATGACCAGGCGTCCTGACGTGCCCCTGATTATTACGACCATGCTTCCCGAAGTTTTCTTTCGAGTTCGCCTGCCTGAGAGCGATGCGTACAGCGTGCGCAAGGCCGGATTCGATACCGGCATAGTGCAGAACGATTCGGTCAGTGGCGATGTGCAGGCGTCGTTCAACCACGCAAGCCTGATGTATCGCCGTAAACCTAAATTGCTCGCGGATGAGACCGGTTTTCTCCTGCGCTCCAAGGCCGCGTTGATCGTCACGGACATTCCGGGCATGCCCATCGAGGCCGCATTCCAGGCCGGCATACCGGCCGTGGCCATTGGTAACTTTTCCTGGGATTGGATCTACTCCCCGTTTGCCGAGGAGAATCCGGACTGGCGACCGATCATCGCGGAATTGCAGAGCGAGTATTGCAAGGCTCACCTGCTGTTGCGCCTACCTTTTCATGGCCCCATGGATGCTTTTTCCATGGCCATGGACATTCCGCTGACCGCTTGTTCCGGAACCGCTCAGCGAGATCGCGTGGCTGAATGGTATGGCGTGGATCCAGCAAAAAAGTGGATCCTTTTCGGGTTCACAGCGCTGTGCTGGCAGGAGCAAGCCCTGAATCGGGTGGCGCAATACAGCGACTACGAGTTCTTCGCTATGCCGCCGGTCAAGTGGCAGGCGGACAATATTCATATCGTCAAACGCGAACAGTTGTCGTTCAGCGATTTAACGGCCACTGTGGACGCGGTGCTGTCAAAACCCGGTTTTGGCATTGTATCCGAATGTATTGTTAACGGCAAACCGCTCATCTATACCGACCGCTCCCATTTTGTCGAATATCCGTTCCTGGTGAAAGGCATCGAGAAATACCTGCGCAATATCCATATACCTTCCGAAAAATTGTATGCCGGCGAGCTTGCTGAAGCCCTGGATGCTGTCTGGGAGCGGCCGGCCCCTTGCGAGACCATGGCCAACGGCGGCGAACGGATCGCGGTGGACGAGATTCTTAAATATTATTGAGCTTATAGTACAAGGAAGGTACATCATGACGTTGAAGGACCTGCTGATTAAATCAGCCCTGCATCGCAAGGGTGCGCCCGCGCTGCAATACAAAGTGAGCGGCTTATGGCCGATGGTGACTTACGAAGATCTGCTCGAACGCATTCGCTGGACCAGCCATATGCTGGCCGGCATCGGGATTCGGCCTGGAGAGAACGTGGTCATGCTGCTCGAAAACAGGCCCGAATGGGTCGAGATCTATTTTGGCATCGTCTGCATGCGTATGACGGCAGTGCCGCTGGATTGGAAATTGCAGACCAGGGAGATCTGCGTTATCCTCAACGATGCCGATTGCGTGGCCGTGATCACGAGCAGCGGCAAACGGGCGTTGCTGGAAGAACTGGATTTGGAATGTCCTGCATTGCGCGCGGTCGTTCTGCTGGACGAAGAGCCGGAAGCTCTGCCGGAGCCAGGTAAAACAACGTGGCATGCATACGAACAGGCTCGCGAGGAACAGCGCCAGGCCACGTCGGACCCGTCCAGTGCCTTTGACGTTTCCACGCCGAGGGGAGACGATATCGCTTCCATCATCTATACTTCGGGGACCACCGGCAAACACAAAGGCGCCATGCTTTCCCATGCGAATTTCCACAGTAATGTGGATAGCTGCCGGCAAGCCATGGACGGGAACGAAGAGGATAACTTTCTGCTGATGCTGCCGTTGCACCATGCTTTTAGTTTTACGACCAACCTTCTTTTTCCGTTGGCCATCGGCGCCAGGATAAGCTTTATCGAAGGCCTCAAAGCCGCGGCCGCCAATATGCGCGAAGTGCACCCCACGATCCTGATCGCCGTGCCGCTGTTGCTGGAAAAGATGTTTGACCGTATTCAGAAACGGCTGCAGCAGAATTGGCTCACGTCGTTGTTATGCCGTTTAGGTCTTGTGGGCCTGTTGCGCAAACCGATTCGCGAACGGCTGGGCGGCAAGTTGCGGGTCGTCATAGTCGGCGCCGCGGCCACGCCGCTTTATATCCTGGAAGGCTTTGCTAAAATCGGCATCCGCATCCAGGAGGGGTATGGTTTGACCGAAGCCGGGCCAGTTTTATCGCTCAATCCGCACGAGGATTTGCGGCCAGGTACAGTGGGCCGCGCCTTGCCTCAGGTGAATTTGAAAATCGTGCATCCCAATGCCGAGGGTATCGGCGAAATCGCGGCGCGCGGTCCTAACATCATGAAAGGCTATTACAAGGACCCGGAAGCGAGTGCGGCCGTGTTTGACGACTCGTGGCTGTTGACTGGCGACCTTGGCCGCATGGATGATGACGGCTACCTCTCGATTACGGGCCGCAAAAAGTGTGTCATCGTCAATCGCGAAGGCAAAAATATTTACCCCGAGGAAGTCGAGACCTGCATCTGCGACAGCGAATTGATCCAGGAAGCGCTGGTCCTGCCTTTTCAGACCGACGGCGAATTCGGCGAACGCGTGGGCGTTATCGTGGTTCCCGACCGGATCGCCCTGGAGATCTGGGTTGCGCGGAACGCGAAAGTACTTGACCAGGAAGCCTTGATCCGATTGATGAAAGAGGAAGTCAAACGCCAGGCCCTGAAACTCGCCGAATATAAACGTCCGCGCCATATCGAAGTGAGTGAGCAGGAATTCGAAAAAACGTCCACCGCGAAAATAAAGCGCTACTTGTATCAACTCCATCCTTGACCTGACGGCTCTTGGCATATCAACTTCGGTATGGTATCTGTAGCAAACATCCTGATCTTCGGGGAGTATGAAGCGCAACAGCGGCTATTTTAACAGTACGCTTCGGGATATGCCGAGCATGGTGCGCGAGCATGGCGCGTCTTCCACCAGGCTTTCTTATCCAACGAGGTTCGAGACTATGTGCCCCACGGGACAGCCCACATCACTCAGGATGCGCAGTTGATCATCGCCGAAAATCGTGCCGATTCCCGTTCTGGCCAGCAGGTTGTTCATTCATATCGTTATTGGCGTGGGAGAGATCGTGGCCGACGTCTTCTGTTGCCTTTGCCGGGCAGTGTTGAATGGTGTAAGGGGTGGAACAAAACGGCCCAGGATTGAATTCTGTGCATTGTGAAAACCCCGCAGAGTACAAGCTCATGCCTGCTCAGACCGGCACCTCTGAACATGGAGCCAGCTTCCGGAATCGAACCGGAAACCTGCTGATTACAAATCAGCTGCTCTGCCGATTGAGCTAAGCTGGCTTATTAAATCAACATAAAGTAGACGTTTCTTTTTGTTTTGCAAGGAAAATTGATCGGTTTTTAAAACGTGGTTGAGATTCGCAGCAACAAGGTTATATTGGTGTTGCTTTTGTCGATAAACGACGAATCACCCCCGAACAGAGAGGATTGTTGTCATGTTGGAAGATTTGCGCGAAAAACCGATGCTGCTGATTGGCTTGGTGCTGTTGATCTGGTTGCTGGGCGCCGGCGTGACCCATTATTTCAATACGCAACGAATGAAACGGATCGAAGAGAAGGCGTATGGCCTCGGGCACAAAACCGAGCAACCGGCCTCTGAACAGGTCGCCGCGATCAAATGCCTGCGATACAAGGAACCCATCAATGCCCTGGCTCAACTCGACGCCAGGTTGAAAGAACCGAACTCGGAAAAGGAGACCGAGCAGTTGCGCGAGATGCTGCCCCAGGTGCTGGAGTATTGCTTCTATAAGGAAGATCGTGAAAAGGCCTATGACAAAGCCTTGTCGTACATGCAACGATTAGCCGAGGAAGCCCCCGAATCGCAGGAATACGTCACTATCAGGCACAGTTGGGGACGTTCGCTGCGCGAACGTTGCCGGGCCGCGGTTCAAGCCGACGACCATGCCCTGGCCGACGAGCTTTTCGAGAGCATGGTGCGCGAAGGTTTCCTGGACAAGGAGGGTGGCTTTGTGCTGATGAGCTATCAGTTGGGCAAACTCAAACAATGGCAACAGGCGCGCAATCAAGGGCAGGAACAGGAGGCCATGCAATTGCTCATGGAAGCCTTGCGCCTGTACGACGGATCCAGGCTGTACGGCAAATTCGGCGAGGTACTGACCAAGTCCGAGGTGTCGGCCGCACGGTTTATCCAGATCGCCGACCAACTGGTCCAGAAGCAGATGCACGGGTTGAGCGCACCGCTCTATCTGAGCGCGATGCATAAGATCGAGTATCGCCGTGACTTTTCCGGTTTCGGCGGCAAACAGCCGACCCATGAAGTGCAAACCGCACAAACCGACAGCCTGCGCACTAAAGCCCAGCGCGCTTTGCTCAAAGCCGGCGAACGACAGCGCGACGGCGAATCGCAACTGATCAGCACAGCTCAACCCGCTGCGCTGTATCGCATGGCGCTCGATTTGGCCCGGCGCGACGACGAACGCATCGCCCCCCTGGAACACATCCTGGATAGCGAACTGGCGCAACTGAAAGCCCTGGCCGATACGTTAGCCGGCATCGATTTGAAGCGCATCCCTAAAGCCGGTTACCTGACTGATGCCGAGAAAAAAAGCCTCAACGACCAAGGCCGCGAGGCACGCAAACTGACCAGAACCCTTGACAATACAGCCATGCAACTCTGGGCTGCCATGCTGAACGACGAAACATACGATCCCTGGCCGTTGGTGGACCCATGGATCAAAGAGCAGTTGGAAAAGAAACTGGCGAAACGACCCAAAATGCACGAGTGCGACCGGCGCCGCGAATTGCACAACGCGCATCGCGACAATAAAGTCCCGCCGCCGTTGAAGGTGCTCGAGCCGGTTCCCGGATTGCTGGCACGGATCATGGCTTGCTGGGGCTTGCTCTATGTCGATAGCAATGCCGACGAGGGTTTCGCTATGCTGCGTATGGCCATGCGCAACACGGACGACAACGCCCTGCGCCGCGACGTGACCGCGGCTTTACAGACGAAAATCGTGGACAGTCGTGAGCGCGGCGATTTTGATAAGCTCTATAAGTACTCCGGTTTCTATGTGGCCGAGATCGGCCTGACCCGGGCAGGGGATCCGTTCCGCGAACCGTTCAAGACCTGCCTGGAGCAGGCGGCAGCCAACTTTAAGGGCCGCGACAGCAAGAAGCGCGTCTTTATCCTGACCATCTTGGCAGACGCTTTTGCGGACGAGACCATCGGACAGGAAGCACGGCGGGAAGCCGTCGAGCTTGGCTTCCAGGCTGTGTCGCAGCAGGTGGCGGATGCCAAACTGAACACCAGCGCGCCGCGCTCCGCGATCGAAGGCTACTCGATCAACGTCATTGACAACGCCACGCAATATCATCTGCTCTGCTTTTTTCGCGGCGTGGAAAACTTCTTTATCCGGGCCACGCCTTATCGCCGCGGCACGGTGGTGTTGCGCGACGGGGCCTACGAGATCGCGGTCATCACGCCTTCCGGCGAGATCGTACCCTATTATGCCAAGGTGAATTATCCCACCGTCCTTGTAAAGAGCAACTACCAGCTCGATCACTCGGGCGGCAGCGATACGGGCGGCAGCGATACACCGTGGAGCGCGAACAGCGCGTATGGCGAATATACGCTATGGCGCGCGCCGGAAGAGTTGAAGGATGTGACCGTGGATCCCAAAACCGGGACAGCGACGGCCAGGGGGGAACGTCCCACACCTTAGGGTTCACGGGAAAATAACATGACATTTTGTGGAGTCAAGTTGCCCAGCAAGGTGCAAAAAGCAGGAATATTGGATTATTTCGAGTTTTTGCAACGAAGCTGGGTGGGATAGTTGGCGGCATGTTATTTTTCTGTGCTTAGGGGCTGGCGGTAGGGCGTCTGGGGCGTCCCGCCCCTGCTACCAGAAGCCTTGCCTAACCTCCAGAACGTCGGCGCACCTGCATGGGCGTTTGACCAATCGTCTTTTTAAAGCTGCGGTTGAAATAGCTCAGATCATTGAAGCCGCAGTCCAGCGCAATAGCCGCGATCTTCTGGTCCGTGTTGCGCAAGGCCAGCAGCGCGGCCTGGATTTGTTTTTCGAGGCGGTAGCCCATGGGTGTTTTTCCGGTGTGGCGTTTGAACGCATGGGCAAAATAGGATTTGCTCAAACCACAGCGCCTAGCCAATGCATCAAGGCTCAACGGGCATGCGAAATGACGGTCCATGTATTCGCGTACAGCTTCCAGCCTATGGGTGGAGGGGTTGTCCACGGACACGAGCGGCGTGTATCCTGCGTTCATTACCTGGCGGCAACAGGCGACCAGAAACAGGCGCAGCAAATCATGCACTGCAATGGCATAGCCAGGGGCCTTGGCGCGGATTTCATCGTAAAGTTGAAACACGAGCTGGCGCAACGTCTGCTCGTTGTCAAAAGCAATGCGCGTAACGCGGTTGAGCCGGTTTTGGAACTTGGGATGGAGCGGCAGAAACAGGGGCACGACCCGGCTCAAGTCCGGAGAGAGCCGCGGCAGCGCATGCCGCCCAAGGTCCAGCAAAATGTTCATGATCTCCATGCCTTGCGCGGCAGGCACAATGGTGTGGCTCTGGCCATAATGGGTCACGGTCACTGCCGGTGCCTGCTCCGGAAACTCCTGGCCATCGAGGATGTGCAAACCGCGACCGCGCAGAATCACGCTCAGCAGCACTTCACTGACCGTGTGCGGCGCCCGGTCGCGATTCCTGAAACAAGGGAAATACTGGACGGTCACGCCAAGGTCGGCCAGCGTGCCATACCCGTCTTTGACTTTGATGTGATGCACCATCGTATTTTTGTCCTATGCAAAAAGCAATATAGTCTAGGAATTTTGCAAAAAAATAGCTTATATTGTACAAACAAACAAACAAACAACCTAAATGGACGAGGGCAAAGGTGATGACAAAAGATGCGATGACGAACCGCGAGCGTTTTCGGGCTGTGATGAATTTCGAACCTTTTGATCGGCTGCCGATCATCGAATGGGCGGGCTGGTGGAACAAAACCAAGGAGCGTTGGGAACAGGAAGGCGCGCCGGCCGGACTGGACAACATTGAGCTGACGCGCTGGCTCGGGCTTGATCCGCACTACCAGGCCTGGATACGCGGCGGCGCCTACTGCTCTAAACGGTTGCCGCCCAGGTCGGGTCACGGCCAGGGCATCGTCACCACCATGGACGACTATATCGCAAACATCGAGCCGCACCTGTTTCCCTTTCCGCTGATGGACGATGATTGGCCCATTATCGACAGCGAACGCTGGACCTGGATGGCGAACAAACAGGTCCATGAACACGCCGTGATCTGGTTCACCCTGGACGGTTTTTTCTGGCTGCCGCGCCACCTGTTCGGCATCGAAAACCACCTTTTCGCCTTTTACGACGAACCGGAACTGATGCACCGGATCAACCGCGCCAATGCGGAGTGGATGCTCAAGGCGATCAACGGTATATGCGAAATCTGCACGCCCGATTTCATGACATTTGCCGAAGACATGAGCTATAACAACGGGCCCATGCTCTCCAAAGAACTGTTCGACGAATTCATGAAACCCTATTACGAAATGGTCTTGCCCAAACTTAAAGAGCGTGGAATCAAAACCGTCATCGATTCCGACGGCGACATCCACGCGGCGGCCTTCTGGTTTGAAGAGGCCGGGCTGGAGGGGATTTTACCGCTGGAACGTCAGGCCGGAGTCGACATGGCACGCCTGCGTGAAGAGCATCCTGACATGTTTTTCATCGGCGCCTATGACAAAATGGTGATGAACAAAGGCGAACAAGCCATGCGCAAGGAATTCGAACGCCTGCTGCCCGTGGCCAGTAAAGGCGGCTACATCATCAGTTGCGACCACCAGACTCCGCCCGGTGTATCCCTGGAAGACTACAAGCTGTACCTGGACCTGTTCCGGGAATATGCTGTGTGTTCGTAGAACCTCCTGGTCCATTCCTTTCGCAAACCAGGAAAAAGAAATGCAGAAGGTGTCCGCAGCAAAACAAAACAATGCCTGATTCAAGAAAAGATTTCTCCTGGCTGCCGATTAAGGAGTAAAGGAGCAGCGGAGCAGGGAGCATCCTCTGCAAAGTACAGGTCGGACCGGATCCTCCTACTTCCATGAATCCTTGGCCCGGGCTGCGGCTTCGCTGTAGGGGTGTTTTTCAAGCAGCTCTTCGAGTGCTTTTTCAGCTTCATCGGGCCGGTCCAGCCTTTTGGCAATGCCAACCAGGCGATAGAGCAGTTCCGCGCGATGGCGGTCCTGGACAGCATCGGATTGGAGCAGCCTGGCACAGGTGGCATAGGCGAAAAGGTATTGCTTGCGCGCGGTCTGGATCGCAATTTGCAGCAGTCCGGTCTCGGTATTCATCCGCTCCAGCGGCGTTTCCCATTCGATTTCGCGCAAC
>CAZOLK010000028.1:14299-19156 GCA_964580325.1 uncultured Verrucomicrobiota bacterium | reverse complement strand
TTCTCGGCGTGCTCGTATTCACCGCGCTGGACAAAATCACGGGCGGTTTCGATGCGTGAACGACGCCGGACCTGATAGGCGCGGTCTTGCGGGTTGCCCTCGGGCTCGATGGCTTCGTATTGATTGCGGGCGCGATAGGCGGAGCCCTGGGCCAGCAGTGCGTCGGCCATGTAGATCCGCTTGAGACGGCGATCCTTTTCAGGCATGGTTTGATCCTTGATGGCGCGTAGGAGCAGCAGACCCTTTTCTGGCGATTGACCGCTGTGAATCAGGTAGCCGGCCAGATGCAGCCGGGCCCTGGCCTTGAGCTGGTTTCCGGCGCGGGGCATATCGATGATAGCCCTGAGCATGCGTTCGGCATCCTGGTACAGACGCAACCGCGGGTGCTGTAGGGTCAGGCCCAACTGGTATAACAGGGGAAGCTGTTCTGTAGCGAACGCTTCTACCCGGGCTGCTGCCACGGGACCGGCTTCGGCCAGGATGCTCCAATCCTCGATGTACAGGGCCAAGCGCAGCAGGTAGACCAGGTCGTCCATAGGCAGCGTGCGCAGATCACGAGCCAGCGCATTGACCCGGTATTGGTTGAAGAGCTTCTCTTGCCATTGATGGCGCACGGCCCAGTTGGGTGCAACGTGCACGTCCTGGGTCAGGGTATCGACAACGCGACCGTCGCGGCTGACGGTCAGCGTGACCTTGCGCATTCCCGGTCGCAGGAAAAGGTGTCGCGCGACAGGCTCCTCGACCTTGCCTCCGTCGTCGAAGGTCCAGGCATAGCGCATGCCCTTTTGCCGCAGTACGGGCTCGAAGGTGTAGTCGATCAGCGCCATGTCTTCGCGGGGCATGACATGACCGGACCAGCGCCAGGTAAACGCGGCCCAAAACGGTCGATCTCCGGCTTTCGCGCAAGAAACAACGTCCATATCGGCGACAGGCGCGAAGACTTTGGGCTGCATAACCTCAAGGTGTTTTTCGCCAGGCGGTTGCCAAGCCGCGGCCACCTGGAATCCTGAGGCGTTCTGGACATTGTAGTATTCGATCTTGTGCCAGCCGCTCTCCAGTTCGATCACTCCGCGGTGCTCGCCGTGCCGGCCCCCGTGAATGTTGTGCCAGCCTGGCCATTGGGCCACCAGCTTGCCATTGATCAACAAAAACGAGGCATCGTCGGACATGGTGGCGAACACATAGCGTCCAGGTTCGGCGGCCTGAAAATAGCCTTCGTAATACGAAAGAAAATCGCGGGTGGGACCGTGACAGTGGATGCCGCCATAGATTTGATCAACCAGGCTGCGCCCGAGTACAGGCGCGGCGTTCTTCCACATCGTATATACGGCTTTGAAGGACTTGACCTGGTCGCCGGTGCGCTTGCGCGTTTCGAGCACCACGCCGGCTTTCGGCTCCCAGCGCGGTGGTTCTTCGCCCAGATAATGCCCCAGGTAAAGCCAGTAGCGATCCGCGCTCAGCGAAGCATCCAGCAGCAGAACAACCATCTCGCCAGGCGCGTTCCAGAGCATGCGCAGCCCCACCGGCTGCCCGTCCTCTGTATAGGCACGGGCTTCCAATCGTTCGTGCTCCAATCCGAACGGATTACAGGCGATCCTGGCGGCTTTTGCCGGCCAAACCGCTTTCCGGGTCGGCCGCAACGCCAGGCGAAAATCGGCGTAAGGGGCGTGCCACCCTCTGGTTTCAGCGGCCAGCGCCAGCAAAGGCGCACACAAGATCACGGCGGTGACGGCGGATGGTTTCAAGATGACAACGCCTTTTTAACAGCCAGCCCCAGGCTCTCCAGCGTTACAGGTTTGCGCAGGTAACCCAGAGCGCCCATGGCCAGTACTTCGTCAATCGTATCGCTGTCGGCAGCGCCGCTGGCGACAAGAACTTTTTGATCGGCATACAGCTCCTGGATACGCCGCAACGTCTCGCATCCGTCCATGTCATCGGGTATGATCATGTCCAGCACGATCAGGTCAAACGCGTTCTGCCCCAGGCGTTGCAACGCCTGCATCCCGCCAGATACGGTTTCGACGACATAGCCCAATCTTTTCAACAGTATGGACATGATCTCACGTTGTCCCGCCTCGTCGTCAACGATCAGGATGCGCTGACCTTGACCAAGGTATTCGTCCAGGGCCGGCCTGGCTTGAGGCAGGGCCAGTTCCTCGCGCGTAATGGGAAAATAGAGATCGAAACGCGTGCCGCCCGAACCGCTGGCAACGTCGATATAGCCATGGTGATCCTGCATCGCATTCCAGACAATGGCCAATCCAAGACCGGTGCCGCTGCGATGCAACACCTTTTTGCTGTAAAACGGTTCAAAGATACGGCCCAGATCGTGCGGTTCGATGCCAGGCCCCGTGTCCTCGATGGATAGCACCACGTATTCACCGATACGCACTTCATCGTTGCCGCGGATCGGGTAATCCACATATTCATTGCGCAAGTTCAACGTGACGCGGCCAACGCCCTTGATCGCTTCCATGGCGTTGATCGTCAGATTCAACAGCACTTTCTTGATGTGCACGGGCGAACCGAGAATCGGAAACAGTTTGGAAGGCCCCTTGCGTTCGATGGCGATCCGCGGAAAACACTTGCACAGGTGTTCATGTTCAGCGGAACGCAAATACTGATCGACCACCTCGCCGAGGTTGATTGGCATCTTTCGGGCGCATGCTTGACGGGCCACATCGAGCAAGTCCTGGACAATGGCCGAAGCCCTTTCACCTGCATCGCGAATAGCCGCGACCATGGACCGCAACCGGCTATCGGTGTTGACATCCAGCAGGATCAGGTCCGGATAGCCCAGGATGCCGGAAAGGATGTTGTTCAAATCGTGGGCCACGCCACCGGCCATCAAACCGAGCGCTTCCATCTTGCGTGCGCGGATCAGCTTTTCTTGCAGGTGGCGGGTATCCGTTTCCATCTGTTTCTGCTCGGTACGGTCCATGCACAGGACCAGCAGGCAGGTACGGTCGGCATAGAATATGGGCATGGACACGGTTTCGATCATACGCACGCCCCCGTCGCGGCGGATGATGATCATGTCCATGGCCCCTGTTCCGCCCGCGCCGGCGGCATCGGCTTGTTCCGTGGATTGCCATTGGGATGCGACCAACTCTTCGCCCACAACGGAATTGACGGGATGCACATAATCCAACAGAGATCGGCCGATCATGTCATTGGGTGTTTCAGCCCCGAACAGCGCGATGGCAGCCGGGTTGAGGTAGATAAAATTGCCCTGCTCCAGCACGAGCATGGGCAAAGGCGCGAATTCGACCAGGTTCCGGTACTGCTCTTCACTTGCGTACAGCGCTTCCTGCATGCGTTTGATTTTGCCGATATCACGACCAACGCCGATCACGGCGCTGACTTTTCCGTTTTCGTCCAGCACGGCAGTATCAACCCAGGCCAACCAGCGCCAGCCAAAACGGGTTGCAGCGCGCTGCTCCATGTAGGCACTGTAAGGCGGGCGATGCAAACCTTCCATGGCTTTGGCCGTAGCAGCACGGTCGTCTTCGCGGACCAGTGGCATAAAGGGTTTTCCCAGCAACTCCTGCTCACTCTTGCCGAACAGCTCGCAATACGACGGGCTGACAAACAGAAACCGTCCCTCGTTGTCCACCTTGACCACCAGATCGGTCTGATTTTCCACCAGCAACCGGTATTTTTCAACGCTCTCGCTAAGGGCCTCGCGCGATTGGATCAGCCCCTTATACAAGGCAATGAACTCGTGAGTCAGATGAGCGATTTCGTCCTGCGGCAGTTTCGCGACAGCCTCTTCCTTGATCCGGCCCGATTTGACGGCATGCAGCAATCGACTCAGCGGGCGCAGCGCCCAGCGAACAAGCAAGGCCAGCACCAGCGTATTGAGCACAACGACCAGGGCAAAAAACGAACCGGAAAGCATCAGGATGCGATGACCATTGGCCAGGATCCCGGCCTTGGGCTGCTGCACCACCAGCCCCCAGCCGGTAAGGGGGATGGGCTGAAAGGTGGCGACCCAGGTCTCGCCCTGATCCGTATACTCGCAATGCCCTGTCAAACCGCTGATCACGTTTCTGACCGGCGCCTTGCCGCTGTAATCGTAAAGCGAAAAACGGCCCGGGTCCAGATCGATGTCAGGATGAGCAAGAAGACGCCCCTGGCCAGACACGAGAAAAGCGTAGCCACGCCGACCGATCCGTGTATGGCGCACCGCCTGTTGGATCGCGCTGTCGCCGGACACTACGATCACGCCGCGCAACAGTGCGCGCGACGTTGTATTGGACGCTGGAATGGGCACGGCGAATCCGCTGACCAATGTACCCACGCGAGCCTGGATGACATTGAGGACAACAGGCTTTTCCGCTAAAAAGGTCCGGTGAACCCATGCCATGTTTTGTTCCGGAATACGTTGCCCCACCAGGTGCGGCTGCCGCGGATAAGCCAACCAGCCGCCTTTGTCGTCCATGACGAAAAAATAATCAAAGAAGGTGCACAATGCATCCTCGCGGGTCAGCAAATCGGTCATCTGTTCCGGTTGCAAAGCCGCCATTTCCGGTAACCTGGCCATATTTTCCAGTTTGACCACTGCTTTTTCGAACAAGTGGCCAAGAAACGCGGAGGTCTGTCCGGTTTGATGCCGCTGGTCGCGCAAGGCAATCTCAAGGTAATCGCGCTGAATGGCGGGCATGAGATAGAAAAACTGAAAAGCGGCTGCCAGCAGCAAGACCACCGTCAACACAGCCGCCATTCTGAAAGTCAATCCTCGCCTATTTTTCTGCTTTGCCACGCCCTGCCTTTTTTCGGGTGCTCCGCCACATAAATCTACATTCCACATAATAAATAAAACAAGCAAGATACAAGATACAAGATGCGCCCACT
>CAZOLK010000028.1:0-14289 GCA_964580325.1 uncultured Verrucomicrobiota bacterium | reverse complement strand
TTATGCAAGTGAGTGTGCGGTTTAACAGGGGACAAACAGCAAGAACGGTTGACGGTGGAGAATTACGATTTTTGAATCAATCGACGTGTCAACTACCTGTCCCGACCGCCGCCCTGATCGCTGCGGGGAGGACTGCGAAATCCGGAGCGCGGTCCACGCGGCAGCATGCCGCGCGCGGAGGTCATGTCAAAGATATATTGGATGGTTTCGCTGAATTCTTTTGCTTCCGCATTGCTGCAGCCCATGTGCGCGCCGTAATTTTGCAGCACCATTTCACGCTCGATGCGCAGCATATCATCCATTGAGCCGCGGATTTCGCGCATCCGCTCCACCAAAGCGCGCCGATCTTCCGTGTTCGGGTCCTGCATCTTGTTGAACAAGTCCCAGTTTTCCGCCAGCAGGGCGATCAGTTGTTCATGGTTTTTGGCAGATTCTGCGCTCATGGTCGAGGCATCCAGGTTCAAGAGAAAAGAGGATTGATCGGCAAACCGGTCCTGAACATGGGTTTGAAATTCTTCCCGCCGTTTTTGCATTTCCGCGTATCGCTCAGGATCGGTCTCTTTCAGGTTTTCCATCCGCTGCCAGAAATTGGTGCGTGACGACCGCCCGTCAGGACGGCGCCGCGCTTCCGCCAGAGCAGCCTCCTTTTCCTCGAGTTCCCGGCGTAATTTCGCAAGTTCGGCTTGCAACGCGTCGCTGGCGGGAGCATTGGTCGGCGCAACCCAATTCGTGGCCACCATCCAGTTGGTCACGATCACCATCTGGCGCTCAACCTGCTCAACCTGCTCAGGCTGTTCAGGATCGGGTTCGGTTTCAACATTTTTTTTCTTGGCATTCAATTCCTCGATGATCTCACCCAATTTCAGGCATTGCTGCCGGTAATGCAAAGTCATGCCAAAACCGGTGGCCATTCCCAGGCACAAGCCTGGGACTACGATCATGCGTAACCAAGTCATCTTCATCTTCCCTCTCCCGCAAAGCATCACGCTTCATTTAAGGTAGTATACCCGTGAGCTTTGCTTTATTTCCATTACAATGTTGTCATAATAGCGCCTCCCCGCTGTTCGGATATTTCCTGTTTCGCTATCGGTGCTTGTCGGTTCAGGGTGCAACACAAAAAAGTTGGGATTTCAAGTGGCGACTGGACACTCGTGCAACCTGTTTTCGTTTAGCATGATAAGCAGTGTCTCGCAGGTGACTTCAAATGCGTTTTTAAGTTTACTGAATTATTTAGTGCCGCCATCCAGCACGATCCTGGCAGGCTAAAGCCTGGACTACAAACATTTGGCCCCAAACCAAAAAAATCCACGGCAGTTTCGTTGTCATAGCATCGTGCCCCTGAACTTAATCGGCCAACTCAGGATCATAAAATTACACACGGTTTTGCTGCGCTGCGTTCACACTGTCCATCAGGGTTGGAGATTCTTGTTTGTTTTTTGGGGTCGCGCTAATCATTTCCTAACAATTTTGCGCTTAAGTGGGTATAGCCTTGGCTTGTAAGTGATTTAAACATGATCGTAAAACATTCATTACCTGATAGTTGCGATGAAAACCATCCTAGTGGTTACGTCACTGCACTGACGTGCATGATTCGGGCTTATGACCATTTCCTTTTTGAGAAGATTTTCACCAACCATCGCAACGCGTTTGTCGGCCGCATCCTATCCTGGATTTCGCGCAGTGCTGATGGGCCGGCTTATATAGTTTTGGCTGCGCTGTTGCTGTTGTTGCGGGCGCCGCATTCGACCGAGTTCCTTTTCCTGCTGCTCTTTGGTTTTGCGCTGGAACGACCGATCTACCTGGTCATGAAAAAATGGTGCAAGCGCGACCGTCCTTTTAGGCATTTTAAATGGGTTGAGAAACGGATTGACCCGCCGGATTACTACAGTTTCCCTTCAGGCCATGCCACGGGCGCGTTTCTGACCGCCACGCTGGTCAGCAGTCTGTTTCCCACCCTGAGCGCGGCGAGTTTTGTCTGGGCCGGGCTGGTCGCCTTTTCCCGCATATGCAAAGGCGTCCATTTCCCCGCCGACGTGATCATGGGTGCGCTGATCGGCTGCATCTGCGGTTTCTGTTCCATCAAATGCTATCTGTCATTGGTTATTGGTCAATGAAATGGTGAACAAGCAATATGCAGCCGATAAAAGGCTGTCTTTATTCTTTGCAAAAAGGGGCTAGTGAATCTGGTCGATGCAGTTATTGAAGCTATCCTTTGCATACCATTTAATTACGACAAGATGGACGCTGCCCAGCGCCTGGAAAAAGGTCCGGCCTATGCCCAGATGAATCCCCAAATCCGCGATCCGCAATCGGCGCCGGTCGATTCGGCGCCGACTATCGATACCTGCAATAGAACCGTGATCTTCGGCTACCTGGACGGCCATGTCTATTGCCTGCGCGCTGCTGACGGCGTTTTGGCCTGGCGTTTCCGGGCCGCGCCCATGGAAAGGATAGTCGCGTTTGAAGGCCGCATCGCTTCAAAATGGCCGGTGAACGGCAAGATGCATCGGACTTATGTCGCCGTGTATAGCACGATCCCTCGCAGCGCACGTCCCAGTTCTGGATGCGCGCGCACAGTCGCCACCGGCCTTCAACGCCAAGCTCGTGGAGCAGTGAACACTTATACTTCCGGCGGTTTGGGCAAACCTTCCATGGATGCCAGGGACTTGGCCATCTCTTCTTCCGATAACTTGAAGTTGGCCAGGCGGCCTTCAAAATAGGCGTCATAACCGGTAAGGTCCATGAGCCCGTGGCCGGACCAGTTGAACACGATGACGCGCTCTTTGCCTTCGTCCTGCGCCTTGCGCGCTTCGCGGATGACCGCGGCAATGGCGTGAGCCGTTTCCGGTGCCGAGATAAAGCCCTCGGTGCGCGCGAACAGCACGGCCGCTTCATAACATTCCAACTGCGGAATCGCGTGGGCTTCGATCAGGCCCAATTTCACGGCATGGCTGACCATCGGCGCCATGCCGTGATAACGCAAACCGCCGGCATGGATCGGCGGCGGCACAAACGTGTGGCCCAGGCTGTGCATCGCGATCAGCGGCGTCATCATAGCAACATCGCCAGAGTCGTAAGCGTACGGAGCGCGGGTCAACGTGGGACAGGCCGTGGGTTCGATGGCCATGACCCGAATGTCCTTGCCGTGGATCTTGTCGCAAAGGTATGGGAAACTCAATCCGGCAAAGTTGGATCCGCCGCCTGCGCAGCCGATGACCACGTCCGGGTAATCGCCCACTTTTTCCATTTGCTTCTTGGTCTCCAGCCCTATAATGCTCTGGTGCAGCATCACGTGGTTGAGCACGCTGCCAAGTGAATATTTGGTGTCTTTCGAGTTGACGGCATCCTCGATCGCCTCGCTGATCGCAATCCCCAGGCTGCCCGGCGTGTCAGGCATTTCTTCCAGGATCTTGCGTCCGGTTTTGGTCTTGTCGCTTGGACTCGCAATGCATTCCGCGCCCCAGACCTTCATCATGAATTTGCGGAACGGTTTCTGTTCGAAACTGATGCGGACCATGTAAACCACACAATGCAGGCCGAACAGGCGGCAGGCCATGGACAGCGCGCTGCCCCATTGACCAGCGCCGGTCTCGGTGGTCAAACGCTTGGTGCCGAAAACCTTGTTGTAATAGGCCTGGGCGATGGCCGTGTTGGTTTTATGGCTGCCTGGCGGCGAGACGCCTTCGTTTTTATAGTAGATCCGGGCCGGTGTGTTGAGCGCTTTTTCCAGTCCATAGGCCCGGTACAACGGTGATGGGCGCCAGAGCAGCAGCTTTTCAAGCACTTCTTCCGGAATATCGATCCAGCGTTCCGTGGAAACCTCCTGTTCGATCAGGTTCATGGGAAACACCGGCACCAGTGCGTCCGGCCCGATCGGTTTGCCGTCCTGGCCCAGCGGTGGAGGCAACGGTTTGGGTAGGTCAGCCTGGAGGTTGTACCATTGACGCGGCATTTCGTCTTCATTGAGAAATATCTTAACCGGTTTATTCATCAGTAAGGCTCCTTCAGATTATTAGTCGTACATCTTATGCTAATATCCCGGTTGGGATATACTCTTATATCCTGTCAACGCGGCAAATTCAAAGAAAAAAACGCGCATGCATTTGTTTTTTGTTTTTTTTTACATGATCGGGCAAGATCGAATCTCAATTTATCCTGATATCAAACCGGTTAGTGCGGAGGGTCTACTATGAAAGTGCTTAATTTCGGATCGCTGAATATCGATCACGTCTACTGCGTGGACCATTTTGTGCGCCCAGGCGAGACGCTGGCCGGGCAAACCTATCGACAGTTCTCGGGGGGCAAGGGCTTCAACCAGTCCGTGGCCCTGGGTTACGCCGGCGTGGAAACTTACCATGCCGGCAAGATCGGTCAGGACGGATTATGGCTCAAGGAGAAGCTTCAACAGTGCGGCGTGCATACCGATTTCCTGCGCATCGAGGACGGGTCCACCGGCCATGCGCTGATCCAGGTCAACGCGGACGGTGAAAACGCCATCATCCTGTTTGGCGGCGCCAACAGGCACATCGCTTCCGCGGATATCGAAGTGACCCTGGCCGCTTTCGCTGCCGGCGATTTTCTGCTGCTACAGAACGAGATCAACGCCATCCCCGAAATCATTCGTAAAGCCAACGACCAGGGCATGCATATCATCTTCAATCCCGCGCCCATGAGCGCTGAGGTGCTCGACTATCCGCTGGACCTGGTCGATACGTTCATCGTCAACGAAATCGAGGGCGTGGAGTTGTGCGGTGAACGCAAGGCCAACGAGGACGCTGTGCTGGCCGCCATGCAAGTACGTTTTCCCGGCGCACGCGTGGTGCTGACACTGGGCAGTCACGGCGTTCGCTGCCGCGAGGGCGACCAGATTATTGTCGTGCCGGCCGAAGAAGTCGAACCTGTCGACACCACCGCAGCGGGCGATACCTTCATCGGCTATTTTCTGGCCGGCATAATCCAGGGCATAAACACGCAAAAGGCCCTGGAAAGAGCCTGCAAAGCCGCCGCCATCTGCGTCACCCGCCATGGTGCCGCCGATGCCATTCCGCGCAAAGACGAGGTCATTGGGCTTTATGACTAAGCGGCTAAGCGGCTAAGCAGATGCGGTCATAAATACTGTGATATTCCCTCCCCTACTGATTTATTTTTAACGCGATCATGATGGAAAAACCGCCCCGATACATTTATATTGTTTTTTTAGTATCACTGTATTTACTGATAGCTAGAAGTCTTTATACAAATGCAAAGTTCATAAATGTATTAATTGTAATGTTATGAGGTGGATTATGGCAGGTAAATCGGATAAGAAGCGCCAGGCGAAAAATGCGCGGAATAAAGCGAGAAGCAAGTTGCGCAAAAAAAATCAACACTCGCCAAGCGCTTCGGAACGAACATTGATCCAAATAGCGCTGCGAAATCCTCTCCAGACATGCATGGAAGCAGGCGACTTGGAAACAGGTATGGTTTCGATCATAGCGACCAGAGCAGCCGGCCTAAGCACCCTGATGGCCGGATTTGTCGTCGACTTGAAATGCCTCGGCATCAAAGATTGTTTTATCAAGCTTTTCAGCAAAGCCGAAACGAACCTGAAAATGAGTAATTATCAGATGCAGGGTTGTCATGAGAAAACGCCTGAATATGCCAAAAAACTGTTGCAACAGGCCGTGGACTATGCTCGGTCCATCGGGTTCGAACCGCATAGAGATTATAAATATGCCGCGCTGATGTTTGAGGAATTCGATTCTTCCACCTGCGAAGACGAGTTTGAATTCGGTATGGACGGCAAACCCTACTACATGCAAGGGCCACATGATACACCCAATAGGGTGGCCGCTATAATCAAGACGCTGGAGAAAAATCACGGCGAGAATTTTTACCTGACTTTGACCAAGGAACTGAATGCCGATTGCATTTGACGAAATGCGATTGTTAAGACAGATCTCGGTGAAAGGTATGGCCGGCGCCAAATGCTATACACGGCTGTGCTGCCGACTCACCTATGTCCGGTTGCGTTTCCGCGGACGCCCGCCTGCTGGCCGTAAGCAAAACGTCGTCCGGACAACGATTCGCGCTGGACGGCGCCGCGACGAAGACCATCTATTATCTGGTGGAGTTTTAAGAGAAGTATGAAGATGTTGACATATGCTCTCATGATCGTATGGACGGCGTTTTACGCCATGGCCGATGACTGGACCGTGGTCGGCTCGGACCGCATGCATGCGGTTGTCCTCGAGGGCAAGACACCGCTGTTCACGGTGACCGACACCCGTTTTGGTCCGGATTGGAAACCGCCGCGATATACCGAGCGCCCCGGCGTTGACAGCGGCATCCGGGTCTACGAACAGAAGCCGGTCGGATATTATGCCTCCCCCTGGGATAAGAAAACCAAGCCCGGCCAGTACGATTTTCGCTATACGCTCGAGCGAAAAACGCCCAGTGCCTTCGTCATGAACTATCGCTTTACACCGGCCGATGTCCCGGCGCGTTTTGGACGACCACCTGGCGGGAACGAAGCCGACGCGGGCATCGGGCCGACCATTCCGCAGATCCCCTATTTCGACGGGAAGCAATGCCTCGTCGAACTGGCCGACGGCGCCACGGAGATCCTGCCCATGCCGCCGCCGCAATGGGGCAAGGATGGGGTCAAGACCGTGACCCTGAAGACCCCGGCATCCTGCGCGGTTAAACTCTATGTCAACAGCTTGGATGCCAAAGCGCCGATCACCCAAGCGGACCGACTGCTTATCACCACCTTCGGCCGCACCATGAACAGCGGCGCGGTGCTCGACGAGTTTAGTGAACGACCGCTGGAAAAGGATGGCGAACCCCTGCTCTACACCTGGCAGGATATGCGCGACGATCCGAAATGGCCTGCCATCCAAAGCGATGAAGACCTGACCTGGAATAAAAGACGGTTCCCCTTTGAGCCCAGCATGACGTATTTCCGCGACACCTACTGGATCACCATGTGGTTCGGCGGGCATGGCTGGGGCAAGGACAAGGTATGGAAAAAACATATCGGCGCACTGCTCAAGAGCACCAGCGGCAGAGCCGATGGTCCGTATGAACTGCATTCGGTTCAGGAACGTGGACTTCAGGGCGTTATAGAGACTTACGACGGCGAGATCTACGGCATGTCAGATGGCTACACACTCTGGAAAATGAAGGATGACCTGGCCGCGGTCGACACAAAATGGACCGAAGCATCCGGAATGAAAAACCGTAATGGAAAAGCCGTTCTAGAGGTGTCCGCCGAGGGACGCATGGTGTCTGAGGACTGCGGCTACCAGCTACTGAAAATCGACGGATACTATGTCTTTCTCGGGCTGAGCGGTCATTGCAGCTACGACATGCGGGCGTTTTACTCTAAAGACATTGCCGGTCCCTACCATTACATGGGAACCATCCCGCGCATCGGCAACTCCATAATCACACAAAATGTCGATGGCAAATGGCTGACCACGACCACATTTCCGCGGACCGGATGGCGCCTACTACCTTACAGGGACCCTGGGAGTTCCGAAAAACGATCCGTCCGATCCGACTGATCAGACCGATCTTTACGATTTCGAAAACAGCCGCCAAATCAAGCTCTGGAAATCCAAAGATCTTAAGCAGTGGAAGGGAATCGGCGCAGTCTGGGATTTGGAGCGCGATGTGCTCGGGCCCAAGGGCGACCGCCATCACCGGAAAATCGCCTGGATGCGTCAGGCGCACAAAGATCCGTCGCATGAAGACAACCCGGTGTGTATGGGCTTCAAGGCCCCCGAGTTGCATTATATCAAGGGAAACTGGTACATCTGTTTCTCCATGAACGACCAGGGCACGGGTCTGCTCAAGAGCCAGTCCGGCAAGCCGGAAGGCCCCTATGAAGCCCACGCCCAGATCACCCTGCGCCACGGCGACCCGACACTCTTCTGGGATCGGCCCGATTTGTCCGATCCGTCCGATGGTACAGTTTACTGGCTTTTCGGCGGCGGATGGATCGCCGAAATGAACGACGACTTGACGGCGATTATCGAACGCCCGAAACTGCTGACGACGATGAATCAGCGCCCGCCGGATTGGGCTATTAAAGGCAAAGGCGCCAAGGTGTTTTATGACGTTCCCCTGACCGTCGGCGATCACGGCGTGTTTTTGTTCAAGAACCGGGGGCGATATTATTTGACGGCTGCGGAAAAGACCAATCGCATGAACGCCTCCTGCGACGACACGTTCGTCGCCTGGTCGGATACCCTGATGGGACCCTACAGCGAGAAATTTCTGATGGTCCCTCATGGCGGCGGCATCACCGTGTTCCGCGGTCCCCGCTCCAGCGCCGTGCCGAAATATTACTATCCGCAACAGGCGTTCTTTCTTAATTCGGTTTCGGCGAACGGGGCTGCACCTTCCAGAACAGCGGCGCGGCCAACTGGTTCAGCGTCGCGCCCTCCAGCGCCTCGCTCACCAACGATGCCTCCATGACCGTCACCGGACGGGTCAGCCTCACCGGCGTCGATGCGGGCACGTATATCATAACCAACATGATCTCCGGAGGCACCAACGGTGTGCAAAACCTTGTCGTCACGTTGACCGTCATCAGTGGGCCGCGCATCGAACTGGTCGGCATTGATGGGCAACCCTACGGCACCGACGTGCCGGCATCGCCGTCCATTGGCACCGATTTCGGAACCGTCGCCACCAACGACAGCGCATCCGTCACGCTGTCCCTGACCAATGCCGGCCAAACCGCACTGACGGTTTTTGGATACGAACTGACCGGCAACGGGTTCACTGTGAGCAATCTTCCGTCCACCGTGACCGCCGGAACCGCCGTTTCCTTCACGCTGCACTGCGCGCCGACCTCGCTCGGGGCGCAGTCCGCCGTGCTGACGCTCACCAACTCCAGCGCCCATCCGCTGTTTATGATCCATGCCGCCGTTTCCGGCATCAAGCCCGGTGAAATCGGCATCAACCGAGCCAGCGTCGGTTTTGTGACAACCTATGGCAGCAATCCCGAAGCGGAGAGCTATCTTCTGACCAACAAAGGGGTTGCGGCTTTCGTCTACACCAACACCGTAACCTACGGAGCGGGGGCATCCGACTGGCTGAGTCATGGCTCGCAGAAGAATCCGACCTATCAGACCGATCCGTCCGATCTTACTGTCGCGCTAACATTTAATAGCAGCAGTACGGCCCCAACCGATCCCGGAACCTATGCTGTTACCGGCACGGTGCAGGATGCCAACTACACCGGCAGCGGACCACACTGACCATCGACAAGGCCGGCCAAACCATCGCCTTCAACAACCCCGGTGCAGTGGCTGAACGCGGTCGAACAAGCACAGGACTTGATTGTGTCGCTGCCCGAAGCGGATGTGGGATGCCTCTATCTTGCCCCCGATGGATCGCCGACCACACCCGCCCCGAAAAGCCCTGGTTTTCAAGAATTGCATCGGCATTTTGGATCGGTTCAGGGGGCCTGGCCATCATTCCTGCCCTGATACCCTACTCCTGAACTCCAAAGAAAGAAATTCTGTTTTCTCTGCGTTCTTTGCGCAGAAAAAAATATGCAATATAGGACTTGCATTCCTGTTGTGCATGGGATTAGCTCACTCATATGTTTGAACGTGCCATAGGTTGTGAGTTTAAGACCCTGCTCAATGAGTATCCGGTGGTGACCCTGCTGGGGCCTCGTCAATCGGGAAAGACGACCTTTGCGCGTCATGCATTGCCTGGCTATGCCTATTCCAATCTGGAGCTGCCGGACGTGCGCGAATGGGCCGCCAACGACCCGCGGGCATTTCTTGCACAATTCAAGGACAAGGTCATCCTCGATGAAATCCAGCGGGTGCCCGACCTGCTGAGCTACATTCAGGTGATCGTGGACGAACGAAAGATAAACGGTCAGTTCGTGTTGACCGGTTCACATCAGTTGCGGGTGCGCGAAGCCGTATCCCAGTCGCTTGCCGGACGCACGGCCATACTTCATCTGTTGCCCTTTTCCATCGACGAGCTTTCCAGCGCAAATATCGCTTTTGATCGCTTTGAAGAGTATGCCTTTCATGGATTTCTGCCGAGCATTTATGACCGGCATATTCGTCCGGCAACGGCCTATGCAAACTACTACCAGACGTATGTCGAAAGCGATGTACGGCAGCTTGTGAACCTGAAAGATGCCTCGCTTTTCGAAAAAACCATGAAACTGCTGGCTGGACGGGCGGGGCAACTGCTGGATTATAGTTCGCTTGCCAATGATGTCGGTGTGGACGCCAAAACTATTCGCAACTGGATATCCATCCTGGAATCCTCGTTCATTCTCTTCAAACTGCCGCCCTATTACGAGAACTTCGGGAAACGTCTCGTGAAATCTCCCAAGTACTACTTCACGGAGGTCGGGCTTTTATGTTTTTTGCTGGGTATCCGTGAGGCCGATCAAATCACACGCGATCCGCTGGTGGGATTCATTTTTGAAAACCTCGTGGTCGTCGAGGTCTTGAAGGCGCGCTACAATATCGGCATGATGCCTGATTTGTATTTCTTTCGCGATTCAAACGGCAACGAAGTGGACCTGCTTGTGGCCGCCGGAAGACGCTTGATCGGAGCCGAAATAAAGTCGTCATCCACGTTTTCCATCAAGCAGATGAAGGGCTTGAAGCGGCTTCGAGCCATAACCGACCGCCTGGCAGAGTCCTGTCTGATCTACAACGGCGAACACCGGACCATGAGCGATGGAACCAGCGCATGGCATTTCAAGGAGGCCGCCCGGATCGTGCGCTGAAATGAACCCCACAGATGGCATAACGGTCCCACGGATGAAGAGTCCCACAAATCATTCGCTTCTCTACTCCATTCGTGGGTTCCTTTCATTCTTTCCCTCATCCGTGGGACCTCTTCATCCGTGGGTTCTTTTTCTCATTCATTCTTCTCTATACATTTGTGGTTCATTGGTTCCGATCCATTCCATCAGTTTTTATCTGTGGGACCGTTATCCTCGCTGGCCAGTAGCGGTGCAATCACGCGGCGCAAGGGCTTTGCTTGGCCTCCTCCAGAAGCTGCTCCCGAGCCGGGGTGGATGACCAAACCCGCCAACACTAAGCCAAAGCTGGCTTGGGTCTGCTAGACGACGACATCGCACTCGCTGCCCTGGAACAATGCTGGACCGAGCGCGAGGCAGCTCGCATCGACAACCCCTGCAGCCTGCCTCTTTCGCAGCGATTTCGCAACTCGGATCTGCGCCCTGTACTATGTCATTTGTACTTTTTTTGTCCCTTTTCCAACGCTGCAAACGTAGGCGTAAATAAGACCTGTATTTCAGGCTTCGTGTGAAAAGAAAATAAACCTTGGAGAAGAGCTATGAATAGATATGGAACAGGTATGAGGTCGTTACTGTTGATTGGCGCATTGGCGCTAAGCGTTCATACTCGAGGTGAGCAGGCCGCCGGGGAAGAGGCTGTCGAGGATCGCATTATCCGGCTGGGTGAAATTGTAGTTGTCGCCCGGGACAGCCGCAACCTTCTGGCTACTCCCACAGTTGAGTCCGTTTCGCTGGATATTGCCTCATACGTGCTGGACGCGGAAACCATCCAACTGTTGGATGCACCCACGCTTACCGAAGCCCTGGACCTGGCGCCGCATGTCTTTACCGAGACACGCGGTCGCAAGGAGAAACGGTACTCTTCGTTCCGCGGCCAGATCTACCCCTATCCCGACTATGCGCTGAACGGGGTGTGGCAGCGCGCATTCTGGGAAATTCCCGCCTTCTTTCCGTCGATAGCCATCGATCGCATCGAAATACTGCGTACTGGCGGCGCCATCATGGTCGGTCCCAACTCAGGCTTGGTCGGCGCGATCAATATTGTACCGCGAAGGTTTGATCGGCAAACAACGCTGCTGGATCTCCAGGGCGGCAGCTACGGCACGTTCCGCTCTTCGCTGATCCACGGGCAACCGATGAAGCACAGCGACGTGACCGCAGGCGCTAGCTACTATGCAACCGAGGGACCCGACGACGAAAACGCAGCCGAAGATTTTGCCTCGGCATTCGGCACAGCAGGTTATGCCGTGAGTGATGATGTGCACCTGGAACTGACCGCTTTCGGCCTGTACGGTAACCGCGAGTTGCGTCGGATCCAGGATCCAGGCCGCAAAGCGCTGCAGAAGCAGACAGAAGAATTTTCGCCTTATACAGCCCATGGCGCGATTCTACGCGCCATGGCTGTGCACGGAAAAAACAGCAGCACGGAATTCGATATCGGCTATGCGGCGCGCGAAGCCGATTACAAGCGCGAACAACCCGGCAAACCCACGGTCGAAAACGATGAAGACGACCGTGAGTACAATGTGGGCGCGATCCACGCGCGCAAGCTCAGTGAGCGCAACACGCTGCGCCTGGGACTGCAATACAATCACTGGAACTGTCCCGAGGGCAAACGCTTTTTTGTGGGCCAACGCATGGATGTCGAGACGTTTTCCGGTGTGATCATGGATGAACAAGAATGGGACCGCCTGACCCTGGACGCCGGTCTGCGCCTGACCCGGAGCTACTACCGCGACTACACAGATACCAGCTACAACATCGTGGGCCAACGGCTGGCCAGTCAGCCCATCCAAGACGAATGGAACGATCCATCGCTGACAGGCACCCTGGGCACAAAATACTTGTTGTCCGCTTCACTCGCACTCTACGCGCACGGCGCTGTGGGTTCTGTGGATGCTCCACCCGGCGCCGTTGCTGAAGACCAGCATAGCCTGGACCGCGAAACGCGCGAAATACTGGATGGCGGTATTGAACTGAGCCATCCTGAGCGGGGCACGATCTCGCTCGGCCTGTTCACCACGCTACGTCAGAATGCGGTGCTGCTGAACAATACGGAAATCACTGAAGACGGTGTCACCTTCAACACCTACATTAACAGCGATGTGCGTCAATACGGCTTGGAAGTGGAAGGACGTTCCGTGCAATTGCTGGACGCATTCACCTTTTTCGGCAACGCTACGATCATGGATTCGAAAAAGAAAAGCAACGACGGCTGGTCCGACTACCGCGAGATCCCCGACATAATCGCTGCGCTGGGCATGCATGCCGTGGCCGGCCGGTTTGACGCCAACCTGTTTGCCAAGTACGTTTCTGACTACGAAAACAAGCGGTTTGCCGAAGACGGAAAATACCATGATCTGGGCGGTTTCGTGGATATCAACGTGACCGGCGGCGTATCTCTGGGCAAAAAGCAACGCACGCGACTCTATACAGCGCTCAAGAATCTGCTGAACGACAAATACTCGACCGTGGTGGGTTACCCGGATTACGGCTTTCAGGCTTTTGCTGGCGTACAACATCAGTTTTGATGCGGCATGGAGCTGGGAGCTAAGGACCCACAGAAAAATGCAAGCACATCTGTCACAACCTACGCCATGTTGTTGTACGCTATCGGCCCGACCCGCGGGTTTGCATCCGTCCTGATCGAGCGCATACACTCGGCACGGTTCCTTGCGGTTCAACGTGATGAAGGCCCGGACGGGTTCGATGACCACCGGCGACGCTTCCAGCAATTGGGCGGCCTTCTGCTCGTTGCCGCCTTTCAGTTGCAACGGCACGGTCTTGATTTCCTTCATGCTTGTATCGTCCAGCACGTCGCCCTTGTCCGCCGTGCGCGCCAGGGTCATGATGACGATCGCGTCGGCTTTATCGAGTGTTTGTCCGGGTTTTTGCGCGGCGACGTACACGTTGGCGAAATCGTTTTCGTACTCGATGGTCACGCCGTCCAGATCGTGCTTTTGGCCGCCGCCGAAACCGATGACCGCTTTGGCAACCGGCGTATTCACCGTAAAATATCCCCGCTTGGCGTAGTTCCATGCGATCTGGTCGTTGCTTGCGCGAATGACCTTGTTTTGTTTGTCCCAGTATTTTTCGAGATCGAACATTTCGACTTTGACGTCGGCCGGCTTGTCCACGAACTCGAGGTGGACGCGCCCGGCGCCCATGGCTTCGTTGGGCACGCTGCCGGCGAAGTTCTTCAGGTTGGCGCCGCCCAGCAGGCTGAAACGCTCCTCGAAGCCGACTTCGCCCTTGTACAGTTCTTCCATGCTGATGCGGCGGGTTCCGACCACCCGCCCTTCTTTCAACGCACCGCTGTACAGGAAGCGGGCGATGAACGGATGCTGGCCGGAAGCGCTCAATTCGTCAAAATTGGCGTTGATGCCCGCGCGCGTGGTCGGCGCGATGAACGGATGGCCGCTGGCGAACTGCGCGGAGTAATCCCATCCGTTGAGGCCGAGGCCGATCAGCCCGAGCACCGGCTGGCATTCCGC
>CAZOLK010000027.1:35028-36841 GCA_964580325.1 uncultured Verrucomicrobiota bacterium | reverse complement strand
TGTGGATTGGGAATAGGCCCTCCACTTTTCGATACACAATTGCATGTCCTCGGGCCGGCCGGTTCGGCGGCGCACACCAGCAGACGTTCCACGCACGCGTTATCGTGCTTGAGGTAGATCCGGCTCGACAACGTGCCGCCCAGAACCGACGCTGCGCCGCAGCCATGGAACTCGCCCGTATACGTGAGCCAGTCCTGGCTTTCGCGCCCAGCCATGGCTTCGCGCACATCGTTCCATCCGGCAAAACGCAGGTCAACCTTGCCGCGGACCCGCTTCATCACATCCGGTAGTTCGCGTTGCGGGATCTGGTGGTCCACGCCGGCGATCAGCACATAGGGCGGCCCCATCTCGTCCATCTGTTTGTCCAACGCATTGGTCAACTGCTCCACGGCCAGGTCCATCTTGAAGCACTGCCGGATACTGGAACTCTTTTTATCGAAAATATCGCCGGTCCCGCGGTGCAACCCAAGCCGTGCGGCATTGGCATACCCATCGCGCAGGCGAAAGACCCGGACACAACTACCGTCAGGGCATTGCCATCGGAAAAAACGGATCCGGTCATCGAAATCGGGCGGCAGCCCGCGCATGAACACGAAGGTGTCCAGCCCGAAACCAGCGGCGATCATGGGAATCGAGGGTACATGGCCGAACGTGTCAGGCAGATAGAACACCTGCTGGCGTGCGGAAAACGCATCGGCCATGGCCGTACCGATGAGCAGGTTGCGGATCAAGGCCTCACCGCCGGTGGCGTAAAGGTCGGACTGAACGTAAAGCGGTCCCATGGTAAAACGGCAGGCTTGGCCCATTTCCTCGAGCAGAGCGCGGTCGCGGGGTATGGCTTCGAGGTAATCCTCCACAGGAATGGATTGACCGTCCATGGCAAAGCAATAGTCCGGGCAGGTTTGCCAGAGTTCCTTGACCCGTTCGAACAATTCGATCAGCTTGACCCGGAACCGCTCGAACGGCCAGTACCAGTCACGATCCCAGTGAGTGGTCGGAATAACCAGGGCTATTTTTTCCATCTCGTTCTCCTCAAAGCACGTGTAAAAAACGTGAACTTCTTATAACGCCGGGGCGCGGGTCGAGGCAAGGTTTTTTTTCAGCGGCAACACCACGGCGCGCCGCTTGACGGTGAGTTCTTTATCCCGCAGAATGCGCTGACGGCGACCTTTGAGGTCGAGCAGACCGATATGCAACAGACAGGCGTCAGCCAGCGTATCGGCAGGCAACGTGATGATGCGGCGCTCCAGAAACAACTCGCCAGGAATCTGCTGCTCGAAAACGCAGGAATCCAAATCGATCAGCAAGGGGTGATCGTCCTGCATGAACCGCTCTCCGGTTGCGGCGCGACGCACATGCACGAAAACACTCCAACAACGATCCATGTCTGGAGGGCAAGACCAGGCATAATCGAGGATCACTTGGCGTTTAGATTGCCCAGACGGTACGCGAAAGACGCCGTGCAGCGTGATGCCGTTGGCAAAATTGACCGGGCGCGGGTTCAGCGACCGGCGTTGGAATCGCTGCGCCGCCTGGGTCATGGCATCGAGCCGGCTGCCGGAAGCCCAATCCAGCAAATCGCGGCAAGCGCTCAAACTGTTGGAGTAAGCCAGAAACGCGCGCTCAAGGTGCTGCCGCACTTCATCGTCCATGGCGCCTTGCCGAACCAGGCGCCGTGCGGTTTCGATCTCCCCAGCAGCATAAACCTGGCCGTTTCCATTCATGGCGTTGAATCCGGTCCAGACCAGAGGCCAGTCCGTCCCGGCCGGTGCATTGGTCGCCCGACAATAAAACAGGACGCCACCGGAAAGCG
>CAZOLK010000027.1:0-35018 GCA_964580325.1 uncultured Verrucomicrobiota bacterium | reverse complement strand
CTCGCCGGCATCTACGCCAGCGAACCGCAATGCACGGCGCGTGGCCGGTGCATCGCGCTCAGCGGTCAGGATACCGGTTTCGGGCGTCCAGGCAATGGCCGGAGGCAACCCCTGGTCTGGGAAAGCGACGCTATACAGCGGCAGCCGAAGTGCTTCACCGAGTCGGGTATGCAACTGGTTCGCAGTCCAGCGCTCGCAATAGAGCCGTTCAAGGGCAAACTCGCGGATCAGCGTCACAGCGGCATCAAGGTCAATGGCCCGGCGTTTCCCGGCATCATCGGTGAAACCGAAGACCTGGCATTCGGCCAGACGTGCGACATACGGGGCGTTCACCGCCAAATGGATCCGCAGAGCAACGACCGGACGGCCGATATGCAACGCCAGACGGAGCCGGTTTTTGCCCCAGTAAGGTCGTAGCCCAGACCAGTAGAGCTGCGTGAGACGCCCTTCGGCGTGTTTACGCCAGGGTTCATCAGCCGCGGTACGTAGGTCTACGCGGCAGCGACTGGGGGTTTGTGACTCCCGCGGCCCGAGCAGGCGCACCTGGGCCACCGCCACGGCGTTGGTAAAGTGTAAAATGAAAGAGGTTTCGCCTCTGATGGTCAGGGCCGTATCCAGAGAGCCGTCGGCCAGCAGCGGCGCCAGATCCTGTCCATCACGATCCAGCAGGCGCCAGGTATCCGACGGGATCTCGTGCGCTCCAGGATCGGGCGGCTGGAAACCATAACGCAACCTATACCGTCCGGCCTGGGCGTGCTTATCACTGCCGCCGCTCAGGTGCAGGAAGTGGTACACATAGCCATGGTTATTGATCATGGCCACCCGATCGGCCAGTTCCGCTTGTCGCGCATACGGGCGGTAGCGTTCGAGGCGCATATCGGTGACAGGAACGGCTTCATCCAGGTTGAAATTGAGCGCGTGCATGTGATAAGAAGCGTAGAGTGCCTGAATCCCAAGTTCAGTGACACGCCGACGCAGCGCGTCGTGGTTGGCGCGGCGTTGCGCCACCCGGCTGTTGGCCCGCACAAGGTATTGCAGCGCAAACGACTGAGATCCAAGCAAGAGCAGGACTACCACGGCCAGCAGGATGCGCATGCGCTTACCCCAGATCGCGAATGCGCGCGCCGTGAGCAGGGCCCAGGCCGGGACCAGGGGGATTAGGTAACGGGCGCTGCGCACGGTGCGGAACGAGGAGGTCAGAAAAATCAGGATAGAAAAGAGGATAAAGATCCAGGCGCCAGTCAATGCAGGATTGAAAGAACGGTCGCGGTTCGGTCGGCGGTCGACCAAACCGGCAGCCGCGGTCAACAGGTAGAGCGCCAGCAAGCCGCCGCAAACTGGCCCTCCGTCCAAACCCATCAGCATCAGCAATCGCTCGGCCAGGCATAACCAGCGGTTCTCCGTTGCGCCAATCCGCACATTGGCCAGCATGACAAACGAAGCCCAATCGTGCTGAACGTTCCACAGCCAGAAAGGCAGGCTGCCGACAACAAAGCCGAGTGCGCCCCAGAGGATTTCCAGGCGAGCCAGGCGCATGCGCCAACCCTGAGCCAGCACTACGGCGGCAGCCAGCGGCGCGGCCAGAATCAGGGGATTGGCCCACCAGCCCAAACCAGCCAGCACACCCAGCAACACAAAGCGCCAGGAGGCTACGCGTTGGCCGGCACGCAGACGTACAGCCATTGCAGCGGCCTGCTGCAACACCAGGCCGCCCAGCAAAAGCACAACCATATAGCCACCGCGCGGCGCGAACTGGAAAAGGAAATAGGGCTCCGGCCCGAACAGGCAAACTGCTACGGCGATCAACCACCAGGGCGCATCGCCGCGACAGGCATCGCGCGCCCAGCATCCCAACACAGCTAGCGCAGCCACCGCAACCAGGGCCGGTCCCAGACAAACCGCGAAGCCATGCACACCCAGGACAGCACAGGTCAATGCGCTGACTGCCGGCTCCAGGGAACCCATGTAGCACTGGCCATAGAAAAAAACGGAAAAAGCGTGTTCGACCACCATATGCCGCGCCATCAAAGCTACAATACCCGAATCCGGGTCACTGATCGAGCGATAGGCCCACGCACCGGCCACACGCAAAATCAGCGCAATCAGCAGCAGGCCAACAAAAAACAGGCGCTCGTTGACGTGCCATCCGGATTTTTCGTTTTCTTTAAAAGCGCCCATGGATCATACAATTTCACCATAATCTGTGCCGTTTGACAATGCTGAAATTTCAGGGAGCAGGGAAAAAGGGGAGGTTGGAGGGTGAAAGGTGCGGAGAGCGGAAGTATAAAGAACCAGCTCAAAAACAGGCCAAACCCGTGAAGCCGGTCCAGAAATGGATCCGCGTGCAAACCGGTACGCCCTGTACGCCCAAGCTGGTGCGCCAGGCCATCAAGACCTATGCCGGCAACGTTGACAAAACCCAGTCCAATTCCTGTGAAATGAACGATGCAGCGGACCGCAACCAAATCTTATTTGAACCACTGATGACACCGATGAACACCGACAAGAAGATTTCTCCTGTAAAATAATAAATCGGCGTCATCGGTGATTCCTCAAACGAATCTTTAGATATCGTAGTACATGGCAAACTCCCACGGGTGCGGGCGCAGCGCCAGGGCGTTGACTTCTGCTTCCATCTTGTAGTCGATCCAGGTATCGATCACATCCTGGGTAAAGACATCGCCTTTGAGCAGGAAGGCATGGTCTTCGCGCAAGGCCATCAACGCCGCTTTCAGCGAATCAGGCGTGTGCGGGACCTTAGCTAACTCTTCGGGCGGCAGGTCGTAGATATCTTTATCCAGTGGATCGCCGGGATCGATCTTGTTCTGGATACCATCGACCGCGGCCATCATGATGGCGGAAAAGGCCAGGTACGGGTTGCAGCTCGGGTCAGGGCAGCGGAATTCAGCGCGCCTGGACTTGGGCGACTTGGAGTACATGGGAATGCGTATGGCAGCGCTGCGGTTGCGGCTGGAATAAGCCAGGTTGACCGGCGCTTCAAAGCCCGGCACTAGGCGCTTATAGCTGTTGGTGGTCGGGTTGGAGAAGGCCAGGATTGCCGGCGCGTGCTTCAACATACCGCCAATGGCATGCAGCGCGGCTTCGGACAGACCGGCATAGCCTTCGCCGGCAAACAGGTTCGTGCCGTCTTTCCACAGCGAAATGTGGGTGTGCATGCCGGTGCCGTTATCATTGAACAGCGGTTTGGGCATGAACGTGACCGTTTTGCCATGTTTGAAAGCCGTATTCTTGATCACATACTTGTATTTCAACATCTTATCGCCCATCTCGACCAGGGGCGCAAAGCGCATATCGATTTCAGCCTGCCCGCCAGTGGCCACTTCGTGGTGCTGACACTCGATCTCAACGCCGATCTTCTCCAGCAACAGCATCATCTCGGAACGGATATCCTGCATGCTATCCGTTGGCGGCACCGGGAAGTAACCTTCTTTATAGCGCGGCTTGTAACCCAGGTTCGGCTCCTCGAATCGCCCGGTATTCCAACGGCCTTCGACGGAATCGACAAAGTAGTAGCCCTCGTTGTAGTTCTGATCGAAACGAACATCGTCAAAAATGAAGAATTCCGCTTCAGGTCCAATGTAGCAGACATCGGCAATGCCAGAACCGACCAGGAAAGCCTCTGCCTTACGGGCGATGTTGCGCGGGTCGCGGGTATAATCTTCACCCGTGGTCGGATCACAGATATTACAGATCAACACCAACGTTTTATCCTTGAAAAAAGGATCGATAAAGGCTGTATCGGCTACCGGCTTGACCAACATGTCCGACTCGTTGATCGCCTGCCAACCGCGAATGCTCGAACCGTCAAACCCTAATCCTTCTTCAAATGTTGATTCCTCAATCTCGTGCGCTGGCACGGAAAAGTGCTGCCAAAGCCCAGGGAAATCCATAAAACGCAAATCCACGACCTTAACGTCTTCACTTTTGATCATATCGACAATTTCTTTAGGCGAACTCATGATTCTTCTCCTTCCTGTTTCAACCAGTTCTATTCTTCCAATGCTATAAAAGCAAGCATCACCTTCATGATTTCGTTGCCGTATAAAAGAGCTATAAGCGTGCCAAATGCGACAAAATTATTTCAATCGCCACTTTTGCGCCTCAATTACATTATTTTTATGTCAAAAAGATTTCAGGCCAGTAGCATTAACGGCATTTTGACTTCAATTATGTATTTTTATGCAAAAGTTTTTACGTTTTTGTAGTTATTATGGCTTGAGCTGTACGTGTGCCGCGGGTTGATAGACCACCTTGACGCTTTTGTTCCAGGCCGCCAATCCCAGCAGCCGAGGCCAATCCGGCGTGTCCATGGTCAAATCGCCGACCGTGCGCAACAGGTCCGTGCTGCAGAGCAGGCAATCGCCAGGAAGCCAGGGAACTTCACGACGCATGTTCAGGCGCGGGTGATCCTGCATGGTCAGAGCTTGCGCATCTCTAGGGTTGTCAAGGCGATGAATCCAGACCCGGCCCTCACCGTCCACCAGCTTGGGGCCGGCCAGCGCCACGACGCCGGTCTGCATTTCAGCCAGCAACGGTTCCAGCCATGTCTCCAGGTTGCCGGGATGACATAGCTCCTTGACAATAAGGATATAGGGCTGTCTGCAATCCGCGGCCAGGTCCGCCATACGCATGCTCGCCGGCCGCAACCGTTCGAACCCGGCCAAGACACCTTGTGCTTGGCCGGCAAAACCCGGCATGCAGAGCGCCACCTGGTCAACGCCAATTTGATTGACCAGCCAGGGCGCATAATCTTCGGCAGCCGGGGTCCCGGCTGTTTCACTGTCCAGGACAGCCAGCAGGCGCTGCGCCAGCGCGGTTCCGCGGGTCTCACACAGCGCTGTCCATTGGGCGCGCTGGCTGAGGATAGACCATTGGCTAAGGTCGGCGATCACGCCCAAAGTCAGCCTTACCGCATCAGCCAAATCATTATAGAGCAAGGCATTGTACTTATCCAACAGCAAATCCGTGGCTATGCCGTGACGGCTGGCCACAGGCGCGGCGCCGGCCTGGAGCGCGCAGGCCAGGTCCAGACCGTCAGTATTGACACTGCTGTGAATGGACGGCATGCCCTGACCGCGGAAATCCCAATATATGGCGGCCCGGTCGATCTGTTCCACCAGTTCGTCGCGGTCAGGATTGACGATAAAGCGCACTTGACGATACCTGGCGCAGTGCATCAGGTAACTGACATAAGCGCCTTGCCCCGGCGGCATACACCCGGCCAGCACCAACTCCCAATGGGGATGCTCCTGCTGGATCAGTTTGAACATCTCGATCATCTGCGCATGGCCTGTGTCGTGCAATACAGTGGGAGCGACAAAATCGGCGCAATTGAAAATAATCCGCTCTTTTTCCCGCAATGCAGCCCAGGGCAGGTCAGGGCCGAGGCGCAGCACCGCGCTCTCGCGCTGCCAGGCCTGCCGGATGTATTCTGCGGTATAGGCGCAGGGCGCAAGCAAGCGGAACTGGGCCGGCGGCTGTTGGGACACATGCGGAAACAAAATCAAGGCCGCATTGGAACGCGCCAACGGCAACAGATAATCCAGCATTCCGACATTCAGCAGTATATCGAAATCGCGAGATCCAGCTTTATCGTAAGGGATGTGTTCGGCCTGGCCCAGAAGCCGGCGCACATGGAGCGGGACAAAAGACTGGCAGCAAATAGCAGTGGGCATGTGCTCCGCCAGGGCACGCGCCAGATGCAGCGCAATGCGCGGATACAGGCTGAGATCCTGTAAGTGCTCGGTATAGACCAGAACCTGACGCGCATCAGGCATGGAAAAGCTCCTGCCCGGTCAGGTCTGGATATTTTTCGAGCATCCGGCGCCGGCCAGCGGCCATCCGATCAGCATAGGCCGGATCCTCCCGAGCGTCGTCCGTTTCGTCATAAACCATGACAGCCGCAGGTTGATAAAACACTTTACGCCCCTGCAACCGCGCCTGCAGACACAAGTCAATCGCGCCATGAAACATGGGCAACTCCGGATCGAGCGCAAATAACTCACGCCGGCAAAGCAGGCAGACGCTGCTGACGGCAAATGTCTCTTCACGCCGGCTGTGACAGACAGCATCCGGATGCCCGTAACCCGCAGGAATAAAAAGGCGTTCATCATCCGCATCGCAACGCATACCGCCAAACCAGATCCGACCGTCGGGCAGGAGCAGTTTAGGACCAACCACGCCCACATCCGGATCCGCCATTTCGGCCAGCAGGAAATCCAGGTCCTGATCGGCGCCGAGCACAATCTTAGGATCGAGCACCAGGACCAGCGGCCGGTCGCAATGGGGCAAGGCAGCCATGCAGGCAGCGGTTTCATGCCGAGCCTCACAGGACAGGCAGACACCGCCGCGACGTTCGACCACTTCACACAAGTCCGCGGTTGGGGCGACCAGGGCGACCAGGATGACCTTGACCGCCGGCGCATGTTCATGGAGCCGATTGAGGCAGCAGCGGACATAATCCGCGTCATGGTTCACGGGTATTATCGCGCAGACCCGATCCGGTCCAGGCCCGCCGGTGAGCCATGAACGATAAGACGGTGCCGGGCAGGGACGCTGCTCGATCACGGCTTGGAGCCGTGCGGTGAATGCGTCCTGGTCCTGCCAGACCTGACCGGACATGACCGCGCGCTGGGAAAGCAGTGACCAGCCGGACGGAGAGGCCATCAGGTCTAGGGTGTGCCGGACCAGTTCGTCAGGCGATTCGAAAAACAGACCGTTGTAGCGATCGATTACCATCTCGCACGGGCCGCCCGATTTATTAACGATGGGTACGGCGCCGGCACACATGGCCTCTATGGTGGAAAGGCCGAAGTGCTCCTGGGCCTCGGGTTGATTGGGCCGCGCCATACCGGTGGCATGCCAGTAGATGGCGGCACAAGCGAACCAGGCCTGGAGCCGACGCTGATCCAGGTTGGCCATAATTCGGATGTTGCCGCCGTATGCGCGCTGGAGCAGCGCATCCAGGAACAACCCATCCTCCGGGTCCAGGGCGCCGATCATAACCAGTTCCCAGCCGGGCGCATGCTCTTGCAGGCGCTTAAACGCCTCGATCATGCACATGTGGCCCTTATTGGATTCGCCGCCGGCCTGGCCGCTGAAGCGCGACACGTGCAGCACGACATTGCGTTTCGGGCCAGGCTGGAAGTCGTTATCCACGGCCTGGTACAACGGCTGACAGGGGCGCTGCCACCAGGCCTCGACATGACAGGCTGTATAGCGGCTATTGGCGAGCAGCTCAAAAGCCTCAGGCGCCGGTTCATGCTTGCGCGGAAAGAAAATAAAGGCCAGGTTACGCTGGGCCAGCGGCTGGGCGTAGCTGAAAACATCAACATTGAGCAGGAGCGCATAATCGGCTTCCATGCCCGGCTCATAAGGGACGACGTTCAAACCGGCCAGCCAGTCGTGCACCTGCGGCTGGACTGGCACGGGCGAGGCTATAGACGTGGGCATGAGCCGGGCAAGACCGCGGGCCAATGCGGCCGCGGCCCGGGAAACCCCGCCCATGGCATGCAGGTGCGAGGTAAAGACCAGGGCGCGCGACACGCTATACGCATCAGCCGACATTACAGAGTGATCGGCTGGCAGAGATTCTTCTCCTCATTGGCCACGCGGCCACAAGATTTACAGATGAATTTCGGGGCATTGACCAACGGCTTGATCTTGTCCACGTCCAGGTTGCACGGGCAACAAGTCAACGCACAAAGTTTATCCGGACCACAACACATGGCATGATTACACATATCGTTCTCCTTCCATCATTAAGTAACTATTATCATGAACCAGAACACTGTGCCGGTAGCGAAAGGAATGATCAACAAAAAATGGTGGCGGGTGTGGGGTCGAGTGGCGAGTGTGGGCAAGGCGTGGCCAGATGGGTCGCTAAACATTTCATGTTTGTCGTCACCATGGAGGGCGAAGCTGTGCTGAGCCGCGAAAGAGCAGCCTGGAGCATCGGGGCGCAAACTCATGGGCACAGGCGGCTCGACACCCTGGACGAATTTGCCGGCAAAATGATGAAAACTCAGTCCTGCGGCCAAGTCACGTTGAAAGAGGCATCGTCGTGTTTCATGGGGAGTTGGTTGTGCTGGAAGGTGCAAAGGTGGGACAATTTTGGATTTCGGATTCCGGATTCCACCCGACACCCGCCACTCGCGTACGCTCCCGTGTCCTCCATGATTTCCATGGCTTCCATCCGGGATTTGTTTTTAGGTTCAAGCCGCCGCAGTCAATCCGTGTCCGACCATGCCTGGATTTCGGGGCCATGTTTTTCGACGTACAGACACGAGGGACTCCTGCCGCAATTTACGCAGGCTTTGTTATATGCTGAATTCATAGCTCCGCAGTCAGGACAGGCGTAACGTGATGTCTGGCCGTCAAACCAGGCTTCGTAGCCCACCCTGGCGATTTGCTCCAGATTGTCGAAAATCTCGATCCGATGCGGCCGCTCCTGCTTGAACTTGACCAGAAGCCCACAAGGATATTCGCCGCACTCGGAGCAGAACAATATGCCCTTCTTGGCGATGCAGTCCCTGAATTGGCATTTGCCGCAGAGCCTCTCAGGCGAACGGCAACCTTTGCAACCTGAAACGATCTGAGCCCTGCATCCTTTGCAGAAAAGTCCGCAAATGGCGGAATTCACCAGTTTGTCCATCGCATGGAATCCTTTGTGATTGGTTTAAACAAAAAACGGCTGCCACCGCCTTACGGGCAAGTTCCCTCGAACACCTTCAAAAGTTCCTCAACTAGCTTTGACATTGCTTTGTCTAGCTCCTCGGGGACGGCGGCGAAGCCTGCCTTGACAAACTCGCGCTCGGAGTATTTCACGCCATAGGTATTCTTTTCGTCGAATACCAGCATGTTGCCTTCCTCGCGGCTGTCGGTGCGTTACCAGATTCCCGAATATTACCACTCCCGGCCTCCATGGTACAGAATTTCTTCCGGCGGCTCGCTCAAAATGATGTCGGCGAACATATCGACCTTTTACTTCCATATTTCTCCTTGCGCGAACACGCAAATAAAGCATGGCGTCGCACCATTTCGTCGACATCGCTTCCGGCATCGAATCCGGCCAGGGTTTTACCCGTAGCCGGGTCGAGCACGCTGACGAGGTTGGAACGGGAGGCCGAGGTAAAATACAACCGCCCGCCGCCCTCGTCGATGACCATGCGGCGGTTCGTGGTCAGCGGCGAGTCCCAGAGATTTTCGATGCCGCGTGGCAACGGGCCGGTATCCACCCATTCCAGCCAGCTCCATTTCGTCAGGGGCCGACGCCACAATTCCACGCCGCTGAACGCGTCGCGTCCAACCAGATCCCAGTTCCGCGGAAACAGGTCATCCTACACGCCAATGGGATTCAGGTCGTGAAAACAAAACAGCCGTCCGCCGGCGGGCGCAAGCACCCGATGGATTTCCTCTTTCGATAGGGTATGAGGTTGTTCATGCAGCAACCGTGAAAAGGAGTGGACGCAGGACAAAAATAAGAGCAAGTGAATGCGTATGTTGTGTAAAATGTTGTGTAAAATCAATCACTTTTTTATTTTTATAATTTCTTAGTTTTTTTTGTTTTTTTGTTTTTGGTAGCTTCGCCAGTATGAAAAAATCAAGTTTCTATCAATTATTTCGGAGCTGGACGCTTCTGGCCACCAACATGGCCATGGAAGCCCATGAACCTGACGGGGAACGGGATAAAATTTACCCACCAGGGAGAAGTGGCCGTACTGGTGGATCTCCAGGAAGAGACGGAAGAAGAGGCTCTTTTACGTTTTTCCCCAAGGACACGGGGATAGGCATTTCCAAAAACAAGATTGATCTGCTGTTTGATAAATTTACCCAGGTCGACACCTCCACAACCCGAAGGTACGGAGGAACCGGCTTGGGACTGGCTATTTCGAAGCAGCTTACCGAAATGATGGGCGGACAGATAGGCGTGGACAGCCGGGAAGGAGAGGGATCGAATTTCTGGTTTTCCATAAGGCTGGCTAAACAGTCCGGCGGGGTGAGTTCTTTGGGCCGTCAACCCGGCGATTTAGCCGGCAGAAGGGTTCTTGTGGTGGATGACAACGAAACGAACCGGGAAATTTTATACACCCTGCTCACTTCCTGGGAAATGAGACCAAAAAGCCTGGGAGAAAGGCTTATGAACGACGGGGATCCGATCCGCGAGGTAACCCGGGGGTTTCTGTCGGATCTTCCCCGGCAGATAGAAGCGGTGGAAGCGTTTTGGAAGGAAGGGGATCTTATGGGAATTCAGCGCCAGGCCCATACCATCAAGGGTGCATCGGCCAATGTAAGCGGAGAAGCTTTACGAGCCGCGGCTAAAGACCTGGAAGACGCCGCCAAAGCGGGGGATCCAGGATACAAGGCCGGATATCCCGGATAAAAGAGACTTTCGCACTTTTAAAACAGACCATGGAAAATGAAATATAAATGGAATTTATAAGGAAATTTTAATGAAGACACTGATCGTTGAGGATGATTTTACAAGCCGCCTTTTAATGCAGGAGTTCCTGAAGGAATACGGTCCCTCCCATATCGCCGTCAACGGCAGGGAAGCCGTGGAGGCTGTCCGGGAAGCCTTAAAAACAGGCAAGCCCTACGATTTGATTTGCCTGGATATAATGCTGCCCGAAATGGACGGCCACGAGGCCCTAAAACTGATCCGCGAGGATGAGGAATCTATGGGAACTTTTTCTTCCGACGGAATGAAAATCCTTATGACCACGGCTTTAAACGATATGAAAACCATCATGTCCGCCTATATGAAACTCTGCGACGGGTACCTGACTAAACCCATCGACAGAACCAAGCTTACAGAAATGTTAAAAAAGTTAAAATTGATTTCCTAGGGGGATTCCCATGCGAGTTCTGATTGCCGAAGACGATATTACCTCCCGGGCCATGTTGTCGGGGGTTTTAAGAAAATACGATCACGAAGTGGTAGAAACCGTCGACGGTGCCGACGTCTGGGAAATTCTGGCTAAAGAGAACGCTCCCCGGCTGGCAATTCTGGATTTAATGATGCCCCGGATGGACGGCCTGGAAGTTGTGCGCCGGGTAATCCTATCAATGATTAACTGAAGCGTGGCGACAATCGGCGTGAACAGCAGAGGCGAACATCCTTCCTGCAAAGCCCGCTTGGCGAACAGGCTTCCAAACGCATAACCGAATGCGGAGACCAGACCCAATATGATACACAGGCATTCCGACAAGCTACCGTAATCCACAGGCTCCCTCTCAAAACAATTCTGTTAGCCTGTTTAGCACACATAGATACTTTATCGGCAAAAACGGTGATCGAAAGCGGTTTGCGCTGTGGCAAGCAAGCTGCTAACAAAAGGATGTTATGAAAAGAAAACGCGTTTTGATCATCAAATTGGGCTATTGTGAGACGCTTGTCAATGAGCAGGGGTTCGTACCCAGCCTGGGTGACGTCTTTTGTCATACGGTCCTGCTGCACCGTTACAAGCATGACCAGGTGACCTGGTTGACCAGCCAATCCGCGGTTCCGCTGCTTAGGTGCAATCCCTATATTCATTCGTTGATCACCTATGAAGACAACCGTGAGGAATTGTTTGCGGACCAATCGTTCGATGAGGTGGTCTGTTTTGAAAAAGCGCCGGTGATCTGTAAAATGGCGCAGGCCATTCGTGCCCGTAAGCATTATGGATTCGTTTGGAATGGTCGTGAAGTCCAAGCACACCCGCTGGCACGCTCGACCATGGACATCGCTAACGGCAAAGAACGCTTTCTGCCCATGCAATCCCTTTTGTACCAAATGGTTGGAGCCTATTGGCACGGTGAGGAATTTATTCTCGGCTACAAGCCCAATCCATTGCCTGCCTACGACATAGGCCTTAATTTCCGCGTCGGCGGCAAATGGCCTTCCAAAGTCTGGCCCATGACCCACTGGGAAAGGCTGGAAAAGCTTTGCGTCCGGCAAGGCTGGCGCGTGAGTTGGCAGGAGGGCGCCAAAGACCTGGAGTATTATATGGACTGGATTCATGCCGGTCGCATTATTGTGACATGCGACAGCCTGGGCATGCACCTGGGCCTGGCCATGAAAAAGTATGTGGCCGCACTGTTTGGGCCCACGCCATCCTCGAGTCACTACATGTACGGTCGCGGCATCATTGTCCGCGCAAACTGGGCTTGCCTGCATTCCCCCTGTATGAAGATCCACTGCGACAATACCATTTGCATGTCGGAAATCGCGCCAGAGATGATTTTCCGCATTCTGTCCAATGTAATGACACAGAAAACGACGCTGACTGCACCGCCGCAGGTCAAAAAAAAGGCAGCCATAGCTCAGGTCTGCCAACAAGCGCCGCTCATGTCCAGGTAAATAAGTATGCAAACCGTGTCCATACTTGGACAAGCACCTGAAACAGATGTCCTGAACCGGATCCTTGTTCCAAAGGCCTACAATTATATCGGGCTTTTCCTGACCTTTCGCTGCCCGTTTCACTGTTCGTACTGCATCAACCGTTTTCATGGCCAAGTGGTCGGCCGCTATCCGGAATTGAGCGGACGCGCATGGCTGCGCTTCATCGAGCGGCTCGATACCGGTGACGTGCCCGTAACCCTGCAGGGTGGCGAGCCTGGGCTGCACCCCGATTTCATCGAACTGGTCCGCGAAGCCTCGTGCGACGGTCGGCATCTCGATATTCTGACCAACCTGGCCTTTGACCTGGAGGCATTTGCCCGTCGCATCGACCCTGGCTCACTCAACCGTGATGCGCCCTATGCACCTATCCGCGTCAGTTACCATCCCGAGCAATTCACCTTGGCGGAGATCATGGACAAGGTTCTTTTTCTGATGCGCGAAGGTTTCCGGGTCGGTCTCTATGGCGTGCTGCATCCAGCGCAGGCCGAACTGATTGAGGAAGCGGCGCGCATTTGTGACGCGGCCGGCATCGATTTCCGGACCAAACCTTTCCTTGGCCGGCACCAGGGCCTACTGCACGGCCGTTTTGCTTATCCCGAGGCTTGTGACGGCGGCACCCTGCGGTTGTGCGAATGCGCGCCATCCGAATTACTGGTCGCGCCCGACGGTTCCATCCACCGCTGCCACCATTTTCTTTACAGCCGGCTCCGGCCATTGGCCCGACATGATGACTCACATATCGAGCTGACCACGGATTATCTGTCTTGCGACCGGTTCGGTTGCTGCAATCCCTGCGACGTCAAAGTTAAAAACAACCGTTTTCAGCAATTCGGCCATGTCTCAGCGCGTATTCGCAACATCCACGCCAAACCCGAACAATGATTTCGGAATTCGGATTTCGGACTGGCGCCAGCCACGCTCCACGCTCCACGCACCTTCCGACGAGCAATATCCAATGCCAACACGGAATATCCAATATCCAAGGAAGAAAAAGGGGCGCGACACTCTCGTCACCCGCCACGCGCCACTTGCTACGCGGCCACTCTAAACAAAAAAAAGGGTAGCGTTTGACGATCCGAATGATTGTGGTATGATGCTTCGTGTTGAGGAAATGACAGGATCAAGCAACATCGATATGCTGGGCATGAGGCATTGCACGGAATATATAACTGTGGCTCTTTTGCGTAATCCTGATGATGTGCGCACCCTTGCAGGTCGTGGTGGCCCGGCTGCTGCCGGCCAGGGCGCGAGTATGCATCCTACTGGATTTCTTGGGGCGCTCGTTTGAAACTGATCTTTACCGGGAATGGACCAGCCCTATTTTCGAGAATCCCTATGCCATAACCGGCTGAGTCAAACGGATGAGTCAAGCAAACGCAACCATCTACCTTTCACCGCCGCATATGAGCGGTCGTGAGCAGGCGTTTGTGGCCGAGGCCTTTTCCTCCAATTTCCTGGCCCCGTTGGGACCCATGGTCGAGGCGTTTGAGCGTGAATTCGCGGCTATGGTCGGCATACCCCATTGCCTGGCCTTGAACAGCGGCACCGCCGCCATGCATCTCGCGTTGCGCGAGGCTGGCGTCAAACCTGGCGATCATGTGCTGACCTCGACCCTCACCTTTATCGGCAGCGTCTCGCCCATCACGTTTCTGGGCGCGGAACCTGTTTTTATCGACGCTGACGCCGCCACCTGGAACATGGACCCCAATCTGCTGCACCAAGAGATGCAAGACTGCGTGCGCGCCAACCGGTTGCCGGCCGCAGTCGTGCCTACGGACCTTTATGGTCAATGCGCGGACCTGGACGCGATCAAGGCCGTTTGCCGGCCTTACGGCATACCCGTGATCTGCGATGCCGCCGAATCCGCGGGCGCAAGTTACAAAGGCCGGCCAGCCGGCCAGGGCGTGGACGCCGCGATCTATTCGTTCAACGGCAACAAAATCATTACCACCTCGGGCGGCGGCATGCTGGCTTCCGCGGATCCTGCCCTAATCGAGCATGCACGTCATCTTTCGACCCAGGCCCGTGAACCGGCACCCCATTACGAACATCGGGAAATCGGTTACAACTATCGCATGAGCAGCATTGCCGCGGCCATTGGTCGCGGACAACTGACCGTGCTCAGCGAACGGGTTGAAGCGCGGCGCCGCATCTTCGCCACGTATCGGCGCCTGCTCGGGGATCTGCCCGGCCTGGGGTTTATGCCGGAAGCGCCTTACGGCTGCTGCTCGCGCTGGCTGACGGTCATCACGATCAACAAACCATGTTTTGGCGCAACGCCCGAAGACGTGCGCTTGGCGTTGGAAGCCGATCATATCCAGGCGCGACCGGTCTGGAAACCGATGCACCTGCAACCGGTATTCAAAGGTTGCCGCGTTTGCGGCGGAAGCGTCAGCGAGGATTTGTTCAAACGCGGATTGTGCCTGCCCTCCGGATCGGCTCTGCAGCCCGGCGATATCGAACGCATTGTCGACATTTTGCGAAAGACGTGCATTTGAATTTCGGATTGCCACACGCCACGCGCCCGATCTGGCTGTCGATCAGATCGCACATTGCCCAATAGGCGGCGCGGATCAAACAGTGCTGGCGCGGCGTCAGACTGCTGCCGTCCAGGCCGGCTCCTCCGTAAGCGCCATGGTAGTCGGCGTACAGACCGGGTTCTGACAAAAAGCATGGTCAAAGCGCACGCCTTCGGCGGCCAGCCGGTCCAGGTTGGGGGTGCGCAAAAAAGGGTTGCCGTAACAGCCCAGCATGTCCCAGCGTTGTTGATCGCTGCAAATCCAAAGAATATTGAGTTTCATCGCGCATGCCTTTCGTTGCGTTATGGTTGCCCCTTGAATCTACACCAATAAGGCGCGCAAGAACATAACTCAGAATATCACGGATATATCCGCGAATGAACGGACATGCACTCTTTATTTGGTGATTTCATCACAGACGGGTAGCTGACGGGCCATCCAAACGTCGTATGGCAATGTGCAAGAGATGAAAAATGAGTGAAATGGTTGACCACGTCATGACTTGTGTTCTAACCTGAACATGAACAATAGTAAGTGAATAATTTGGGGTGAACTATGGCGGAAAGACAAAAGTATTGGGCTGATGCCGGCGACGATCCGGGTAAGTATTACGGGAGGCAACCCGGGGCGCTGGGATTGTCTTTTGATGTGGGCCATCAAACTTGCCCCGCAGCCATCATGTCCACGCCCGGGGTTATTGGGCTCCAGGACCAAGCTGGCGGGCAATCCGGCGTTCAACTCTCCCTGCCGGGGCGTGAAATCAATGTCTGCGTGTCGCTTACTCCTTACGAATTCATGCAATGCTATCGCCACTTGGAAGTCCAATATGTCGACCAGGATGCGGGTGTGATCAGAACGGTGCATGCCGACGTGCATAAATACACCATGGTCGGCACGAGTAAAGAATCCGAAAAAAAGGAGATGAAAGTCGTTCAGCACCTCGTGGATGAGTGCGACAACTTGCGCAAGAAAAATAAATATCATCCCATAATCCCCATAGGCAAGCAACACAAACTCAGCATTCGCTACGCCTATGACGGCAAGGGATTTCCTTTCGATTACAGGGTTTATCTCTCCTACGCCCTGACCTTCAAGCGCACGACGCCCGGCGGGTTGCAGGACTATTGCGACAGCAATCCCAGGTTGGGACTCGATTGTTCCGGATATGTCAACGCCTATTGCCGCTATGTTGGCTTGGTGCCGATGGACGGCAAATATAATACCCGTAGCAGAAGCCGGCGAAGAAACTTCGGCCAGGTCAGGGCGCTGGATATCCTGATCTGGAAAAAAGACCCTACGAAAACCGATGAGATCGGGCACGTGGCCATTGTCGATGAAGTTTTGGGCAACAATAAACTGGTCGTCTGCGAATCGGGCGATGGCAACAAGGACGGCCTGTGCCGGTCGTATTACACGATCATGAGAGAACCCGATAAAGAAGGCTATTTTCTGATCGGCAACGGTCAAAGCGAAAAAAGAATCATGATCGTGCCGCCCGTGAGGTAACAGCGTTTGCTGAATGTAATGTAGCGTTCATCTCCAGATGGACGTACCGTCAAGTTTTTAAACTTAATATTTCGCGTTTTTGCAACGCCAGGGCCATTCTTCCCATCCAGTTTCGTTGCGAATGTTTCGAAATATTTCGCTATTCCTGCAAATTCGCGTCTTGCCGGCTGGGCGACTTGCCTTCACATGGCGAAGTTAATTCTGCGCAAGCCCTCAAGGCGCTAACGGTTGCATTTTTTTGTATCTTCCTGCAGGCGCGGAATAGGGCCTGTGCGGCGCAATTGGGCGTCGGCGTGCTTGGATTGGGGTGGTATCAGGGCGCGGTAAAGATTGTCGATAAAGCAACCATTAGCCAGGTCGAAAACGCCGAAATCGGAAAAGAACTCCCAGTAGATCCAGGTGATATCGCGCCGTTCGCATTCGTGCCGAATAAATTCGGTCCAGGCCTGACGATAGTTCGGACCGGCGGATTGATGCACCCCGAATTCGCCGATCCAGACAGGAATATGGTGTTCGCGCTGGAACTTCACGATGGCGCCGAGGGCTTGGCGCACCTCGTGTTTATCGGCAGGTGTTCCGTCCCAGGTTTCGCCGATCCACATTTCGGCTTCGGGCATCCAGTCCACCCCCTGATGGGTGAAAGAGATCGGCTCGTAATAGTGTACGTCAACGATGATGTCATCGTCGTGGGGCAGTTTCAAGTTCTGCAACGCCCCGATATTGCCGTAGGGCATGGGAGAAATGACCACTTTACGGAAAGGATGACGTATCCGGATAACGCGCAACAACTCCGAATGCAATTTAAAACAGACTTCAGGGGTCAGCTTTTCGCACGGTTCGTTGATCAGCTCGAACAGCAGCGAATCGGGATAGCCGGAAAATTGTTTAGAGATCTGACGCCAGATGGCCAGAAAGCGCAGTTCGTGGTTTTCCGGATCCATCATCAGTTCATTGTAGCCGTGCATGTTGATTACCACGATCAGGCCTTCGGCCAGGGCTTCGTCCACGGTTTGCACCACGAATTTCATAAAATCAGGATTGATATGGTAAGGAAAAACCTCCTCGGTATATACGGCCCAATTGACAGGTAGGCGCACCAGGTCAAACCCGCTCTTGAGAATCAGCGAAAACAGGTCCGGATAAATTTCCAACTCACCTGAAGCATTATCCAGCAATCCGCCAACACTTATGCCCTTATGAAGCATTCAACCCGATCCGATTTTTTTTGAACTCAGTATAATTCATGTTTACTACTTGTAAATAGAGCATACCATAGGTGGGGTTAGAGCAATAAGCAAGGGAGAATCTGACCGGATTGTCGGCATGTCTTGCCATGCGCCGGTTTAATAGGATTTGGCAAAAATGACTCTGCGCGGGCTCGGTTTGCCGCTGAACAGGCACGTGCCCGGCTCTGCTTCCGCGTTCAGCGGGATGCAGCGGATGGTGACGTTCAGATCGTTCTTGACCTGCTGTTCCACCTCGGTGTCGCCGCTCCAGTGGCTGTAAACGAAACCGCCGTGCGGTTCGGGTTTGTTTTTGTTCCGCGGCGTGAAAAAGGCGATGAATTCGTCCTTGTCATCGATGATGCGCGTGTTTTGTTCGCAATAGGTTTTAGCCCGTTGGAGCAAGTTCTGCTGGATCTCGTCCAGGATTGCGCTTACTGTGGCCAGGAATTCGATGCGCGGAAGGCTGACGCGATCCTTGTGCCCTTTGTCGCGCCGCCCCATGAACACGGCATCGGATTCGATGTCGCGCGGGCCGATTTCGATGCGGATAGGTATGCCTTTTTTGATCCAGTTCCAGACTTTATCGCCGCCGCGCCCTTCGCTGGTGTCCAGTTCAACCTCCAGCGCGCGACCAGCATACGCTTTGTCGCGCAGTTCAGCCGCCAGTTTTTCGCAATAGTCCATGACCTGGGTCCGGGTCTCATCCTTGTGAATCACGGGCAGGATAACGACGTGGGCCGGCGCCAGGCGCGGCGGCACGATCAGGCCGTCATCATCGCTGTGGGTCATGATCAGCCCGCCCACCAGTCGGGTCGAAACGCCCCAGGACGTAGTCCAGGCATAGGCCAGTTGCGCATTTTCGTCCTGGAACCGGATCTCCGACGCTTTGGCGAATTTCTGGCCCAGGAAATGCGAAGTGCCGGCCTGGAGCGCCTTGAAATCCTGCATCATGGCCTCGATACAATAGGTGTTTTCCGCGCCGGGAAATCGTTCGCTCTCGGTTTTTTCGCCTTTGATCACCGGCATGGCCATGGTGTTTTCGGCAAAATCGGCATACACGTCCAGCATGCGCATGGTTTCCTCGCGCGCTTCCTTGGCCGTGGCGTGGGCGGTATGGCCCTCTTGCCACAGGAACTCGGTGGTGCGCAGGAACAGGCGCGTACGCATCTCCCAACGCACGACATTGGCCCATTGGTTGATCAGCAACGGCAGGTCGCGATAAGAATCGACCCATTTGGCGAACATGGCCCCAATGATGGTTTCGGAAGTGGGCCGCACGATCAGCGGTTCTTCCAAGGGAGAGGCGGGGATGAGTTTGCCATCGGCGTCAGCCTGCAAACGGTGATGGGTCACTACGGCGCACTCCTTGGCAAACCCTTCGACATGCTCCGCTTCTTTTTGCAGAAAATTCAATGGAATAAACAGTGGAAAATAGGCATTGCGATGGCCGGTCGCTTTGAATTTAACGTCCAATACACGCTGAATATTCTCCCATAAGCTATAGCCCCAGGGCTTGATCACCATGCAACCGCGCACCGGCGACGATTCGGCCAGGTCTGCAGCGCGCACCACCTGTTGGTACCACTCCGGGTAATCTTCCTGCCGAGTCGGTGTAATTGCCGTTTTCACTTTCGCCATCGTTTTACTCCCGTTGATAAAATGTTTTAAACGCGTAATGCTATAGCAAAGCCGGGATTTGACAACACAATAATGGTGCGTCAATCGTCCATTTTCTCTTCATACCGTTTCAGACGCTCGACCCGGGCGTGGTGGCGGATTTGTTGGGGCGTGGCCATGCGCATGAACCAGCCTTGGAAAAAGTGGTTGAAGGCCATGCCGATGTTGCTGGTCGGGTAATCGTATAAGCCCTTTTTCTTGTAATACTTATGATCCGCCTGCATAAACGTTTTCATCTGGTAGACCAGGTCGCGAAAGATCATTTGGCCGCCCAGACCGAGGAAGGTTTCGCGGGTGAAATGCTCATGCTCCAGACGATAGTCAAGCCGGCTGGCAAACGCTTGCAGTTGCGCGGTCAGCTCCGCTTCCGTGGCGTATTCGTCCGTGACCACGCCCATCGAGGGCATGCGCCAGACTTCCAGCATGGCCTCCAGCGCTTCGCGCAGTTCCGGCAACTGGTTCAGCGGCCCGGCTAACAGCACGCCCGCGCAACGCCCGGCCAGTACGGGCCGGTGCCCGTTGAAGAACAAGCGGTCCAACCAGGTTTTCATCTCCGCGGACAGGTAGCGACCGCGCGTCCCGGCCGCGATGATCAACGCATGACTGGACGCAATTTGATCCATATAGGTCTGGCGGTAGTGGTCCTTGTAAACGCAATCCCCTTTCTTGACGCAGGTGTAGCAACCGATGCAGCCGCCCTTGATGTTGAGTTGTTCCAGGCGCAGCAATCGGACCTGGTTGACGGTGGAATGCACGAACATGTCGATCATCGCGTTCAGCGTGCAGGTCTGGCCCTCCCGGGCATCGGTCACGACCACGATTTTTTTGGAACCGGTCGGCGACGGCGGTTCATCGGCAAGGCTTGCCGGCCAATAGGCCTTGTGCTGATCCCGCAGCGGCCCGGATCTGCGCGGGCTGGGCCAGTGGGCCGAAATCTGGTGCAACAGGTCGCCGGTGAACCGCAGCAGATCCGTGCGCAGCGGTTTCTCCAGGAAGCGTTCGAACACGGCGGAATAGCCCGGCATGTAACGCATGCCCATGTCCTCGCACACGGATTGGATGAAATTATGACCGATATGATCGTAGAATTTGGCCGACGTGGTCATGGACGTGGCGGCTTTACTCTGGAAAGCATTGCCTGTTCCGCGCTCGTCAATCAGTTCGATGAAACGCAAAAGTTGTGCTGGTACGCAGAAATAGTAGATGGGATAGGACCAGATCACCAAATCCGCGTCAGCCACGTCTTGCATCACTTTTGTGAAAGCATCCGCGTCTTTTTCCAGGTTCTTGATGGTGGCGGCAACATGATGCCACCTCAGTTCATGTCCGGGCGTTTTATGGAACATATATTTCACGTGCATCAGGGTCGTACTGAACTTGCCCCGCGGACTGCCGTTGATCACGGTGATTTTCACATATACCTCGCCGCTGTTGAGATGTAAAAAATCGCAAAAATAACAATAAGTTTCAGGATCTTCGTGCTACACTGTAGCGGTTGAGAGTAGTACCTATTTTAAAAACCGGAAGCAAGCAACAATACGGAAAGGAAAGACGATCATGGACCAGTGCCCGAATATTGTATTGATTACCACTGATCAGCAACGCCACGATACGTTGCACGCGGCCGGCAATCCGCATATCCGTACCCCGCACCTGGACTGGCTGCTGGATACGGGCATTCAGTACACTCGCGCTTATAGCGATTGCCCGGTATGTATGCCGGCCCGAGCCACGATCATGATGGGTCAGTACGCCTACAACCACGGCCTTACCAGCAACGGCGAAGTGATCAAACCGATCCACCGCGAACGCAGTCTGCCCGCCGTGCTGACCAGGGCCGGCTACCAGACGCGGGCCCAGGGCAAAATGCATTTCGCGCCCATGCGTTGCCATTACGGGTTCGAGGAAATGGAGATCATCGAGCATTATTACCGCACCATGCAGCGCAACCCGCACCGCGGTCGTCCCATGAACCACGGCATGGGCCAGAACGAGATGTTTCCCTGCCTCAATACCGTGGACGACACCAACAGCCTGACCCATTGGACCGTGGACCGTTCCATGGATTTCCTGGATACACGCGACGATACCCGGCCCTTTTTCCTCTGGACCAGCTTCACCAAGCCGCATCCGCCTTACGATCCCAGCCCGGCATATTGGTCACTGTACGACAGCCATGACATGCCGTTGCCCATCTATGGCGGATGGTCGGAAAAACAGGATCAGATGCCAGGCGGATTTTGCGCCTCTACGTACGGGCTGAATAATGTGCAGCGGTTTGATGCCAGGCTGCTCCAGGACATGAAACGCGCCTACTACGCCTGCATCACGCAGATCGACTACAACCTGGGCCTGCTTTTTTCCAAAATGCGTGAACTAAATCTGTTGCACAACACGTTGATCATCTTCACCTCGGATCATGGCGACATGCTGGGCGATCATCATTTAGGCGCCAAGAGCATCGGCCTGGAAGGCGCCGCGCACGTTCCGCTGATCGTGCGGTTGCCTGGCGAAAACGATGACCAGCCGCGCCGTGGCATCCGTAGCGACGCACTCGTCTGCCTGGCCGACATCATGCCCACCATCCTGGATTACGCCGATGTGGAACCGCCCGCGGGTCAGGCCATGGACGGCATTAACATGCTCGATGCCGCGGATGGCAAAGCTGAGCGCGAAATGCTTTTCGGCGAATCCGGTCCCTATCACTTTGTTTTGCGCGAAGGCTACAAATACCTGTTCTCCGAAATCGGCGGCGACGAACTTTTCTTCAACCTGGCCGAGGATCCCTGTGAGCAGCACAACCTGGTCGATGCAGCGGAACACCAGGGCGCGTTACAGGATTTGCGCGGCGCCTTGACGAAAAGGTTGACCGATGCAAGCCATCGCGCTGTCAATGAAAGCAAACTGGTCGCCACCCAGAGCTACGACGTGTTGGTCGGGAAACGCGCCAACCCTTGGCCCGGCTTCCACACCATGGACGTGCCGACCGATGTATTGCATTGACCATTGTCAATATCCAAGATCCAATACGGAATATCCATTTTCCAACAGGACCAATGACTAATGACCAATGCCCAATGACTAATAAACCCGCATGGCAAAGGTCTGTGAGGGGATAAAGCCAACGCACGCCTGGTCCGGTATGGGCAGTGCTTTGATCGCGAGGATCGCTTCCAGCGGATTGGGATCGCGCACCAGGTGAACCGTGGTCGCGTGCTGCCGGTCGACCACGCGTTTCTCGTCCAGTACATGAGGGATCTCCGCAATAGCGAACACAAAATGGACACACCCCTGCTGCCGCAGCGTTTCCAGACAGTCCAGCATGCCGCGATAATCGTCGCAGATCACGCCGTTATGTTCCACGTCGCGCTTGGGAAAGAGCAGCACATAAGCCATGCCGCGGACGCGCAAGGCTTCCAGCATCGGCTCGTGCACTGAACCCACGAGTACCACACCGCCGACCTGCCAACGCTGCACCATGTCAGGTGCGCCGTCAACCGGAAACGCATCAGACACTAGCCGCATACCGGCTTCATAGCACAATTTTTATCACATCAGCTTTTCTGTAAAGATAATTGCCTCTATTTCGTGAAAAAGGTATGGTCCCGCTCATGGCTATTTTGATTAAAAATGGAACCGTAGTCGATGAACAAGGCTGGCGGCGGGTTGATGTTTTATGCCGGAACGAGCGCATCGCCTGCGTTGGGACCAACATCGAGACATCGCCCGACACCGAAATCTTCGATGCGCGGCATATGTATGTGTTTCCCGGTTTCATCGATCCGCATGTGCACATCTACCTGCCTTTCCGCGGCACGCGGACCAGCGACACCTATGAGACCGCCGGCCCTGCGGCGCTGGTCGGCGGTACGACCTGTTTTCTCGATTTCGTCAATCCGGGACGCCACGAAGATCCGCTGGCCTGTCTTGAAATATGGCACGAGCAGAGCATGGGCCGCTGCGCCTGCGATTTCGGATTTCACATGGCCGTGACCCGCTTCGATAAGCGCACGCCCGATGTGTTGCGCGAGATTGTCCGCCTGGGCATCCCGTCGTTCAAAGTCTACCTGGCCTATAAATCCAGCCTGGCCATGGAAGACGCGGAGCTTTTCGACGCTCTGCGTCTGGCCCGCGACATGGGCGTGTTGACCGTGGCCCATTGTGAAAACGCGGCCCTCATCGACGCACTGCAACGCCAACTGCTGCGCCAGGGACGTACCGGGCCGGAAGCCCATTACTGGAGCCGGCCGCCCTTGGTCGAAGCAGACGGCGTGCACCACCTGCTGACCATGGCCGCATTGACTGGTGCGCATGTATACATTGCCCATGTCTCCTGCCGTCAGGCACTGGAGCGGATCGCGCTGATCGCCCACCAGCCGACCTGGGTCGAAACCTGCCCGCACTACCTGCTGCTGGACCGCATGCGGATTGAGCGCGCCTATGGTTTTCAAGGCGCCAAGTTCGTGGTTTCGCCGCCGCTGCGCGACAAGCAAGACCAATACGCTCTATGGCACGGATTGCGCGACGGCTCGGTGCATACGCTAGCCACGGATCATGCGCCCACCAATTTCCAGAGCCAGAAAACCATGGGTTGCGACCAGTTCACCCATATCCCCAACGGTCTGCCCACATTGGAGCATCGTGCGGCGTTGCTCTACACCTATGGCGTCGAAACTGGCCGTATCAATCTGGATCGTTTCGTGGACGCGCTCAGTGTGCAGCCGGCCAAAATCTTCGGCTTGTACCCGCGCAAAGGTGCCGTGGCCGTGGGCAGCGATGCGGATCTGGCCGTGTTCGATCCACGACCGGAAAGCGTGATTTCCGCTGATATGCAGATGATGAACGTGGACTACACGCCATACGAAGGTTGGGCGGTCAAAGGCCGCATGGCGCTGGTCGCTGTGCGTGGCGAACCAGCCGTGCGTGACGGCGAGTTTGTCGGCGATCCCAAGCGCGGCCGCTTTATCGCACGTCAGCCAACGCATGGTTAATTACTATCTTTTTAGGATTGGATTTTGATTGCCGATAATGGACATTGACATTGACATCGTTATATAAAAAAAAAGTAACAGCCCATGGAACGTCGACCCAACACTCTGTTTCTGACCGATCAGCAACCCAGTCCGGTTTGTGTGCCGGCGCGCCAGGCCATGATGGCCGGACAATATCCGCGCACCTGCGGCTGTACCCGCTTCACCGACGATCTGGCGCCGGGTTATCGCCGGGCTTTCGCGGGCTATTGCGGTATGATCGAGGAGTGTGACAAGCAATTCGCACAAGTGCTCGAAGCGCACGGATGCTCCGGAATACCGCGACGCGCTCGAGCGATTCCGCACGCGTCGCGGAGAACTGGGATGGTCCTGGATACATTAAGGAGTGAGTATCGACATGAAACTATACATACACGCGGATATGGAAGGTGCTTCCGGGATCATGTTCCCGCAGCAGACTGACGTAAACTCGGCACGCTACGAAAATGCGCGCCAGTTTCTGATCAATGACATCAATGTTGTTGTGCAAATAGCCAAGGAGGCGGGGGCCGATGATATTGTGGTTTGCGATACGCATTTCGGCGGATTTTCAGGTGGCCAGATCGACCTGACCCACATGCACGCCGATGCTGAATACGAGAGCTGGAACTACGGTCGCATCTTGCCGTCGTTGGATGCGTCATACGCTGGCGTGGTGCTGCTGGCCCATCACGCCAAGGCCGGTACGCTCAACGGGTTTCTGGACCATACGGTTTCGTCCCAAACCATCTTTGACTACAAAATCAACGGAAAGTCCGTAGGCGAACTGGGCATCGAAGCCGCGGTTGCTGGCCACTTCGACGTGCCTGTCATCATGGTCTCAGGCGACGACAAAACCGCAGAAGAGGCACGCGCGCTGTTCGGCGATGTCGAGTGCGCGGTGGTCAAATACGGCTTGAGCCGTAACCGGGCGCGCTGCCTGTCCATGGAAAAAGCCCACGCCGTGCTGCGCGACACAATGAGCAGAGCTTTGGAATCCATTGACCGTTTCAAGCCGTTCAAGCCGGACCTGCCCGCCACCGTCGAAGTGACATACTGCCGTTCCGACTTTGCCGACGAAGCCCAGGCAAAATGCAACGGCGAGAGAGTGGACAGCCGCACCGTGCGCCGCACCATCGCGTCGCTGAAAGAGTTGCCGGCCTTGTGATGAAAAAGGAGACGATGATGGATATACGCAAAAACCGAGGATTCATCTGCGATATGGACGGCGTGATTTACCACGGCAACATTTTGCTGCCCGGTGTGCCCGCCTTTGTCGACTGGTTGAAGCGCGAGGACAAGTCCTTTTTGTTCCTGACCAACAGTAGCCAGCGTTCGCCGCGCGAGTTGCACCTGAAACTCAAGCGACTCGGCCTAGACGTGGCCGAAGAGCACTTCTACACCAGCGCGCTGGCAACCGCCTCGTTTCTGGCCAGTCAACATCCCGGCGGTTCCGCCTATGTCATCGGCGAGACCGGCTTGATCAACGCTCTCTACGAAGCCGGGTTTACCATGAACGATGTGAACCCCGATTACGTGGTGGTCGGCGAGTCGCGCTCCTACAGCTACGAGACCATTGAGCGCGCCGTGCATTTCGTTATCAACGGCGCCAAGCTGATCGGCACCAACCCGGACATGACCGGACCGGCGGAAAACGGCCTGGTTCCGGCCACCGGCTCTCTGATCGCACCCATCGAATTATCGACCGGCAGCAAGGCCTATTTCGTGGGTAAACCCAATCCGCTGATGATGCGCCATGCATTGAAGAAACTGAGTTGCACGCGCGAAGAAACCGTGATCATCGGCGACCGCATGGATACGGATATCATTGCCGGCATCGAGACGGAGATCGAAACCCTGCTGGTGCTGAGCGGCGTAACCCAACGGCAAGATTTACCCCGCTTCGCCTACCGACCAGACTACATCCTGGACAATGTCGGCGGGGTGCTGGCCTAGCGCCTAGTCTAGCCGCCTACCCCGATTGCCCACTCACGCGCTGTCGAATTTTTGGATATTGTAGACCTCGCGGCCCAAAGTGAAGCGCCTGTGAGCGTTAATATGGCGCGCTATAAAGCAATGTGCCAGTATGTCTCGCATCTTTAGCTGCTATCCATTCATTTGCCGAAAGATCCAATGAAAATAAAATAAATGTGTTTGACTTTATATATTTTTTGGTTTAAATAACACCATGCTTCGTTATGTGGCGAATTATAATGTATGTAGACCCAAATGCTTGAAATAGTAAACATTATTAAGGCAATATCGGATCAAAACCGTGTCAGGGCATTGATGATGCTGGCAGGCGGGGAACTCTGTGTATGCCAGATCATTGAAATGCTCGGGCTTGCCCCATCCACGGTATCCAAGCACATGTACATACTCCGCCAGGCGGGGCTAGTCGAGACACGCAAGGATGGCCGGTGGAATTACTATCGGCTGGTTGACAGGGATGCACCAAAAGCCGGAGAAATACTCGGTTGGCTGGAAAAATATTTAAAAAATGACAATCAAATTTTAGAAGATGTAAAACAATTAAGACAAATACAGAAAATAAACAAAAACGAATTATGTGAATGTTACAAAAGAATTTAAGAAATATGAAGACAAATGTTGAGATTGATGACGGTAGCTGCCGCTTGCGTACCAGTGCCATGGCATCAAGTTGCCCAACAATATTCGAAATTAGAGAGGAAAACAATCGTGTTGACAGATTGTATAAATCTATTGTTTTTGCAAAACCCGCCGCGGTTTTTATTTTTCACAGGTAAAGGCGGCGTTGGGAAAACTTCGATTTCCTGTGCCTCGGCGGTGACATTAGCTGAGCAGGGAAAGAAAACGCTGATCGTGAGTACCGACCCTGCATCGAACCTTGGGCAGGTTCTCGGTATTTCGCTTAATTCAAACCCTGCTGCCGTGCCGGATAGCGATGGATTATGGGCACTTGACATTGACCCGCGTCAATCGGCCGCAGACTACAGGCAGCGAGTTGTAGACCCTTATCGAGGGGTTCTACCAGATGCAGCGGTTGCGGAGATTGAAGAGCAGCTTTCCGGGGGGTGTACCATCGAAATAGCGGCTTTCGATGAGTTTTCGCGGTTGATGACAGACAATACAATTTTCTCTCAATATGACCATATCGTTTTCGATACCGCCCCAACCGGGCATACACTTCGTCTTTTACAATTACCGGCTGCGTGGAAAGGTTATCTTGATTTCAGCAGCGGCAATTCCTCCTGTCTTGGGCCAATGTCTGGTTTGAAGGGGCAGAAAGAACAATTTGAGGCAACACTTGAGGCTCTCACGGATGAGAACATGACTCGGCTGGTTCTTGTTGCTAGAGCAGATAAACACTCTATAACAGAAGCACAAAGAACCAGTCAGGAATTGTATGGGCTGGGTATCAAAAAGCAATGGCTTGCTATCAACGGTGTTTTAGGCGATGAGGTTTGCGATGACGAAGTAGCGTCTATCATGCGCCAGCAAGAAGTCCAGGCAATTAAAGGTATCTCCGCAGATTTGTCGGCTTTGCCGCGAACAGAAATTCCGCTATCTCGATTCAGCCCTATTGGTGTTAAAGCGTTAAAAACCCTTTTTTCGCAGAGAAAATACGCACAACCGAAAACTGAAAGCAACTTGAAAGAAAATGTTCTTGTCGGAACAATTAATATTAATGAACTTGTGAACGGTCTTAATATGAAATCCGGCATCATAATGACGATGGGCAAAGGAGGTGTTGGAAAAACAACATTGGCAACAGCGATGGCCGTGCAGTTAGCTGATAGCGGTTTGCAGGTTCATTTGACAACCAGCGATCCTGCGTCACATATTGATTTCTCTCTCGGCGATAAGCATGAAAATCTCCGCATCAGCCGAATCGACCCTAAAGTCGAGACTGAATTGTACCAGCTTGAAGTCATGAACCAGGCCGGTGCGCAGCTTGACAAAGAGGGCCGTAGGCTGCTTGAAGAAGACCTGCGGTCTCCATGTACTGAAGAGGTTGCGGTATTTCGGGCCTTTGCGAGAGTTGTTGAACAAGCGAATAATTCCGTGGTTGTTATTGATACCGCGCCCACCGGACATACCCTCTTACTTCTTGATGCCACACAGGCATATCACCGCGATGCGTCCAGAAATCAGTCAAATGCTTCCGATGAGGTCAAAAACCTTTTGCCTCGAATCCGCGATTCTAAATATACCAAAATTATGGTTGTTACTCTGCCCGAGGCTACGCCGGTCCAAGAGGCATTTGATTTGCATAAGGATTTGGAGCGGGCTGGAATTTCTTCTTATGCGTGGATCATTAATCGAAGCCTGCTGCCGCTTTCAATTCGTAATTCTGTTCTTGCATACAGGCGTGCGCAGGAAGCAGAACATATTAAAAAGGTTAAGGCAATAGCCGCCAAAACGGCTGTTATTCCCTGGCAAAACATACAATAACCGTAGCTAACAAAAAAGGAAATGTTTAGTTGAAATTGGAAATTTACGATCCGCCAATGTGCTGTTCGAGTGGTGTCTGCGGCCCGAATATTAATCCAGAGCTGGTGCGGTTTTCCAGTGATTTGGATTGGCTGAAAGGCCAGAATGTGGAAGTTGAAAGGTTTGGTCTTTCTTCTAATCCTGCTGCTTTTACCTGTCATGAATTGGTAAAGGAAGCACTTAAAAAAGAGGGTAACGAATGCCTGCCGCTAATTCTTGCTAATGGTATTCTCGTTAGTAAAGGTAAATATCCTTCCAGAGATGAGCTAAGTAGCTTTTCTGGGATTAAATCCAATGAAACGTTATTTGTAAAGGAAAATAAAATGGAAAAGTCAGAGAGTAATGTGGTTGCTTGCGGTCCTGAATGTGATTGCAGTAAACCTGCGGGAAATAAAAAGTTCAAGGTGGTTGCTTGTTTGGTCGTGCTTTTAGCAGTGGTCGGCATTTTTGTTGCCGTGGGTGAAGAAATAAGCGAACAGCCAGTTGAAGAGAAAAATAGTGTTGGTAAATTTCTGGATTCGCTTGCATCACTCAATACAGTGGCTGTTAATCAGGATTCAGTCTTTGTTTTCCTCCCTGCCAAAGAAAGCGTTGTAATCAGTAAGGATACTACCGATGTAATAGCATCCGCCGAGCAGAAAATAGAAAAAGCTGCGGGCATAAAAATTGGTTTGTACACCTTAAAGTCGGATTCGCCGGATTACGCTAATATCGCCGCTCAGTTATCGTTGCCGGGCATGCTGGTAATGAGCAAAGGCCGCGGTATGGGGACCGTTTCGGGAGGGATAACCGAAGATAAAATCATGCAGGCCTATGTTGCTTCCGCTCGGGCTGGCGGCTGTGGGCCATCAGGTTGCGGGTCAGGCTGCAATTAAGGAAATCGTCAGATCAACCAATTGGCGACAACCGCGCTGCTTCATGCAGCCAGGGTGATGAACCATACGAGGTTGGGGCGGCGCGTCGGGGTTGTGTTCGTTTCAGGCATCGTGGAATCCTTTCAGGCATCGTGGAATCCTTTCAATGGTTCGGGGTGTGGGGATTCGCATTGAACTGATAACTAATAGAAACTTAATTTTTCATATTGGCGAATTTGCCAAAGTACAGATGCAAAAGCAAATTAAAAATAAAGAAAATGCTATAAATAAAGAAAGTGGTAAAATGCCCCGACACCCCATCGGACGACGACAATTCGAAAATGGAAAAAAAATTGACGATGAATTTTCCCGAGGTCGTGTCGACCGATTATGTGCGAATCAATTAGACCTCATAAACCATTTGCCGGATCATTTCGTCCTGGACCTTGTCGTTCAAGTTGACGAAAGGCTGGGTGTAGCCGGCGATGCGGACCAGGACGTCCCGGTGGCGTTCCGGGGCCTGGCGCGCCTTTCGCAACAGTTCCGGGCTGACTCCGTTGATCTGGATTTGCAAGCCCCCCAAGCGAAAATAGGTTTTGAGCAAGGCCTCATATTTTCTCCTTAGTTCGGCGTCACTGAAATCCTAATCCTGGCGGATTTTGACGGCCAGCAAGGGGGCGGCTTTTTGGTTTTTCGCCACGGTCTCGGTGATCAGGGCGGATAGCCGGTTGTGGCGGTTGAATTCGGGATCAGGCGAGGCCGGGCCGACGTTCACTGAGCAGGCTGCGTCCCCCACCGTGTTCAATTTCAAGAAAAACTCGCTCGTCAGCTTCGCCAGTTCGATTTCGCTGATCCCGCGGTCCTTTTCGAAGAGCGGCCAAAGATATTGGTCCAGCGAGCCCAGGGATAAAGAAGCCCCGCTGTATTCGGAGACGCCGACGGCGAAATTGACCAGCCACAGCAGTTGCAAGGCCTGGTGATAGTTTTCCGGGGGATCGGAGGCTACTTTTTCGCAGTTGACGGCGACGGTGGATAAGTTCTCGCTCGTTAGGTCGCCAACTTCCCCTGCCCGATGCCGCGCTTCTGCCCCTACCCGTTTGATGAAACTGGCGACGGCTTCCAAGGCTAAAGCCATGCCTCGGGAATTCCGCGCTTCCTCACCCTCAAGTTTTGTGGCCGCCGCCAAAACCTCCGATTTGACGATCGAGATGCCTTTTGCGATCAAACTGAAATAATCCGGGCAAGTATGGGCCAAGGTGTAGCGCACGACGCAGTTGAAACGGTCGTTCATCGCCATCGCCACGCCATCCTCAATCGAAACCACTCCGTTTTCGCGCTTTGATGAAACGGCGCCGAACATTTCCTGACGGAATGAATCGATTTTGGGACTGGTCAGCGATTCAGAGGGGCGTTTATCTCGAACTGATAGGAACTTAGTTTTTTCATATTGGCAACGTTGCTGTCTTTGGCGGCCCCGAAGGGTCGGGGCCGCCTCCCACGATGCCGATAGATGCCTATGGCATCGTGACATGCACCCGGTAATATCCCTGCGCCTCCGCGCCATGCACCGTGTCGGTATACACGTTCACCGGCGGGGTCGCGGGCAGGTTGGTCGCCAGGACTTCGCGTTGACCGGAGAACAGGTCCGGCATCCAAGTCACGCCGTACACACGATCCGGCGCACTGTTCCAATGGATCATCACGTTTGCGCTTTCCGTCGCGGTCGATTCTTCCATCGGAATATCCCCACCCGACCCGGCCAGAGTAACTTGGGTGGGCTGACCGTGGCCGAACGCCACAAATGGAAAGAACCATAAGGTACGCAACCGTTTTTTCACCTTTTCGCGCACGTTGTCGAGTTTTGTCGAGCGAGTTAGTGATCGAAGCTGAAAGCATGAATCAAGGTGCGCGACAAGGTGTATACTCAAACGATGTGTCTAAGTAGTTGATTTATGCGTTGAAATTCCCGCCTTGACGGCTTGGCCGCTATCTGGGAACGTGGCGCCATGAAAATTACAGTCAATAGCGAAACCATACCGGAAGAAGCCGTCCGGCGCGAAGTCCAGAAATGGCGCCAACAGCATCTTGGAACAAACGAAAAAGAAGCCTTCGAACAGGTCAGCGGTCGAATTGTCGACTGGACCGTTATCCAGCAGGAAGCGGCCAAACGCATCGACGTGACGCCGGGCGATGTCGACATGGAGTATATCAGTTTTTGCAACGAACACGGAAGCGAAGCGGCCTTTCGACGCCGCTACAACATCGGCGAAGAATGCATCCCGGACGTCAAAAAAGACATCAAACAACGCCTGCAAACCCGGCGTTTACTCGATGAAGTCTCCAAGGACGCACCCGAACCGACCGGAGAAGCGCTTCGTGCGTATTTTGAAGAAAACCGCGATGAATTCGAACATCCCGAAAAAGTGCATGCCGCACACATCGTGAAACATCCGAAAAGTGAGGCCGCCGAAATCGAAGCCGCCGCGGAACTGACGGCGGTGCGCAAACGCCTGCTGGACGGCGAGGACTTCCTGCAGGTGGCCGGGGAATGTTCGGAGTGCAACGATACGCCGCCGGACTTGGGCGCGTTTGCGCGTGGGCAGATGGTGCCGGAATTCGAAACCGTCGTTTTTTCCATGCAACCGGGCGAAATATCCCCGGTATTCAAAACCCCGTTCGGCCTGCATATCGCCACCGTGTTCGAGCGGATCGAAGCCCAACCCATGACGTTCGAGGACTGCCGTGATCGCATCCGCGAACAGCTCTGGCAGGACGCCAAAAACGATGTCATCGGCGAATGGGTGGACGCCGAAAAAGCAAAAGCCGACATCGAACTGATCGGACCGGAATAAACTGATTGATTTGGTCGAAATCAACGCTATGAAATGCGCATAGCCGATTATGTACAGGAACTGGACACCATTCGCAGCTCAACCAAACAGAAACTGCTGGATAACGCAGGCCATTTCAAGCACTGTCGCCATAGAAAAAGCTAAATGCTGAACACCTCAGCGGAAATTTTAAAGGCCCCTATTTTCTCGACTTTTTGGGGTTGATAGACGGCTGTCTGGAAAACGATCTGGAAAGTGCCCTGCTTAAAGAGCTGGACCCGGGGCGCCTGCGGTGGTCTTGTCGGCCACAGCGCCGGTTGCCGCCCATTCCGTGCCCCGACGCAGCAACATCGCAAACGCCGGGTGTTCCTGCGCCTGTTTTGTGTGGTCAAGGACCAGATCGAAACACCGCCCACCGCCGGACTCAATGACCATCGCCAACGGTGCCGGTTGGCCGGTGCCGCGTTGGGCTTCGGGAATCGTCGTCGTCAACAAAACGTGCAGCGCTGGATTGTTGACGACCATCTTCTGCCACGGCTCATCGAAGACGGTGAACGCTTCGGGTCCGCGCGTGATCGGATGCTCGGGCGCGGCGACTTGCACTGTGAACTCCTGCTGCTTGGGATGGAACGTGCCCTTGCCCCCACGTCGCGCCAATCAGCTTCTGGAACTCCCAGCCAGTCGTAAAAGAAACTGCCTCCGGCATGGATGACGACGAAGCCCCGAATGCTTCCGATCTCGTGCCGGCTTCCCGCCCCGCAGCCGTCACCGGCCCGGCAGTTTATCCTCCAGCCGCTTCAGACGCCATAATCCTTTATAACCGGTCGAACACACATTGCGCACATAAGTCCCGGTCAGCCTTGGGCATAAGCCACTCGCTGGACAATCATTTGGTACAATAACTCAAAGTCCGTCGATCCGTCTACCTGGACACACCAAAAGCCATGACGGATCGCACTTGTATATATTTCCCGCGCCATCAAAGCGTCTCGCTTCATCCAGTTTTCATAGGCTTGCGCCGGATTCGATGTTTCTTGAAGCCTGTCCCAGGCCCATGTTCTGTCTTTGTATTTTGCTCGGTGAAAATCTTCCGTCGGAACCAGATAAACGATGTTGTTTTTCGAAACGTTCAAACCGCTGACTTTTTGCGGAAGCAACGAACAGCCTTCGGCGATCACGAATTGCCCCTCATGTTCAATATCTTTTATGATGTAGTCGAATTCGTCTCCATGAACGCCGAGCGCAAAATCCACATTTTCTTCATCGGACCGCATAAAGACGTATTCATGAGTCACCTTCGCCAGTATCGTTGCATATACCCGACCATCCGTCGCCGCTTCTTCCATATGGCGGGAAAAATGATCGTCGCATTTGTAATAAGCCATACCCAAATCGTCGGCTAATCTTTCGGCGATCGTGCTTTTCCCGGAACATGGAGAGCCTCCGATGAAAACGGATCGAGCTATGGGGCTGTTGGGTGAAGCCGTCATGGAGGGATGGGGTAAATTTGCCCGGCGAATTTACTTTGGCGCCAGGGCGAAGGACATTTGGTACGATAGGCCGCACGAACAGCCGGACCCGCCTTCCGGCGCCAGCAGAAGCCCGCCCGCGGGCAGGATGTTCGGCCAGCAGGACGGGCGCGTTACGCCGGTTACCTCATGCATGGTGTACGTTTCCAGATCCATCGAAACGTGGTGGTAGGACCGATAGAATATCGCGTTAGCCGACGCGATCGCCGGCGAACAACCGGGATGATGAATGCCGGCCGGCGTCGATTCGTGAATGATCTCGCCGGTCAGCAGATTATATCCCGTGATGTTCGAATTGGCATTATTGCCCAGGTTGCTCTTGATAAAAAATCGGTGGCCGACAATAATCGGCCAGGAGGTAAGCGAGTTTTTGCCATAGGCCAGGCCGCGCGCTTCGCCCGGGTAATTGGCCTGAATCCAGCGTTGCCAGAGCGATTTTCCCGTGTCGGCTTCCAACGCCTCCACATCATACCCGCGGTAGTTTTTGCCGTCCTGCTCCACGAAATACGTGCGCGTCTTGAGCAGTATATCGTCCTTGTACGACAGGTACATCAGCCATTGATACGGCGCATCGAGCGCGCGTGCGATGGGGAAGCTCCATACGGTTTCTCCGGTTTTCAGGTCCAGTGCGGTGATCTGCGCTTTTTCCGTTATCCAGTCGATCATGTTGATGAAGCCGGTCGTGTTTTCCATGGCGGTCTTGTTTCGGCTCTCGCCGAAGAAAACCCTGCCGTCGACGATGCAGATGGTGGGATTTAACACCAAGCCCTTATCGTAGGTCCATAGCCGTTTGCCGGTGGAATAATCCACGGCGAAGATTTCCTTGCCGGCGGACACCAGGCTCGTATGCCAGGCGTCGGTCTGACGAATTTTGTTCTTCTTATCCCCCAGCAGTCCCGCGGCCAGCAGGTCCACCTTCTTGCCTTGGCTGGTGCCGACGAGGATGTGGTCCACGCTTCCGGCATAACCCCAATCGAGGCCTTCC
>CAZOLK010000026.1:0-37232 GCA_964580325.1 uncultured Verrucomicrobiota bacterium | reverse complement strand
CGCCCGGAGCGCCGGTGGAACCGCCCAGGTTGACGCCGCATCCCAAGCGCAAGCATGTGGGCAAGCTCAAGCATGGCTTCAAGGCAATCGCCATTGGCATCTCGACCGGCGGACCTTCGACCATCATGGATGTACTGCCCTTGCTGCCGCGGGACATCAATGCAGCAATTTTCCTGGTTCAGCACATGCCTGCCAAGTTCACCACGACGTTTGCGCGGCGCCTGGAAAACTCGTGCGAGATCACTGTGGTCGAGGCCGAATCTATGATGCGGGTGGAGCCGGGCACCTGTTACCTGGCCCAGGGCGGTTATCACCTGACTTTATTCGAAAAGGATGTAGGGCATTTGATCGTGCGCACGCCGAGCATTCCCGAACATATGTTCATGCCTTCGGTCAATGTCATGATGGACGCCGTGCTCAAATCGTTTGGCGCGGATACGATCGGCGTTTTAATGACCGGCATCGGCGACGACGGCGCCGCGGCCATGGTCAAGATCCGCGAGGCGGGAGGCCATACCATTGCCGAAAGCGAGGAAACTGCGGTAGTCTTCGGCATGCCGCGTGAAGCCATTGAAATGGGTGGCGCTGACGTGGTTGCGCCCAGTTACAAGGTAGCGGAAGAGATTTTGAAAGCACTATAGCGAAACCGGGGAGCATGTGATGGAACCGAAACTGGATGAACTGATCAAGAACCTGGAGCATGAGGACAAGGCCGTGCGTATGTTTGCCGCCGAAGACCTGGGATTCCTGAACGATCCCGCGGCAATCCCTGTTCTGATCAAGCATTTTGTCAGCGAGAAAGCCACATCCGTGCGTGAGGCGATCGGTTGTGCATTGAAGCGTATTGACGAACCGCGGATCGTTGAACTCACCCTGGATCTGCTGAAAAGCGAAGATGCCTATGTGCGCAATTTCGTGGTAGAACTGTTTTGTGAAAAAGGCGAGCAGCATGCCGAGTACCTGCTCGATGTGTTGAACCGCGAAAACGATCAGGATGTGCGCAAATTCATTGTCGATGCGGCCGCTGAATTCACCAATAGTGCGGCTGTGCCCTTTATTCACCTGGGCATCGAGGACCCGGATGTCAATGTGCGCATCGCAGCCGTGGAATACGTCGGCCAGAAGGAGTTAACGCCGCTGCTGCCGGATATCGAGACGGTCCTGCTCAATGCCAACGAACCGATGTTGATCGCGGCCTGTCTCGAAGCGCTTACCTGCATCGGCAACTGGGAGACCCTGCTGTTGCTGCAGCGCAAGTTCCCCAACCTGCATGAAGTCGAGCCGGTCTACCTGGTGCCGCTACTCAGCATCTACGGCAAACACGCGACACCAGAACACCTGGAAGCGCTGGAGCGCCTCCTCGAGGCTGCGTCGGCGTTCCGTTCGGAAATCCTGGCCAAGGCTATTGTGCCGATCTGTGTGCGTCACGAGATCGCGCCGCTCAGCGACAAACTGCTGGCCTTTATCAAAACGTTGCTCGAAGATAAAACCGACACCTGCACGGATACGGCCAAGCTGTTCATCTTCCTGGGTACCCAGACCGGCGACGCGCGGATCAAGGCTTTCCTCCAGAAGCTGCTCGCTTCCTCGAACAAGTTCACGCGCATGGGTGCGATCAGCGCCTTGAGCGCACATGGCAATGGCGATACGGCGAAACAGTTGCAAGCCATGCTGGATAAAGAAAACGACCCTGATGTGAAGGAGGCTCTGCGCAATGCCCTCAGAACCTGACAAGCAGGGGGTGCTGGATTTTGACAGCTTTACCAAAATCCGCGATGTGATTTGCGAAAAGCTCGGTTTGTATTTCGAAGACAATAAACTGACGTTCATGGAAAAACGGGTGTTGCAGCGCATGCACGCGAAAGGGATTGAAACCGCGGCCAATTATTGTTTTCTGCTCAAGTTCGGCGACCGGGAGGGCCAAGAGATCCAGGCCCTGGCCAACCTGGTCACCACCAACGAGACCTATATGTTCCGTGAATTCGAGCAACTGCAATCGTTTTCCGATGCCTGCCTGCCGGAGGTGATCAAGAAAAACCTGGAGAAGGGGATTGCGCATTTGAAAATATGGTGCGCAGGTTGTTCTTCCGGTGAAGAGGCTTACACGCTGGCCATTATCATGCGCGAAGTAATCGAAGAGAGCGACGGGATCACCTACGAAATCACAGCCACGGACATCGACGAAATGATGCTCGAACGGGCGCGCCGGGCGATCTATGAAAAGCGTTCGGTCAAAGGCGTACCCCACGAATACATGCAACGCCATTTCAAGATGATCGGCAAAGAGCAGTACCTGGTGCTGCCGGAAACGAAAAACCGGGTGGAGTTTATGCATTTGAACCTGCACGACCGCTATGCCATGCGACGCATGCGCGGCTATGATTTCATTTTTTGCCGCAACGTCCTGATCTATTTCAATGAGACCACGCGTAAACAAGTGTTGGATCACTTTTACAACAGCATGAACGCCAATGGCTTCATCTACCTGGGCCACTCCGAATCGGTGGGGCGGATCACCAACGCATACACCTTGCGCCGCATGGGTGGGTTCCTGGTTTATATGAAGGCGTAAGGAGGCAAGCTGATGAAAACCATCCTGGTCATAGATGATTCGCAAACCGCCCGACACTATCACCAGACCATCCTGGTTCACGCCGGTTTCCGGGTGTTGGCCGCCGAGGATGGCAGTGTGGGGCTCGAAATGCTCTTTCAGTATGGCGCCGATGTGGTGATCACCGATGTCAACATGGCCCGCATGAACGGCTATGAATTTATCGAGCGCGTGCGCCGGGAACAAGCCTTCGAACACACGCCCATCATCATCATCTCCACCGAGACCGGGGATGCTGACAAACGGCAGGGCTATGCGGCCGGGGCCAACTTGTACCTGACCAAGCCTTGCATGCCCGATATTCTGGTGGAAAGCGCCAAAATGTTGATGTCTTAGCTAGGAAAGGAGTAACCATGGCCGACGAATCCGACAATCTGATGGAGCAAATTCGCGACGACTTCCGTATCGAGGCCGAAGACCTGATGCTCGAACTGGAGCAAGCTTTGTTGATGCTGGAAACCCAACCGGACGACCTTGACATACTCAACCGTGCGTTTCGCGCCATGCACACGATCAAAGGCAGCGGCGCGGCGGTCGAGTTGTTTCGTGTGTCCGCCTTTGTGCATCACTTCGAGAGCGCCATCGATATGTCGCGCAAGGGCGCGCTGGCAGTTACTCCACAGCTCATCGAGCTTTCGCTCCAATCCCTGGACCGTATCCGTACGTTGCTCAAGGAGGGCTCCATTGAACCGGTGGACAAGGAAAGCATCACCGGGGAACCGATCATTGACCAGTTACGGCAACTCTGTACCGCTGATGAGAAAGCTGAACCGGCCGACAACCAGCCCAAAGCGGATGAGCAGGAGGATCAGCCTGTCTGGCACTACTTGATTCACGTCAAACCTGACATCGATTTCCGCGAGCAGGGGTGTGAATTGATTCATCTTTTGAACAAGCTCCAGGATCTCGGCGATGCCAGGATTCGCGGGGTGACCAAGGAGATCCCCCTGGCCGGTCATGCCGCTAAGGGACAGGCCTTTCTGTGGTGGGCATTTGAACTGTTCGGCAGCGGAACGTCGATCCAGATCCACGAGGTTTTTGCCAATGCTAAAAACCATTACGACGTGCGCGTCGAGGACCTGACGGAGCATCAAAAGCACATCGTTTCCCTGAGCCAATTCTTTTCCATGGAGATGCTCAACGATTTTCGCGAAGATACCGAGGAGCACTTCAACGATATCGAGAGCCAGTTGCTAAATCTGGAAAAGGACGAGGATGTGCGCGAGGTGATCAACAACCTGTTTCGCGACATCCACTCGACCAAGGGCAATGCCGCGCTGTTGATCAGTGCCGCGCGGAAACCGTTGCCTGAACCCAACGCGTTGCAGTGGCTCTGCGCCATCACCCATGCCAGCGAGACGCTGCTGGACGATTTGCGCAAAGCGCCTAAAATCGAGATCAAGGACGAAACCATCGACACCCTGTTCCAGATGCTCGACAGCATCCGGGAGTTGACCCGCTCCTTCCTGAACGAAAGCGAACCGCCGCGGATCGTGGACGAGTTAATGGTCCGGTTGCGGATCGACCTGGAAGAATTCCATCCCGTCACCAGCAAGCGCACGGAGGGTCGCGCCAAGCAGGTGGAACATGAAGCGTTCTGCAACATTGCCGAACAAACCATGGAAATGCTCGAAGGCTGTATCCGGATTATCGAGCCGGAAAAAAAACCGGACCTGCTCAACCTGGACGTGTACCGGCGAGGATTGAACAACCTGGTCAGCGCGGCTGCACGTATGGGACAGGACAAGCTGATCGAACTCGCCACCCAGCAGGTAGGCTTGATCCAGAGCTGGCGCGATGATCCGGCGACCCTGGATCGACTGAGCCACCAGTCGTTGTGCCAGAAATACGAGCAGATGGGCAAACTCGTTCAGCGCTGCATGGAAACGGATGCGGATGGCGAAGCCGTCAAGGTGAGCAAAGGCGCGATCAAGCGCAAAGCCGACAAGGAAGCGGCGTCCACCACCATGCGCGTCGAGGAGGAGAAAATCGATCGGATCATGCGCGCGGTCGGCGAACTGCTCATTGCGCGCGGCGCGTTTCCCCTGCTTTCACACAGGTTGGGCGAGGAGCGCAACCCGATCGGCCTGGAACTGAAAGAAGCCAGCTCACGGGTGACGCGTATTGCGGACGAATTGCAGTCGGCCATCATGTCGATCCGGATGATGCCGGTCAAAAACCTGTTTCAACGTTACCCGCGCATGGTCCGTGATATGGCGCGCAACCTGCGCAAGGATATCGAGTTCATGATCGCGGGCGAAGAGACGGAAATGGACAAAAACATGCTCGAGCAGTTGGGCGATCCGTTGGTCCACCTGATCCGCAACGCGGTCGATCATGGCGTGGAAAAACCGGAGCAGCGTGTCGCGGCAGGTAAGCCGGCCCAGGGCGTTATCCGGCTTTCCGCCTACAACGAGGGGGGCATGGTGATTATCAAGATCGCCGACGACGGCAAGGGTATGGACCCGGCCCTGCTGAAACGTAAAGCCATGGAAAAAGGAATTTTGACCGAACAAGAGGCGCTGAACATGTCGGACGCCGAGGCCTATGAGTTGATTTTTGCGCCCGGATTTTCCACGGTCGCGGAAGTGACGGATGTGTCCGGGCGTGGCGTGGGCATGGATGTCGTGCGCAGCAATATCCAGCGCATGCAGGGTATCATCCAGGTGAACAGCTCGCCGGGCGAGGGCTCGGTGATCATGCTCAAGCTGCCTACCAGCCTGATGGTCTCGCAGACGATCCTGGTTGAAGCCGGCAATACCGAATATATGCTGCCCATGGAAAACATGCTGGCCCTGGAAAAGGTGCCCGTGGCTGATATGCACGTGTTTCGCGAAGACGCCATGGCCATGATCAGGGGCCGGATGTACCCGTTGCTTTCGTTGGGCGAACTGATGCAGCTTGTCAATATACCGGACGCGGATGGCGCGGAAGAGACCGACAACGCACCTGAGAGCGCGGACCGAGAAATACCCGTGGCTATCCTGCGCGCTTCCGTGGGTACGTTTGCCGTGGCCATTGACCGGTTCGCCGGCCAGGAACAGGTGGTGGTCAAGCCGCTCGAAGGCGTGGTCGCCTCGTCGCGCGTGTTTTCCGGCGCCACCATCATGGGCGATGGACGCATCGTGCTGGTCATCAATCCCAATGAACTGTTGCAACTTGCGGCCGTTGACATGACGCGCCGCCGGGAGGCCATGAACCAGACACAATGAACAGCGTTGACGAAAAAACCATTCACCTGTTGCTGGTCGACGACGAGGTTGACTTCACCGATACGCTGTGTCGGGCGTTGCGCCAGCAACCTTACACGGTCTGGACGGCCAGGCATGCGCTGGAGGCGCTCGATATCCTGCAACGCACGCCTATCGATATCATAGTCAGCGATATCCGCATGCCCGGCATGAGCGGTTTGGACTTGATGGATGTGGCGAGTCGGTTATATCCCCAGATCCCCTGCATCATGATGACCGGGCAGGGTGATGTGGAGTTGGCGGTGGAAGCCATGAAGAACGGATCGCTGGATTTCCTGGAGAAGCCGATCAATCTAACGACGCTGATCAATGTGGTGGAATCGGCCGTGGGTCATCAGCGCTTACGCAATGTTCCCAGGCGCGGCAGTCGCGAGTGTGCGTTGCCCGCCCAGTTCCTGTTCCTGGTCGTCGATGATAACGAGCGCAACCGCTATTCGCTGCACTGCATGCTGGAAGAACATTTTCCCTGCAAAGTCGACCAGGCAGCAACCGGCAGCGAAGCGCTACGTATGGTCAATGAAGTCGAATACGACCTGATGCTGCTGGATGTGCAGATGCCTGAGATGGACGGTTTCGAGGTGGCGCGGCTGATCAAGCAGCGGCCCAAGACCATACACCTACCTATTATTTTTATCACAGCCCATGACCCGAGCCGCAAGTTCACTGAAAAGGGGCTCCAGGCCGGTGGCGTCGATTATGTGACCAAGCCCATCGACGATGTCCAGTTGCTCTACCGCATCTCCATGTACCTGCGTTTCATTCAACGCGAAAAAGCCATGCACCACGTGCTGGCCCGGAAAATGCGCTACCGCATACTTGAAGTGGAAAGCGCTAACGAGGTACTGAAAAAGGAAGTGGAGGAACGCAAGACAGCAGAGCAGAGCCTGCTCCAGGCCAAGATCAAGCTGGAAAAAACCAATGGCCTGTTGCAGCAGGCCATTGAGGAATCGCGTTCCATGGCGCGTGCGGCCGAGGCCGCCAATCAGGCCAAGAGCGATTTCCTGGCCAACATCTCCCACGAGATCCGCACGCCCATGAACGGCGTACTGGCCACGACTGAACTGCTGCTCGACACCCCGCTCAACGAGCAGCAGCGCGATTATGCGGAAATGATTTCCCTCTCCTCCAACGCGTTGCTCAACGTGATCAATGATGTGCTGGACATTTCCAAAATCGAAGCCGGTAAACTGCACCTGGTACGCGAGCGTTTCAATTTGTGCGAAGTGGTCGAAAATATCGCATTGCTGCTGCAAACGCGCGCAAGGGAAAAAGGACTGGAATTGATTGTGCGTTACGTCGCGCCGCTGCCATACTTTTTCTATGGTGATGCCGGCCGTATTCGTCAGATCCTGCTCAACCTGGGCGGCAACGCGGTCAAGTTCACTACGACCGGTCATGTCATGATCGAGGTAATGCCTGATCAGGTCAACAGCCTGCGCGATACCTATGACCTGCCGCCAACACCGGACACGTCTGGATTTCGCGTGCGTTTTTTTGTTTCGGACACGGGCATCGGCATCCCCGAAACCATGCAGCAGCATGTTTTCGATAAGTTCACTCAGGTCGAATCTTCGACCACGCGTGACGCTGAAGGTACAGGGCTTGGACTGCCCATCTGCGACCGGTTGGTTTCCATGTTGGGTGGAAGGTTATGTATGACAAGCCGGGTGGACCAGGGGTCTTGTTTTTACTTTGAATTGCCCCTGGAACCCGCGGAAGCCAAATCCTGTGAAGCAGCGGCAATGGATGTGGATGCGCGCATGCTGATCGTAGACGCGTCCCCCTTAAAACGCACGGTGATCGCCGAGTCATCCGTGTGCTATACCCGTTGTGAAACCGCGGCCAATGCCGATGAAGCGCTGACACTGCTGCGCCAGGCCGTGGCCAATGCACAACCGTTTGACCTGCTGGTCATCGGCCAGTGCGGCGACCACCAGCCCTGTATCGGGTTGGTGCACCAGGTGGTCGAAGACCGGACGCTGGGCTTGCGTGCGCAAATCCTGTTGACCCCCGTAGGTCAACAGATCGGCAATCATGACCACTTCCCCGGCTCGGTGATCCTGCTGCCCTATCCGTTTCCCGCAGCCAAATTCGTCAAAGCCATCCAGGCCGGTGTCCAGGTCGATCGCGGAAGTAGAGACGCCCGCGAGCGCTACTTGGCGCTGACCCGGTCAGTGGAAAAACAGGAAACGGTTGAGTTGTGCAACTATGCCATGCGTATCCTGCTGGTCGAAGACAACGCCATCAACCGCAAGCTGGCTATTGGGCTGTTGTCCCGCTTCGGTTGTCAGATCGAGACAGCCGAAAATGGACAGCAAGCGCTGGACAGGTTGCATGTGGATCAATCGCCGGTTGCGCTGGGCATGCATTCCTGTGGCTACGACGTGATTTTCATGGACTGCCAGATGCCGGTTATGGACGGATTCCAGGCCACCCGGGCCATTCGCATGTGGGAAGACCGTCATGGTTTGCGGCCGGCGTTGATCATTGCCATGACCGCCAAGGCTGTGGAAGGCAGCCGTGAGATGTGTATCCAGGCCGGTATGGACGATTTCCTTGCCAAGCCGATCAGCAAAAAAGCCCTGGCCCGGATCCTGCAACACTATTTTGGAGGCGAGGCTGAGGTTATGGATGACGCTGAACCCGTCGAACCAAAGCAAACACTCGACGATGCGATCGTTGACGTGGACTGGGTGCTGAAATCCACGGATCGCGACCAGGATTTGATCGCTGATCTGGTGGGTGATTTTCTGGGCAAAGCAGCGGAGAAATTTGGCAGTCTGCGTGAAGCCCTGGATGCCGGTAATGCTAAGCAGACCGAATTCTGGGCCCATAAACTGGCCGGCGCCGCGGGTGATGTGGGTGCTTTTCGATTGCGCGCACGGTTGCGCGCCATGGAAGAAGCAGCGAGTAGAGAAGAACTGGACACATGCTGGCAGGTCATTATCGAGCTGCCGGATTTGTATGAGCAAGTCGTGGAATGCCTGGAAGCAACAGGTTGGACCGCAAACACCAGGAAAGGGGTGTGACGATGTCAGCATTGAAAATCCTGCTGGTCGACGACGAGTATGGCGCACGACGCAAGTTGCAGGTTTTTTTAAAACCGTACGGGCAGATCGATGAGGCCGAAGATGGCGCGCAAGCACTGGAAAAGGTGGACCAGGCCCTGGCCGCGGGTGAGCCGTATACCATGATCTGTCTGGATATCAAGATGCCCAATATGGACGGGCAGACCGCGCTGCGCAAGATCCGCGAATGCGAGCAAACGCACCACAAGCAACGCGCACAGGGAGCAAAAATCATCATGATCACTACCGTCGATGATATCGACAGCGTTATCAAATCGTTCGAGAACGAATGCGAGGCGTTCATCGTCAAGCCGTTCACCAAGCAATATGTGCTGGAGCAGATGGCCAAACTGGGCCTGAGCCCCCAGGAAAAAACATGACGCAAAAACTGCGCGTATTGAATCGAGAAAGTTTTGCCAGAATTCGTGACTTACTCTATAAAAAAGTAGGAATCTATTTTGACGATCATAAGCTCCAGTTTCTGGATAAACGGGTTGAGAAGCGAATGAAAGCGCTACAATCGGAAACGGCCATGCAATACCACTTTACGCTCAAGTTCGACGATCCCGAGGGCAAGGAACTGGAGGCCCTGGTCAACCTGGTGACCACCAACGAGACCTATATGTTCCGCGAATACGATCAACTGGCGGTGTTCAGTAACGCGTGCCTGCCCCAGGTCCTGCGTGAACGAAGAGGCATTCTGACCCGTAAACTACGCGTCTGGTCCGCGGGTTGTTCGTCAGGCGAGGAAGCCTATACCCTGGCCATTATCCTGATCGAAGTCATGGAGGATCACGAACGCGTGCCGTTCGAAGTGATTGCCACGGATATCGACCGCAATATGCTGCGCAAAGTCGAACGCGGCGTATACGATGACCGTTCGGTCAGGTATGTGCCTCCCGAATATTTTGACCGGCACCTCAGCCGCTGCGGCAACGCGTACTTGGTCTGCCCGACCACGCGTGAACATGTCAAGGCACAGTATCTCAACCTGCACGATGCGGCGCAAATGCGGCAGATGTGTGACATGGACTTTATCTTCTGCCGCAATGTGCTCATTTATTTTGATGACCGGTCCAGGCTCGATGTCATCCTGCGCTTTTACGACAGCTTGAATCCCGGCGGTTACGTATTCCTGGGCCACGCGGAATCGATCGACCGAATCACCCGTATGTTTGAATGCAAGAGGGTTCAGAGTTTGCAAGTTTACCGGAAACCAACCTGATGGAGTAGACCATGAAAAAGATACTGGTTGTTGACGATTCGCAGACAGCGCGCAATTACCATCGCGGCGTGCTGCAGGGAGCGGGTTTCTCCATAAACACCGCGGTCGACGGTGCCGATGGTTTGGAAAAGCTCCTGCAAAACCAGATGGATATTATCCTGACCGATATCAATATGACGCGTATGGACGGCTATGAATTTATCCGGCGCGTGCGGCAGCAGGAAGGGTATGAGAGCATCCCGATCGTGATCGTGTCGACCAATCGCCGCACCGAGGATAAGCGCGAGGGCTATACAGCGGGAGCCAACCTGTACCTGACCAAACCGTGCAGCCCCGAACTCTTGATCGAAAGCGTGCGCATGTTGATGCGCTGAACCTGAAACGAGGTGTTTGCCATGGCTACCGATGACATTATGCTTGAAATACAGGCCGCATTCCGCGACGAAGCCGCGGATTTACTCACCGATCTTGAAAGCGGTTTGCTGAGCCTGGAGCAGACACCCGGGGACAAAGCCATTATCAACTCGGTTTTTCGCGCCATGCACACCATCAAAGGCTCCGGCGCATCGGTCGATTTTCACCGGTTGGCTGCTTTTGTCCACCACTTTGAAGACGCCATGGATATGGCGCGCAAAGACCAGTTGCCGGTGACCAAGAAGTTGATCGATCTGGCGCTGCAATCCATGGACCGCATCAAGACATTGCTGGACGAAGGTGACACATCCCCTTGCTCGCGCGAAGAAATAGCAGCCGGCGATCCCTTATTGCAGCAATTGAGCAAACTCATGCACGGCGATACGCAAGCCGGAGAAGCGGTGCCGGCTGTTTCCGCCGAATCCACGGTCGACGGCCGCAATGTCTTCGATATCGTCCTGCATCCCTGTGAAAATCCGACGCGGCGCGGCAGTGATCCGGTGCAGTTGCTGAATGCGCTGCAGCAACTCGGCGATGCCCGTTTCGCCAGTGTCACCCGCGCACTGTCCTCCCAGCAAACAGAAGGCCAGTTAACCTGGAAGATTGAACTGTGGGCCGATTGCAAAATGCAGGATATCCTGCAAGCTCACGCCGGCATCGGCATCGAATCGCGCATCGACGTGACCAAACTCTCGCCGGAGGAGGACACGGTCATACCGTTGGGCCCCTACTTTGTTAATGATGTGCTGCCGGATTTCGAGGATGAGGTCGACGAGATCCTGCAGCACCTTGACGAGGAAGTTACAGCTCTGGAAAAATCGCCTGAGCCGGCCCGGCTGGAAGGGCTGTGCAGCGCGATCCACGGGTTCCACGACCGGCTTGAACCGCTACTCGGTATGGCCAAGGCACCGCCACCGCGGAACAATGCGCTGGCTGCCATGATCCTGGTTTGCCGTCACGTCATCCTGCGTGCGGACAGTATGCTTGCGCGGAAACCCGAACAACTCGAACCGGAATGGCCGGCTGGCATGAACGCGGTGCTGACTGCGCTGCGCCTGATGAGCAGCGCGTTCCTGAACGAGGAAGATTTGCCGGAGTTTCCCGCAGACCTGTTGGACTGGTTGGGCCAGGATGCCTGTGGTTTCATGAACATGCGTGACGCGCTGCGGGAGGTCGTATTGAAAACCGCGCCCGTCGCCGTTGCCAAAGGCGCCGCGAAAGAAGAGGCGTCGCGCGCTGAACCTGCCACTGGCGCTGCAGGATCCATGCGCGTGGACGAGAACAAGTTCAACGCAATCATGCAGTCGGTGGGCGACCTGTTGATTGCACGCAAAATGCTGCCCTCGCTGATCGAACAACTCCAGAGCGGCGTGGATCCCCGGAAGGTAGCGCAAAACTTGAAAGACGCCTACCTCAACGTGGATTCCATTGCGGATCGATTGCAGAATTCGGTCATGTCCGTGCGCCTGTTGCCGATCAACATGCTGTTCAAGCGCTATCCCCGCATGGTGCGCGACTTGGCGCGCAACCTGGAAAAGGACATCCGGCTCGATATGCAGGGCGAGGAGACCGAAGTGGACAAGACCATCCTGGAGCAGCTCAGCGACCCGTTCATCCATCTCGTGCGCAATGCCGTAGATCACGGTATCGAGTCGCCGGCAGAACGCGAAGCGGTCGGCAAACCGCGCGAAGGGGTCATCACGCTTTCTGCCTGCAACGAGCGTGGGTTCACAGTGCTCAAAGTGCGGGACGATGGTAAGGGGCTGGATGCGGATATGCTCAAGCGCAAGGCGATCGAGAAGGGCATCCTCGGCGAGGACGAGGCGGCTCGGATGCGGGATGAGGATGCCTACAAACTCATTTTCGCTGCCGGCTTTTCCATGGCCAAGGCGATCACCGATGTATCCGGACGCGGTGTGGGTATGGACGTGGTGCAGAACAATATCAAGAACATGCAGGGCAGCATCGATATCGAGAGCACGCTGGGCCTGGGTTCTACCGTGATCATCAGGATTCCGGTCAAGACCATCCTGATGGTCTTGCAGACCATCCTGGTGCGCTGCGGCGCCGAGGAATACCTGTTGCCCATGGACCAGGTGGTTGAACTGGATAAAATTCCTGTGCGCGAACTGCACCAGTTCCGTGAATCCTATATGGCCACCATTCGCGGGCGCGTCTATCCCATCGCCTATTTGAGCGAATTGCTGGGCGTCGAGATCGATGCCGATGAGCAAAGCCAGGATCCGGACCAGGAAACCCTGGCGGTTGCTATTGTAAGATGTGCTCAGAAGGAGTATGCTCTCATCATGGACCGATTTGTCAGTAGAGAGCAAGTGGTGGTGAAGCCGTTGGCCGGCATGATCCAGTGCGCGAGTATTTTTTCCGGCATGACCATCATGGGCGATGGCCGGATCATTCCCGTGATCAATTCGGTTGAATTGCTGGCCTTAATGCAGGAACTTCTGGAGGAGAGGAAGGCAGCCCTGGCTCATGCAATCTGATTGCCTACAGTTGATCATTGTCGATGACGAGCCGGACATTGTGGACGGCATGGCTCGACTGTTGCGCAAACACCCCTACGCGATCCGTCAGGCTCATTCGGGCAAAGAGGCGCTAGCCTTGTTGCATGAGCTGCCAGCGGACATCCTGATCACGGACCTGCGCATGCCCGGCATGGACGGGCTGGAGTTGATGAAGCAGGCTGAACTGGTGTATCCCGCTATTCTGACCGTGATCATCACCGGCCATGGCGATATCGAGAGCTGCGTCCAGGCCATGAAGCTGGGTGCGTTGGATTTTCTGCAGAAACCGGTGAATATCGAATCGCTGCACATGATGCTGGAGTCCGCCGCGGATAACTGGATGGAACGCCAGATCCGCCAACGGGTCAAGGGTAACACCACGCTCGATGCTTCGTCATTTTGTATCCTGGCCGTGGATGACAACGAGAATAACCTCTATGCGCTGACCGAGTTGCTCAAGGAGCATTTTACCGTCGACATCCTGCAGGCGCGTTCAGGCAGGGAAGCCCTGGCGCTGATCTCGGCCCGTAACGTGGACCTGATGCTGCTCGACGTACAGATGCCGGAGATGGACGGGTTCGAGGTGGCCCAACTGGTCAAAAGTCGGCCATTGACCGCCCATATCGCCGTCATCCTGATCACGGCCTTCGATGCTGACCGCGCCCTGATGGAAAAGGCGCTGGAAGCAGGCGGCGTAGACTACGTGACCAAGCCCCTGGACGACGATCAACTCCTTCATAAAGTCAGGACCTACCTGCGTTTCATCCACCGCGAGCGCAAAATCAACAACACGCTCAAGCGCGCCAACCAATCGCTGATGCAGGACATTGCCGAACGCAAACGGGCTGAAAAGGAGAAACAGGAACTGCTGAAAAAAGCCGAGGCAGCGAACCTGGCCAAAAACGAGTTCCTGGCCAACATGTCCCACGAGATCCGTACGCCTATGAACGGCGTTATCGCTTCGGCGGAACTGCTCCTGGACACCAGTCTGGACAAAACGCAATATGAATTCGTGTCCATGATCCACCAGTCGGGCCAAGCCTTGCTCACCGTGATTAATGACGTACTGGATTTCTCCAAGATCGAGGCCGGCAAAATCAGCCTGAAAAGCGAATGGTTCAACCTGCTCGAGGTGGTCGACAGCGTGGCCCAGTTGCTGGGTAGTCGGGCCCTGGAAAAACAAATCGAGATGGTAGTGCGCTATGCTCCTGGCACGCCATGCTGGTTCCTGGGCGACGGCGCGCGCTTGCGCCAGATCCTGCTTAACTTGGCCGGTAACGCGATCAAATTCACCAACCAGGGTTCTGTGATGATCAGCGTTGAAATGATGAAATACTACCCGCTCGATGCCAGAGGCTGTGATGTGGTGACCACGGAAACAGGCCGGTACAACATGCACGGCGCCTGCGACCTGCACATCTATGTCAAGGACACGGGCGTCGGCATACCGGATGAACGCCAACAGGATATTTTTAATGAATTTTCGCAGGTCGAGTCGTCGACCACGCGTTCAAGTGAAGGCACGGGGCTGGGCCTGGCGATCTGTCGGCGCCTGGTGCAGTTGCAGGGCGGTACGCTCGAAGTGAGCAGCGTCCAGGGCGAAGGCTCCGTCTTTTTTTTCACCATCCGCATGCCCTGCCTCGAAAAGACGCCGGAGGGCATTGCGCCGCTGATTCCCCAGGGTGCACGCTGCCTGCTCTATGAACGCAGCCCGGTCACCTCGCAGGTGTTGCGTGAGTATCTGGATTACTGGAATATGGAGGTCACCGCGACAACGTCATCGCATGAACTCCTGCATCAATTGCAACGGGCTGCCAGGCACGATCCGTTTCACCTTTTGCTTTATGAGGTGTCCGGAGCGGACGAGTGCGGCGTTGAAAAGCTGGTGAAAGTGATGCACGACATGCAGCCCTGGCCGACAAAGCTGATCGCACTGGGCATCGCGGAACAGGACCTGCCCGATACGGCCGCGGCGCGGGACGCTATCCTGCTGCCCAAGCCGCTGCGCATCACCCAGGTCGGTCATGCCGTACATGCCGGCTGGGTGGCTTTTCAGAGTCAGCGTTCAGCGGTCGAAGTGCTGGATGAACGTAAGCATATGGTGGACGAGCGTAAAAAATTCCGACCGAAAAAATTCGACCGGAAGATCCTGTTGGTCGAAGATCATAAGGTCAACCGCAAGCTGGCGCTGCACATGCTGGTTCAAATGGGCTGTGACGTGGATACAGCCGAAAACGGCGAAGAGGCTGTTGCGGCAGTTTGTCGTGACGATGTCCCGCCCATCGAGCAGTATGACGCGATCCTGATGGACTGCCAGATGCCGGTGATGGACGGATTCGAAGCCACCCGGCGCATCCGCCAATTCGAGCGCACTCGCCAGGCCGAAGCCATCCCCATTGTTGCGATCTCGGCCAAAACCACCCAGGACATGGGCGAGGAATGCCGCAAGGTCGAGATGAACGATTACCTGCCCAAACCCATCAGCCGCGCGGCTTTGCAGGCTTTGTTCGAGCACCTTTTTGCCGTTGCTCCAGCCGCAACGGAACAATCGGCAACGATTCTGGACGCGGCCGCGGCTGCCATGAAGGCGCTGGATATCGATTGGCTCTTGGATGCTACGGATAACAACATGGACTTTGTACGTGAATTAGCTGTTGATTTGCTCGAGACCACGCCCGAAGATATGTATGAGCTTGGACGTCTGTTGGATATGAAAAGTATTAAGGACATCGAACTGGTCGCGCACCGGATTAAGGGCTCGGCCAACAACATGGGCGCCCAGCAGCTCGGTTATTGCGCGCTGCAGATGGAAAATGCCGCTGAGAAAGGCGACGGGCATGCGTGCCGCGAGCTTCTCCCTGCGATGCATCATGCGTTTAATCAATTAAAGCTAGTTATCGCACAACAGGATTGGAACATAAATCAGGATACAATATGAAAATACTGATAGCAGACGATGACCCGGTCATCCGAAAACAATTGGCCATGTACCTCAAGGATGTCGGCAAAAGCGATTTTGCCACCGATGGATCCGAAGCTATCGTCAAGGCCAATAACGGTATGGTGGCCGGCAAGACATACGACCTGATCTGTCTCGACATTCGCATGCCAGCCATGGATGGACAGGCGGCCCTGGAAGTGATCCGTAAACTGGAGAAGAAGCACAACGTACCGCCGGAACGCTATTCCAAGATTATAATGATCACATCCGTGGACAATGCTCAATCTGTGTTGACCGCTTTCAATAACGCGTGCGAATCGTATATCACCAAGCCGTTCCGAAAACGCGAAGTACTCGAACAGTTGAAGCAGATTGGCCTGATCAAGGATGAACATGAGAGCGCTGGTAGCTGACGATTCACTGGGAACACGCCGCAGGGTGGCCCATTACCTGGCTGATTGGGGCTATACGGTCGAGGAGGCCAGTGATGGCGACCAAGCCTGGGACCGGCTGAACCGTCCTGACCCACCATCCCTGGTGGTTATGGATTGGATGATGCCCGGCATGGAGGGCGTGGAGGTTTGTCGACGCGTGGCCGCACGCAAGGACGGGCCGTTCATCTACATTATTCTACTCACCTCGAAAAACAAGCGCGAGGACCTGATCCAGGCACTGCAGAGCGGCGCCCATGATTATCAGGCCAAGCCCGTTGACCCCAATGAACTCTACAGCCGCGTGACCGTGGGACAACGCTTGATCGAAGCCCATCGCCAGATCCGTTCTTATGCCGAAAACATGGAGAGCCTGGCCGTGGAACGGGCCCGTCAACTGATCCACGCCGACCGGCTGACCTCGCTGGGTACGCTGACCGCCGGCCTTATTCACGAAATCCGCAACCCGCTGATGTATATCATGAATGTGACCGAGTTGCTCGAATCCGAACTCGATAATTTTACGGTCAAAACCGCATCAACGCAGCCCCGGATCTTCACCAGCCATGATCTCTTCACGAAGACCGTCGGCAACATCAGGGAATGTTGCGATCGCATCAACGCGATCATCAAGGGGGTTCAGCTCTTTGGCAGTGATACGCCCGTGGACAGTGAACGCTCCAGCGTTGATGTCAACCAGGTGGTCGATAGCGCGATCCGGTTATGCTGGAGCAAGCTCAAACACAAGTACGACGTCCGCAAAGTGCTGGATGACAATCTGCCGGTCATCCAGGTCAATGAACAGCAGATCGTCCAGGTGCTGGTCAACCTGATCGTCAATGCTGCCGATGCCATGGAGCAGGAGGGCACGCTGACGATAACGACCCGGCGTGAAGCGGACTGTGTTCAACTGCTGATTCAGGATGAAGGTCACGGCATTGCGGAGTCGCAGCGTGAAGCCATCTTTAAGCCTTTTTTCACTACCAAGGCGCTGGGCAAGGGCACTGGCCTGGGGTTGTCCATCAGCGCCGATATTGTGCATAACCATGGCGGTTCCATTCAGGTCCGCAACCGTAGCGACCGTTCCGGTGCGGTCTTCGATGTCCGGTTACCTCTGGAGAAAGGCGCATGAAAATACGAGTCTGGGCGTTGATGCTCGTAGCGCTGCTGTTGCCGTTATTGATTCTCCTGCCCGGGGCGGTCTGGATGGAAATGCACTGGGGACGGATCTTTACTGAACTGGACGAGGTCTTGGACCAAGCTGTCCGCGGGCAGGTGGTGTCAGGTCAATTCAATCCGGCTCTTGAGCGCGGGCAGTTGGCCTGTGTTTTTATGCTGCGCCTGATGGCGCTGGCCGTCATTGCCGTGTTTGCCGTGGCTGGAACCCTGGCCACCATGGTGCTCTACCGTCTGATCGGCGCTGAACCGCATGCACTCGAAAAGATCTTGCAGAACATGGCCCTGGGCAGACTGAAAAACGACCTGCCCGATAACGCTTCAGGATTGGCCCGTGCAACCCGCGGGCTCAGCCAGGTTATGCAACGGATCATCACCCAACTACAGGTGATCGCCGCAGGTGACCTGTCCCAAGACATGCCTATGCGCAATGCCGGTGACAACTTTTCCACAGAGTTACAGCATATGCAGATCTCGTTGCGAAAAAACAGGACGCTGTTGGAACGAGCTGCCTGGGTGAAGGAAGGGCTTTCTAGCCTGACGGTTGAACTGGTCGGTGATCTGAATCTTAACGACATGGCCACTAAGGCCGTCACCTTCATTTGTCGCTATGCGGATCTGCACTATGGCCTGTTGTATATCCACTATGAAGACCGTCGGCAACTCAATCTCGGTGGATCGTTTGCCCATGCCGCCGACAGCTCGCGCCAGGTTTTTGAGTATAACCAGGGATTGGTCGGTCAGGTCGCCGCGGAGAAACAGCCCATCTTGCTGAAGATAGAAGATCCGGACAAGCCTGTGGTGGAAGCAGGCGGAGCCACCTGGCAGTGCAAGGCGCACTATGTCATGCCGCTCCTGTTTGAGTTCAAGTTGCTCGGTGTTATGGAACTGGCCGCGCTCGAAGCTTTTCGTCCGGATCAATTGGATTTCTTCCATGAGGCCGGCGTCGTCATTGCGGCCAGGCTCGATGCCGCGATCCGCGGCCAAGCCATCAAGGACCTGCTCGAAGGCACGCGCATGGCGCAGCAACGTACTGAAGCCAAGGCCCGCCAACTGCAGGAAGCCAACCTGAAGCTGGAAGAGCAGCAGCAGCAATTGCAGCAACAGACCGAGGAACTGCGCCAGGCCAACCTGCAACTCGAAGAACAGCAACAGCAGATTCAGCAGCAAAACGAGGAGCAGCAGCAGACCAACCAGATGCTCGAAGAACAGCAGCAGCAACTCCAGCAGCAAAACGAGGAGACCAAGCAGCAGAACGAGGAACTGGTCCACATGACCGCCGAATTGAAAAATCAGACACTCGAACTGCAACGCACCAACCGCTACAAGGCAGAGTTCCTGGCCAACATGTCTCATGAGCTGCGCACGCCGCTGAACTCGATCCAGATGCTCTCAAAGATGTTGCAGCGCAATACCTCCGGTCGGTTGAGCAAAGATGAAATCAAGAAAGCGAGCGTCATCCACAGCGCAGGCGCGGAGCTGCTGCGTTTAATCAACGATATCCTGGACTTGTCCAAGATCGAGGCCGGCAAAGTTGATCTCAATATCGCGCCTTTTGCCACCAGCGGATTGGCCGATGAGTTGGTCAACTATTTCGAACCGCTGACAAGTGAAAAGGGCCTGGACTATAGTGTCGAGGACCGGATTGGCGCAGAGTTGACTGGCGACCGAGAGAAGATCGGCCAGATCCTGCGCAACTTCATTTCCAACGCCATCAAATTCACCGAGAAAGGATCGGTCAGCGTGATCTTCGAACTAGTTCCGGAAGACGAAGACCGCATCGTTTTCCAGGTGCGCGACACTGGCGTGGGCATCCCCAAGGAGCATTTCGGCAGCATTTTCAATGAGTTTGAGCAAGTCGACAGCTCTTCATCGCGCAAATTCGGCGGTACCGGATTGGGCTTGACCATTGCCCGGCAACTGGCTGAAATGATGCAGGGTAAGGTCACCCTCTCCAGTGTAATCGATCAGGGAAGCGTATTCAGCCTGATCCTGCCGCGCCGACTGTTGGCAGAGGATGTCCGATCCAGGCAGCCCCGGGAACCTGAGTCGCCCTCGTTCGCCGGACCTGTCCAAGTACAGGTCATGCCCAAAGTCACCTATGTCAAAGATGATCGCGCTACCATTTCACCTACGGATATCCTATTTATGGTCGTGGAGGATGATGCCGCATTTGCAGAATCCGTGGGGAATATCGTCCATATGCGCGGCTTCAAGTTTATACACGCGCCAACCGCTGCCGATGGGGAAATGATGGCCGGCATGTTTCCCCTGCGCGGGATCTTTCTGGACATTCAGTTGCCCGATTTCAACGGCATCGAGTTGCTTCGCCGTTTGCGCCGCAATCCATCCACGCGCAATGTGCCGGTCCAGATCTTGTCTGCCTGCGACCCTGATCCGACCGTGCTCGAATTGGGCGGCGTAGAGTTCAAGCAGAAACCGTTGCCTCCAGAGGATATCGTGAGTTCGCTGGCCCGCATGTCAGGACAAAGCCCCAAAAAGCAGCAGGTCCTGATCGTTGAGGACGATCAAACACTGGCCGAAGCCATGGGTGAACTTGTGCGGTCACTGGCGCTGCAAGCTTCGGCTGTGCAATCGCGCAGCGAAGCCTATGAAGCTTTGCGCAAAGACTGTGACATCGTCATTGTCGACCTGGGCCTGGAGGACGGCAGCGGCCTGGATATCTGCCGACATATCCGCGAGAACGGGATGAACCTGCCCGTGATTATCTATACCGGCAAAGAAGTGACGCCCGAAGAGGAGAAGAACCTCAAAGCCTATGCTGAGTGTATCATCCTCAAGACCGCCAATTCCGAGGAGCGTTTGCTGGATGAAATCCGGGCCTTGCTCTCAGTAAGTCAACCGGTCAAATCGCCTTTGGTCCGTGCGCTCAACCTGGAACAGAAGCTCATCGGCAAAAAGATCCTGGTGGTAGATGACGACATCAAGAACGTCTATGTCACGGGTGCGGCCCTGGAAGAGCAGGGCGCACGCGTGGTCGACGCCCAGCACGGGCGACAGGCCCTCGAGATCCTGCGGCAAGAACGCTTTGACCTGGTGCTAGTCGATATCATGATGCCCGAGATGGACGGCTATGAAATGTTGCGTACCGTGCGCGGCTGGGCGTCCAGTGACGACATGCACTGCCGGACCATGGCGCAGGCACCCATGATCGCCCTGACCGCCAAGGCCATCAAGGGCGATCGCGAGGCCTGCCTGCGCGCCGGCGCCAACGATTATCTGGCCAAACCAGTCGATTACGATGCGTTGATCACCCTGATCCACGCCTGGATTACGCGGATGGAGACTTCATGATCGACACGGACGATATCCACACCACCATAGATGCTCAGGGCGTGCGCCATATCTCGGTGCAGGGGGACCTGTGGAACGACGAGGTGCAGCGGAAGTTTCTGCAATACCTTCACGCAGGCGACAACCGCCAGTTGGACATTGCATTCTTTTCCACCTCCATGTTACCAATCCGTGTGATAGAGGAACTGATCCGGCTTCAACAGCCGCAGCCTGAGTATGTCAAAATCACGGCGTTTCATCGGTACCTGCACAACTATCTTTTTCGTATGGGTGTTCGTTCCACTCATCCCCGTTGCCGAATGAACAGTAAACCGCTGCGCGACATCAAGGCTGTCGGTTTCGGCGGTTCCGCGGGCAGCCTCGAGAAATTTCTGCTGCTTTTCCGCCAGCTTCCGGCCAGCAATGTACCCCTCTTTGTGGTCCAGCATGTCAAGGAAGATCGGCCAAACCAGCTCGAGCAGATCATACGCAACGTGACCCGGTTGCGAGTTGTCCACCCCGAGGACGATATGCCAATTAAAGACGGTTGCGTCTACATTGCCCCGTCCGCTTGCCATATGCAGGTTGAAAATAGGCGGATACGCTTGCGCAACGGTCCAAAAGTCTGCTTTGCCAAACCGTCCATCCAGGTCTTGTTCGAGTCGCTGGCCACGACCTATGCCGAAGGCCTGATTGCGGTGTTGTTGTGCGGCTACGGCGAGGACGGCGTAAAGGCGCTGCCGCTACTGAAGGAAAAAGAGAGCACCATCATCATCGAGGATCCCTCCGATGACGAAGCCAACCACCTGTTGCACAAAGCCTGGTCTACCGGCCAGGTCGATTACAAGTTCCCGCTGCCCGAAATCATATCTTTTCTGCGCCGCAATATCTCGCTTGAACCCCAGGAGATCGGCGACAGCGAATTGACGGAGTTCCTGGAAGAGATTTTTTCCCGTTATGGATACGATTACCGCAATTACGTCGCTTCCAGTGTGCGGCGTCGCATTGCCCGCGCCATGGCCCAGCGCAGTTTCTATTCCTTTAGCCATTTTCGCGAGTGTGCCCTAGCCGATGAAGAGGTGTTCGAGGACCTGTTCCTCGAGTGTTCCATCAACGTTACCGAATTCTTCCGGGACCCGGCCCTGCTCAGGAAGATATGCGAGCTGGTCTTGCCCTACCTGGATTCTTACCCCTACATCCGCATCTGGAGCGCTGGCTGTTCCACGGGCGAGGAGGCTGTATCGCTGGCCATCATGCTGGAAGAGATGGGCATGCTGCATAAATCACGCATCTATGCCTCGGATATCAACCCCTACGTGATCCAGGAAGCCAAGAACGGGTTGTACACCAGGGACGCGGTGCTGGAGAGCAGGAACTCGTATGCCACGGCCGGCGGTACAGGTGAGGTAACGGACTACTTCGAATCAAGGGCCAACGGTATGCTAATCAGAAAAACCATTCATGAGCGAATCCTGTACCTGACCCATTCCCTGCTCAATACGGGCGCCTTAAACAGTTTTCATCTCATTGTATGCCGCAATGTGTTGATCTATTTCAACCAGCCACTTCAAAAACAGGTGATGGCCCTGTTTGACCAATCCCTGGAAATCAACGGGTTCCTGGCGCTTGGTGAAAAAGACAGCCACTCCAGTATTCCCACCAACTTCAAGATGGTCGATAACGTATTGCACCTGGCCAAAAAGCAGTATGGATAAGATCTGATTAAATCAAATGTTCCAGGAACTGGGCGCCTCTCATGCTGCCCTGAAAGGGCAGTTCAAAAAAGACGAAACCTTGTGCCATGCTAGACCTCCTTGTGGCATTCTTTCAGGATGCATTCCTCTTTTATGCAGTTTCACCTCTCGATTGCATGTTTCCTTATTCCTCTGCGAGGTATGGTCATGGTCGTCCAATAAGAGTTCGGCAAGTAAAGGGAAAGGAGAAAGAGAAGGCAAAGCTTCGCGAACATGAGCCGATTACTTTGCCCGACCCTCGCGCAACGCGGTGGGCGAACAGCCGCAGGCGCGATGGACCAGGTGGTTAAACTGCTGTAGATCCGGTACGCCGACCTGGCCGGCGATCACTTTGATGGGCAAGTTGGAGTGTTGCAAAAGGTAACGCACCAGGTGCAGACGCCGGCGCTTGATATAGCCAGTCGGGGTCAGTCCGTATTCGCGGCGGAACAGGCGGATCAAATGATTATGCGATATTTCGGCGGCCCGGGATACTGCCGTTACGGTCAGGAATCGGTCCAGGTTTTGCTCGATATGGCGCACCGCGACCACCAGCGCCGGGTGCAGCGGCTGGACCGGTTTGCGTTCCATGGGTTGACTGCTGACGATCTGCCAGAGGATGTCCCAGAGCCTTGCCTGGGCCCTTTCCCGTTGCTCGGCGGCATAGAGAATACCTTCGTCAAATGCTTGACACAGCGCCATGAACGCGTGGCCCACATCATAGAGACGCGGCGTCGGCGCGGTCTTGTCAGGCGGCCAGGTAAAATGAGCCATGCGATGGATGGCCGCGCCCGACAGCATGTACGTTCGTTCCATATCAGGTGGAATGAGACAAGCCGTACCTGGTCGAATCGCATACTTCACGCCCTCGATCTCGACGCGACCGGTATAGTCCATCAACAACAGGCTCCATGCGTCGCGAACGAAAAAACAATGACCTGACAGGGCCTCCAGGTTGCTTCGCCGCATTTCGCACACCAACGGTACATGCCGCAGGCGCTGGACCATGGGGTCTTCTTTTTTTCGCATCATGGTGAAAATATACAAGCGAAAGTGAGTGCCGTCAATTGATTTCCAGGCCTGATCTGTTAGGCTGTGGAAACCATGAAAACCGAGCGAAAGGATAAAACGATGAATGAACTGTTTGCACAGGACGGCGGCTTACAAAGTTTGGATGCGCGCCTGCATGCATGGGCTGAACCGTGCAACGCGGAAGTGGTGGACGGCGCGGCCATGTTGGAGGGCTTACGCGGTTATAGCTACAAAGAGCCGTATGGCTGGTCCATGTTGGAATTGGCGCAGGCCCACGCCATACGCATGAACGGCACGGATTTCCTGACCTGGCGCACGGCGCCGCCGCCGGCTTCGTCGCGCACTCATGCGGTGTTCGTCTTTGAGATGGCCATGGGCAACGGCTGCGCCTATCCGCAACCCACCGGTCGCTTTGATCTCAACCTGAACGGAAGCCGCCTGCTGTCCTTTACCTTGTCGTCCTATGCCCAACTCTGGTCCGGCGATCAGGCCCAGTTCTATTTCGATTTGCGCCGCAAACGCGGCAAACCTTTTGGCGCGGCTTTGTTCCTCGATGAATGGATCCAAAGCGAAAGCCTTGCCGTCAACGGCATCGGCTTCCTGCGCGTACACCGCGACCTGTTGAACGGCTGCGAACCGGTCATGCTCAGCATCGCGCCGCAAAGCAGCGAACCCTCGCGCAACTGGTTCCGGCTCGGTTTTGTCTGCTGTATCCGTAGCGCGGACCTGCGCGCCGGACTGAAGGCGTTGGCGCGCGGTCGCGCACCTCGTTCCATTGCCGGGCATAACGTCTATTTCGGCGATTTACACGCACACAGCAATCAGAGCACGTTTCTCGACAACTGGGGCTGCGGCAGCGGCAGCCTGGACGATAATTTCCGTTACGCGCGCGATACGGCCAACCTGGATTTCTTCTGTATGAGTGACCACGATTTCCAGCTCAATGCCCACGACTGGAAAACGCTTATGGACACCACCGACGCTTATAACCAGGACGGCCGCTTCGCCGCGATCAAAGGCTATGAATGGACCAACATGGCCTATGGCCATCGCAACGTCTACTTCAAAGATACGCGCGTGCCCGAGATCCTCGACGCCGTGCGCGAAAAGGCGCCGGTACGCTACGGCAACAGCCGCTCGGGCTTTCGCACGCCAGCGGAATTATGGGCCTGGTTGGACCGCCTGGGCGATCAGGCCATGACCGTGCCGCATCATCCCAATACCGCCCAGTTCCTCATGGACCTGGACGCCTGGTTCAACCAGCAATACGACCGGTTGGTGGAGGTCTATTCGGTCTGGGGTGCTTCCGATGATCGCGACCTGGACGTGACCTGTAACAATGATCGATTCGTTGATTACGCGATCAACCGCTACCTGGACCGCCTGGCGTTCGGCTTGATCGCTTCCAGCGACGGGCACGACGGGCATCCCGGCCAGTCCGGGATCTGCCGCAAACGCAAGCAAATGGGTCATGGCCTGGGTAGCGGTAAAGCAGCGGTGTATGCTGAAGCATTGTCCCGCGACCATATTTTCGACGCTTTGTACGCCCGTCAATGCTATGCCGTGACTGGCGCACCGATCCTGCTGCATGTTCAACGCGTAGGCACGCCGCCACGCTTCATCATGCATGCCCAGGGCACGGACCTGGTGCAAACCGTGCGGGTGACGCGCAACAACCGCACGGTGCTTGAACAAGCGCCCGCGACCGCAAGCGTATGCCTGGAGTGGATGGACGAAGAGGCTGGCGCAGACACGCGCTGCCTGGTCAAGCTGATTCAGTGTGATGGCGAAATGGCCTGGATAGTGGCATAAGATATTATATATTATTGATGCGCATGGATGTCGAGGCACCTGAATCCTAGGATCAGGTTGGTGCGGATGTCGTGGCTGAGCTGCCAGGCATCTGTCGGCGAATCGGCCCAGGTTGCTACCCAGCAGCGCACCCTTTCACGCCCCATTTCCATGACCCAGAAACGCAGCTCCTTGTAATCCGCGAAATGGCGGCTCTGCTGGGCCGCGGTGATCGCCAAGGCACGGGACCTGTGCAAGATTCGCACTGTACCGTAATGCCTGTCCACGATCACCGTAATCGCCTGTCCTGAACAGTTGCGAAAAGGAAATGACCACGCCGGATATCAGATTCTCGACAAACGGTTTGGTCGCTAGACCCACAGTTTGCCGCCAGTCCAATTGCGTCCGCAGTTCATCGCGCAAGGTTGCCGGAAACGGAACCCTCTGGCTCTATTCCGAATTCATCCGATGTTTTATCGTGGCATCCGAAAGCTGTACAAAAGCCGCTTGGTTGACCAGCATGAATCGATAGAAAGGCTCTATCTCGCGATAAGCGTCTTCCGATAACTCTTTTTTGAGAAGCTCCAGCCATAGGTCCAATTGGGCTGGCCAGTAGGTGAGTTGGAATCCGTGCGCGCGATAGGCCCGGAAGACCCAACTGACGGTTTCCACAAATACTTCCGCTGAATAGGCGACAAACAGCGATTCCATAAAACGCGCATGATTGCGGTGGTTGTCCTCCATCATGGATTGGTTGTCGGCGCCAATGAGCCGTTCCAGGTCGGGTCGGGCCACCAACAAGCGGCTGACTTCAGCGGTCAGTTTATCGGCCTTTTTCTTATACTCGGTAACAGTCTGCTCCGAGGGCGGCGTAAGGCTGCCTGCTTTGTACAGTAATTCGTATTGATTCATGTGCATACTCTTTCTGTTTTGACTGCGTGTTGGTAGGTCACCGGCAGTTCGAACCAGAAACAACTGCCGCAGCCCGGTTCGCTGATCACACCCACGGCGCCTCCATGAGCTTCGACGATTTTCTTGACAATCAGCAAGCCGAGACCCGTGGGCTTTTCTTCTGTCTGGCTTTTCGCGGATCCTGTTGCAAAAGATTCAAATAAACGCTTCTGCTCCTTGATCGGAATGCCGGCCCCTTGATCCCAGACCGCCAGCCGAAGGCGGTCCTCATCCAATTTATGCACAATGCGCACACTGGTGTTTTTCGGCGAATATTTGACGGCATTGGAAATGAGATTGGCAGCAGCCTGGACAAATTTCCGGGGATCTAGCATGAGGTACAGGGGTTGGTCCGGGCGTTCCCATTGGATCGCGGTACACTTCTGTCGGGCATGGCGTCCACCAATCAGGATGGCCTGGTCCATTAATTCGCAGACTTCCGCCTGTTCGTAATGAAGCTTGAATTGACCGGCCTCGATGGCGGATACATCCAGCAGGTCGTTCAGTAGCGTCATCATAAAAGCACTCAATTGTTCGATCAACTGCAGTTCATTGCGCGGTTCTGCATCCAGCCACGTTTCGTCGCTCAACAGCATTGATGCGAGGATTTGGATGTTTCCGATGGGGCCTCTCAAATCGTGCGCTGCCATGCCCAGGAACTGATTTTTTAATTCATTCAGCTTTTGCAGTTCCACGTTTTTCTTATGGAGTTCGCGTGTCATCAGGCTCAGCTCCTGGTTGGTGCTCATCAGACTGTCGCGGAGCATGTCCATGTCGTCGATCAAATGTTCCATCATGATCAGCAACCCTTTATTTTGAATCGGCACCGTGGTGCAGTCAAAGGTATTCGGCAAGCCGGTGGCGGTCATCATGCACCACTGCCCCGTTGGGCGCTCGCCACGCAAGATGGCTTGGATCTCGTGGTTCTCTAGGTTGACGGTCATGGTCCTCAAACCGATCTGCAGCAGGTTTGGGCCAAAATAGGTTTCGGCTGCACGATTGAACCAAAGGGCTGCGCCTGTCAGATCGAACAGAACCGCCGGACAGATGCGAGAATGGTCCGAGATATGCCGGCCAATAGCCTCATGAATTCTCTGCATGTCGTCCGATCCCTTCATTCCAGCCAGTCTTCCAGATGTTGTAAAGTTTCAAGATACGTCACGTTCGGAATGTCGCTGATCGCATGGCCTTCGCTATGTCGAAAAGCCTGCCCCCCCACGAGGATCGGAATCTGCGGGTACTGTTGCCGTATGGTCTGAATCATGTGCAGAAAAGCGGCATATTGGTGATAGACGCTCAATGAGAGGCAGAGCAGATCCGGTTTCATGCTGTTCAAGACCTTCATCATATCGGCGACTGGGACATTGGCGCCCAGAAACATGGTGTCCCAGCCGTGCATTTCCAGAATATCGGCCACCATGCGCGCACCGATCTGGTGATACTCATTGACCGCGCAACTGGTGACCGCCTTGCGTCCGATACGTGGCGTGGAAAAAATGGTTTGGTACGAAAGCGGCAGCAGCGATTCCGTCACCGCGGTCGCGGCATGTTCCACGGCCACCGAGATCTGGTTGGTTTCCCAAAGTACTCCGATTTCGTAGAGCGACCGCTGATAGAGCTTTTCATAAAGCGTTCGTACGTTCATCCCATCGACCAGCAAGCGTTCGACCAAGTTCGCACATCGCGCCCGGTGTCCCTGCATCAGATCTCGCAAATAGTTAGTATAATGCGCATTCAAATAGTTCAAAGCATCGTCATGCTCGATCATTTGGAATTCTCATCAAAATATTAATTAATAGGTTTCTCATGTTAGCCACCTTTTCACTATGCACCATTGTTTTGACATAATATGTTACTCTGCGTTGACCATATTGAAAACAAAATTTTTCAGCGGTATAGGTGCCGGGAGCCAAAAAATTACCCTGAAGGCAAGTCGTAGTTTGCGGGATTCACATCCATTGGGTCCGAAGCGGCTTTTCACCGACCTCTTACAAAATCACTGCGTATCTCAGAACCCATTTCAGGCCCCAAGGGCCGTGACATACCAGCCCAGGGCAAACCCGGAAGCGCCACACGGGAGTTGCCATACGGCAGTAGCCAGTTCATGTCGCTTCGGAACTCGGAGATGCTCCAGCATCCATGCAAATTAATTATGCTTGCGCTCCCCGCAGTTTATACTACTATACAACAAGGATCTCACCATGAGTAAATGCGTAATGTGTATCAACACCTAATCACCAGGAGCAGTGCGATGCAGAAAAGTCAACCAATCATGATCAGCGCAATCTTTTTCCTAACCCTTGGAGCGTGTCTCGCGGACCAGCCGTATTCCTGGCAGAAGCCTCACGCCAAGGTATTGCCCCAAGGCGGGCTGGATTGGGCGCCGGAACCGTTCGTGTATCCTGGCGGCGTCCGTGTATTCTACATTGATTATGAAAAAGGCGACGACAATGCGGCGGGCACGCGCGAGGCGCCCTGGAAACGCCACCCCTGGGACCTGGCCGCCGAAGGCAATGCCAAGACGACCAAAGGCACTGCCACCTACGTGTTCAAACGCGGCGTGGTTTATCGCGGCGACATGCGCCCGGCGGAATCCGGCGAACCAGGCAAACCGATTCACCTTACCAGCGTTCCGAACTGGGGCCAGGGCGAGGCACTGATTTACGGGTCGCGCGCCATTCGCGGCGGTTGGAAAAAGTGCGCCGGCCTGAAAGATGCACCGCCGCGTATGCCCGAGTTGGACAAGGTCTGGTACAACGATGTGGGTAAGAATTTCGACGTGGACAAAATGCCCTTTTCCAGCATGTGGCGCCTCACCGATGGCCGCGCCGCACGGATGCACAAAGCGCGCGATCCGGACTGGCATCCGGGCAAACCGTTCGAACCGGTCTCTTACTGGCACCAGTGGGAAACATTCCAGGGGTTCATGAACAGCGGCTGGATCACGGATTCGCGCTGGAAAGGCAAACCCGCCAACTTCTTTGACGGCTGCACGATTTACACCCAGCACCGTAATCTGATGGGTTCACCGCACATGGTCAAGCCCAAGCAGTTCAAGCCCGAAACCGGTTCGTTCAAGATCAGCTCGCCGGGTGGCGCCTACTATTATCACAGCGGCACTGGCAAGCAGCCAAAGAAGATCGGTCGGCCCGTGGGCTATTTCATTGAAGACCTGGCCGCTTTCCTGGACGCACCGGACGAGTATTACTATGATGCCAAAAAAGGCCGCGTCTACGTGCGCCTGGCCGATGGCCTGGATCCGAACAGAAGCGCTTTCGAGGTGGGCGTAGTGCGCTCGCCGATCCAGATCCTGGATCAAGGCCACATCACGGTCAGCGGCCTGACGTTCCGTTTCAACGACGAGGACGACGGCAAGTACGGCTATCCCTGGCAGATCTGGACCTCGCCCATGGTGCGCGCCGTAGGCAACTGCAGCCATATCACGGTGCGCAACTGTACGTTCCATGACGTGATCAATGCGGTGGTCTGCTTCCCGCGGCCCCAGAACATCGATCGCCCATGGACCAAGGAATTGGGCAAGTTCAACAACGACGTCATGACCGATATCGCCATAACCGACAATGATGTGTGCAATTCATCGGGCATCGGCAGCATCTGGTGCGTGGGTTCCGCCGTAGGTGTGCTGAAACGGGTTCGCGTCATGCGCAACCGCGTGATCAACACCGGGTTTCGGCCAGGCAAATCGCCGACCACCTGCATCCCGGCCATTGCCGTTGTACAGGCCGAGAACACTGAACTGGCCGGCAACATCGTCAAGCGCAGTTGGGGTTGCGGCATCTTCACCCTTAACGGCAAAGGCTCAGGCGACGACCGCGACCAGCCGTTTGCCCGCATTCTGATCCATCACAACCAGTGCGACGACACCATGCTGGGCTGCAACGACTACGGCGGCATCGAACTGTTCCAGGGCGGTCCGGCCTACATCTACAACAACATCAGCCGCAACGCGGTTGGCACCAAGACGTTCACCGGCCATGAACTGGCCTACAACCTCTACCTGGACGGCGGTTTCAAGGTCTATTGTTTCAACAACATCCTGGCCGGGCGTTATGATGAGGACGATCCTGACTACTATGGGCACTGCGGCTACTTTATGGTGTTCGGGTTTATGGACCAGCTTTTCAACAACACCATCGCCCACTTCGACTACAGCCTGAATGGATCGTCCGGCAACCGTTCGTGTATCCTGGGCAACATTATGTACGACGCCAAGAAAACGTTTGTCGGCCAGAATCGGCCCGGCGACGTATCCATGCTTGGCGGCGGCGACACCGGCCAGGCCGGCGCCAGCGGCATCCCCACCATGGCCTACGGCTACAACGTGTTCTGGGGCACGCCGCACAACGACAAAAAAGACCTGGGCAGTTTCGGTTTTGTCGGCGGCACCAAGAAGGTCGGCGAGAAAAAAGCGCCGGTCTATGGAGGCGACACGCTTGAAGCATTGCAAAAGGTGCTGAGCGAACTGGACTGCCGGGTCAGCTCGCTGGGTAAGCATGTGGAGCAAAGCCCGTTGGCCGATCCGGCCAAAGCCGATTACCGGCCAGGCGTCGAGGCGCGCGACGCGGGCGTGCGGTTTTTTGTGCCCTGGTCTTTATCCGCCATGGTCGGCGAGTGGAATTTCTACCAAAGCGACAAGCATCCCGAACTGGTGCTGGGCGAGCACTTCTACCTGAGCAAGGAAATGATGCACCGCAGCCAGTACTACCATGTTCCGCGCAACGATCTGACCGTGGCCAGCGCCACGACGTCGGATTATGTGGACGGCCCGTTGGAAGACTGGATTCCGGGTGCGTTGCGCTTTGATGGTAAGCGCATCGGCATATTGCCCCACACGGAGATCGTAAAAGATATGGTCTACCCGCTGAGCCGTAATAAGAAGGGTAAGCTCTCCAACAACGTCAAGGAAGGCGAGTCGGGTTTGCCTTTTTCCGGCGCGAAACGTAAAAGCCTGGATATGGCCGACAACAACTGGCTCATCGAAGCTGTCTGCAAGTTGGAAAAACACGGCGGCGAACTGGTGCGCAAACACGATGGCGCCAAAGGTTACGGCCTGACCGTGACGCCTTCCGGCAAAGCGCAACTGCTGATCAACGGCACCAAGCTGGAAGGCCCGACACTGCCTCGGGGCGCCTGGTTCCACCTGGTGGCGGAAGTGGACCGCAAAGCCGGCAAGGCCGCATTTTACCTGGACGGCAAAAAAGCCGGGGACGGCGCGATCGATCTGCCGACCGGCACGAGCCTGGCCAACAAAGCCGACTTCAAGGTCGGCAACGGGCTGGTGGCTGCCTTGGATTTCCTGCGCATCAGCCGCGGGACGCTGGCCGACGCCTATACGACCATCGAAGAGCTGTATGCCTGGGAATTCAACGGACCGCAGTTTTACGATTTCCGCGGCCGCAAACCTGAGGGCAAGCGCGACGCCGGCGCTATTGAAATGGATCACTGACTCGGATGCTTTTCAAAAAAATCATGGCGCGGTTCCAGCTCCTTGATCTGGTGTTGTTCAGGATCGTCCATAAAGCTGTACAGATCGTCGAACACGCGGTCCCAACACCACAGCTCCGGTCCCAACCTTAGGTAGTCGCGGATCTTCTCCGTACCCACGGGCGCGATGGGGTGCATCAGCACGGTCGCGGTTTTGACCATCTGAAACGCGTCGATCAGGGCCTGGCACCGGACCGTTTCGTCCGTATCCTCCTGGTAGGGGTTGTCCTGGTTCCATCGCTTGTTGATGGCGCGGATGAAGTCGGCGACCTTGACCAGGGCCACGTGAAATTCATGTTTAAACATGGTCTCCTCGAAATCGAGGATCGCGTTTTCGCACTGTTCGCGCACTTCGGCGCTGATCTCACCCACAGGAATGCGCGTTTCATAGTATTTCTGGGCTGTGTAAAAGCAGGAGCGCACGGCGCGGTTAAAGGTCTTGCGGAGCAGGTTGCCCTCCTTGAGCACCGGGTCGCCCTCTTTTTCCGTGGCCGCAGGATTGAGCGGTTTGGGCCGGAATCCGACGCTGCGCTGACCCAGGCCCATGCTGAAGAAGTGCGTCCGCAACTGGTCGGCTGTATAATAGTCCAGGATCTCGCACGCCATGGGCGGCTTGACCTTACCGCTGGAACTGGCCTTTTTGTCCAGGAAAAGAATGTGTTTGTTGGCCACCAGTTCGGTCAGCCGCAGGTCGCCGTCAGGCGGATCGATGCTGTAGTCCGGCCCCTGCATACCCAGCCAGATGCCGGCTTGGGCCAAACCGTAGAAGAAAATGTTGTCCTCGCCAATGAACTGGTACACGGCTGCCTCGTGGTTGCACCACCAGTCTTTCCAGGCTTCCGGGTCGTGGCCGGTTTGTTCGAGGTACGCGGCGCAAAAAGAGATGGGCGCCCAGAGCGATTCGGGCCAGACCCAGAAAGTCAAGCCCTCCAGCCCTTCAAGATCCGGCGCTTTCAAACCCCAGTCCAGGTTGCCGGTCAGACGGAAAGGCACCAGCGTTTTGCCGATGCGGTAGCGGATCCCGTGTTCCGCCATCATGGCGCGCGCCTTTTCCAACGCGTCCATGGACGCGAAAATGTACTGCATGGACTTGCCCTTGCCCGGTTCCTGACGATGCTCCGGAAAGCGGTCCGCGATCTCGGTTACGGCCTCGAACTGGTCCTTGGTCACATGGATGGTGGGCGGTTCAAAAAACTCCTGTATGTAACTGATCATATACTGGCGGCAGCTTGGTTTCCGGTGCGCATTGCACAGCCATGGTTCGAGCGCTTCACGGAACTTGGGCAAATCCAGATACCAGTTGATCACGTCGCGCATCTCAGGCGTCTTGCCGGTCAAGGTGCTGACCGGCTGGAGCAGATCCCTAGGTTCATACTGGTGGCCCAGCGAGCATTCGTCGGCATAAGCTTCTTCCGAGTTGCAATTGAGCACCGGGCACTTGCCCTGCACCTGGCGGCCGTTGAGAAACACTTCGCGCTCCGGATCATAGAACTGGGGTGTGGTCAACTTGAGTAAGTGCCCATGGCGATGGAGCGTTTCCAGGAACCAGGCGCCAATCAGCTCGTGAATGCCGCGATACGGAGCCATGCCTGAGGCGGCGAACAGGTTCGGTTCGACATGATATGCGGCCAGCGCCTCTTTTTGACGTTGATGGTTGTAGGCCACGAAATCCTCGAGGCTGCCCATGAACTCACCTTTTTCCACGGCACGGCGATGATACTCGACAATGGGTGAACCGTAGCAATCCGTGCCTGAGACAAAAATGACATGGTCCTGCCCGATCCGATCGCGCAGAAACCGGGCAAAGCAATCGGCCTGAACAAATACCCCGCCGATGTGCCCGAAATGCAGGTCCTTATTACCATAGGGCATGCCCCCGGTAATGACCGCCCGTTTGGGAAACACGGGGCGGACACGGTCCTTGACCACCCTGGGTTCGGTTTTATCCAACATCGTACTTTTCTCCATGTTGACCTAAAAAAAGCAGAACATAAGCCAAAGGCGAATTGGGGTCAAATGAAAAGAGGGAGCAGGGAGCAGGGAGCAGGAACTTTATAAAAATATCCCTTATCGTCGCCCGCTATCGTCAACCGTTATCCGGTCGGCTTTTTCGATGGAGGCAAAACATCAAGGTTGCAAAAGAATGGCGCATTGACAAAATAATCACGATCTATTATCTAATGTAACGTTGAATTATCTCGAGTGGAACACTGTATTTTTAAGCAGAAATGGATTTTGTATCATGACCAATGACAGCATTCAAAAGATCGTGAATGATGCGCTGGAGCGCATGACCCTGGACGAGAAGATCGGCCAGTGCCTGACCCAGTCCTGGCGCGGCTCGCTGATCACGCCCAGCGTGCTGGATAACATTGACAAGCTGCACTGCGGCGGGTTGCGCATTGAACCCTATACCACCGAAAGCGCTCAGCGCCTGAGTTATGGCCGCAAAATAGACACCAGAAACTGGACTGAACCCGAGGGCTATTTCAAACCGGCCGAAACCTATTTTCCACTCAAGTACCCGGGTATGAACATCAGCGCAGCCGAGTATACACAGCGTCTTAACCGGCTGAAGGATGTGGCCATGAACCGGCCCAGCGGCGTGCCGTTGCATATCTGCACCGATTTCGAGGGCGATTTTTCCCACGACTTCCCGTTCGCCGGTATTCGCCTGTTTCCCGGCAACATGGGGCTGCGCGCTGCTGGCGAACCGGACCTGGCCCGTGACGTAGCCCTGGCAATCGGTCGCCAACTGGCCGCGATCGGCATTGACATGCTCCACTCGCCGGTCTGCGATGTGAACGTCAATCCCGCCAACCCGGAAATCAATATCCGCGCTTTCAGCGACGATGCCGACGTGTTCCGCCGTTATGTCGTGCCGTTCATGCAAGGGCTGGAACAGGGTGGCGTGATCGCCACGGCCAAGCACTTTGCCGGTCGTGGTGACTCATCGCTCGATGCACATCACGATCTGCCCGTGCTGCATGCCGACCGCGCACGCATGAACCAGGTGGAACTGGCGCCCTACCGCGCACTGATTGCATCTGGCCTGCGTGCCGTGATGATGGCGCATAACGCCTATCCCGCGCTGGATCCATCCGCTCTACCGGCCTCGCTCAGTCCTGCGATCATCCGCGATGTGCTGCGAAAGGAACTGGGGTTCCAGGGAGTGGTCACCACCGACGCCATGGGCATGGGCGCCATTGTCGCGCGCTGGGGCGTACCCATGGCATCAGCCATGGCCATCAAAGCCGGCTGCAACTTGGTCCTGCTCAAGTTCGACGACGAACTGCGCAGCCAGACCTTTTTCGAGATCAAGCGCTGGATCGACGACGGCCGGCTGACCCGCGAGGAGCTGGACGAGTCGCTGCGCTACCTGCTGCGCATGAAAGCCGAACAGGGCCTGTTCGATACGGGCGGCAAAAAGGACCCGGACCAGGCCCAGGCCGTGCTGCGCGAACCGGGCATCGCCGAGCTGAGCCGCGACGTCGCGGCCAGGGCCACCATGGTGTTGCGCGACCGCGAACATGTTCTGCCCCTGTCGCCGGACAAAAAGGTGCTGGTCATCGAGCAGATGATCATCCCCGAGTTCGTGCCCAACAACGCGCACCACCACCCGTTCCAGTTCAATGAGGCCATGCTGCGCCACTCACGCAATATCGTCAACGCCACGACCTCGTTCCGCGCAACGGAAGAAGAACAGGCGCTGATCGTGTCGCTCCTGGCCCAGGTGGATGCCGTGGCCATGACCAACTACTACTGGCGCGTGATCAAGGAAAACAACACGCCGCTGGTCGAGACCCTGGTCAAGAGCGGCATACCGCTGGCAGTCGTCACCAACAATCCCTACCCCATGGGCGCCGTGCCGTCAGCCGGTGCCGTGGTGTGCACGTTTGGCGTCGGTCCTGAATCGCTCAAAGCCGCGGCCGCGGTGCTTTACGGCAAACAAACCGCGCCGGGACGCTGGCCCTTGGAGCATACTGCTAAAACGGAATAACCGGCGGATTCAAACGGATCGGACGGATCCAATCAATTCGGCCGCTGGATATCTTCTTCAAACACAATGGCGCCCTGCTTGCGCAGTTGGGACTGGAGCTGCGCCACATCGACCTGGGCTGGGGTCACATTTTCGCGCAAAGCCAAATCCGCGGCCACGCCGCAGGCTTCACCTTCGAGCACGCATTGGGGCATGACGCGCAGGCTGCCATGGGCTTCGTGGGTGCTGCTGATGCAACGGCCCGCGACCAGCAGGTTGTCCACTTTTTGCGGGATCAGCACGCGATAGGGGATCTGGTACTTGAACCCTTTGGGCGGGCGCACCGTAGCCTTGTCCATGCCTGGACCGTCAAGGTTGTGGATGTCAATAAAGAAGGAGCCGTAGCCAATACTGTCGTCCCAGGTTTTCTGGGCCACCAGATCTTCCTTGGTCAGCGTATACAACCCCTTAATACGCCGGCTTTCGCGCGTACCGATGATGGCGCCGGTGTGGCTCATCCAGCATTGCTCCATGCCCGGCACATACTTGCGGTAGACGTCCACCGTGTGAAACGCTTGGCGTCGCGCCTCGATAGTCGCCTGCGTCAGGTCCTCGACCAGGGTGCAGTTCTTCCCGGTGATATGGGTGAAATTGATGCCCAACTGGTCCGGCCGGGTCGGCGTGTGCCACCAACCCATGATCACACTTTGGAACGGCTCCATGTCGCCGTTGTCTTGGGCTTCTTTCCATAGCGCACTCAGGCTATACAAATCATCGGCGCCGTATTTTTCGCGATAACCGTTATGCCGGAAATCGTTCACCTTTTCAAAATCCACACCGCCGATTTGAAACATCAGGGTCATGGGTTGGGTCGCGCCGTCAGACTCACGACCGAACATGAACGGCGCTCCGGCCCGGGCAGCCACATCCGCATCGCCGGTGCAATCGATCACTTGCCTGGCGCGGATAGCCTGGCGCCCGCTCTTGCTCTGGATAATGACCGCGGCAATGCGCCCGTCTTCCATAACCACGTCAGCGAACTGGGTATAATAAAGGACGTGCACGCCGGCTTTGGCTGCCATTTGTTCCAGGATCAACTTGAATCCTTCAACCTCGAAATCGAAATCGATTGTACGGAACACGCCGTAACCGGCAGCCACGGTTTTTTCGGCAAACTCGACGCAGATCCCGCCGACCACACGGTCAGGCAGACCATTGGCGGTATACGTGCAGATATGGCCATGCAACCCTGATGTGGCAATGCCGCCCAGACAATTGGCCTGCTCCACCACCATAACGCGCCGCCCC